>CAJBKE010000058.1 GCA_903953565.1 uncultured Verrucomicrobiota bacterium | reverse complement strand
GTGACGAGGAGTTTCATGGGCAAGCTAGGTGCATAGGGATGAATGTGCCCCGCGGCAAGCGGGAGCGGTGTGTTTTACGGGGGAGATCTTTTAAACCGCTGAGGGCGCAGAGGGAAAAGAGAGGAAAAATCGCGCCGGGGACGGCGCGATCCACCGGGTGTAGCGGCGGTCTATGACCGTCGGAACAATTCGAGGAGTCAGGCACCGACGGTCATAGACCGCCGCTACAAGCTGTGGCTACGCCTTCAGCTCCTCGCCGGTATTTGCGTCGGTGATGACGAATTTTTCGCGGTGCAATGTCGGATCGGGTTTGAAGGACAGTCTTCCGCTGTAGCGGCGTTCGATATCGACGAGCAGCTCTTCGTCCTCGGTGCGCAGGCGTTGCAGCAGGTCGGGATGCACGATGACCTTGATCTCGTGGATGCTGTCGATGTTCCGGCGCATGACGGCGTGGAGTGCGCGCTGCAGTTCGACGGACATGGACATGGTGTTCTTGATCAAGCCGCGCCCCTCGCAATACGGGCAGGGGTCGAATTGCGACATGCGCATGCTCTCGGCGGCACGTTGGCGGGTCATCTCCATCAATCCGAGTTGCGAGATGGGCAGGACGTGGGTGCGCGCCTTGTCGCGTTTGAGCCGCTGGCGCATGAGCTGGTAAACGGCCTGCTGGTCCTTGCGCGATTTCATGTCGATGAAGTCGGCAACAATGAGTCCGCCGATATTTCGCAGTCGCATCTGGCGCGCAATTTCGTCGGCCGCTTCGAGATTGGTTTGCAAGATCGTCCTTTCGACATCCTTGCCGCCTTTGTTGCGGCCCGTGTTGACGTCGACCGAAATGAGCGCCTCGGTCTCGTCGATGACGATGTAGCCGCCGCAGGGGAGCCAGACCTGGCGGTGGAAGGCTTTTTCGATCTGCTTGTTGACGCTGTATTTGTCGAAAACGTGCTGCTCTTCCTGGTAAAATTGGATGCACTTCTTCGAGCGCGGCGAGACTTGGGAGACCAGCGCCTGCATGCGCTCGACCGCCTGCAGATCATCGCAGATCACCGCATCCACTTCCTCGGTGAGAAAATCGCGGACCGTGCGTTCGATCAGATCGGGCTCCTCGAAGAGTTGGTAGGGCGCGCGCTGCGAGTCCATGTTCTTCTCGATATCGTTCCATTGCTCGAGGAGCAGATGGAGATCGCGGACGAAGAAACGCGAGCGCTGGCCGGCTCCGACCGTGCGGATGATGACCCCCATGCCGTCGGGAATTTCCAGTTCGTTGAGGATTTTCCGCAAGCGTTCCCGTTCCTTCGGGTCGTCGATCTTGCGCGAGATACCGCACTGCGGGCTGTAAGGCATGAGGACGAGATAGCGTCCGGGCATGCTGATATTCGTGGTGATGCGCGGGCCTTTGGTGCCGATGGGGCCTTTGCTGACCTGCACCATGATGTCCGAACCGGGAGGATAAATGGTGGGGATATCCTTCGCGGTGATGGTTTTCGGAAGCTTCTTCTTGTTGTTGCGGCGCACTTCCTCGATGCCGCTGTCGAGGGCGGCGGGGATGGCGTCCCAAAAATGAAGGAAGGCGTTTTTCTCGAAGCCGATGTCGACGAACATGGCCTTGAGGCCCTGCTCGATGTTTTTCACGCGGCCCTTGAAGATCGATCCGACAATGTTGCGCTCGCTGACACGCTCGACGTTGTATTCTTCCAATTGACCGTCCTCGAGGACGGCCGCGCGGGTTTCCAGTTTCTCGACGCTGAGGACGAGGCGGGTGCCGCCGGATTTGGCGGTGATGCCCAATAGTTTTTTCACTTTTTCAATCATGGTAGTTGGAAGTTAAGGATGTGGTGAGGGAGGTTGGTTCGTGCGCACCGAAGGCACGCGCAAGGGAATGATTCGGGCCGTGGGATCATCGGACCAGGCCTCCTCCGCGGCGGGACGTCTGGCGCACCGGATTTCCCGCGGGAAGAAGGTTGAAAAAGAAGTAAACCAGCGGTGCGATCAAAAGGGCGAAGACGGCTGGTCCGGCCATGTGCCAGAAGATGGTCCCATCGAAGAGGAATGATCCTCGTCGCAGGCAGACCATGGTGTATTGCGAAAGCAAAAGCAGAAGCGTGACCGCCCCCGAAGCCAGACAATGGACCTCCCAGCGGCCTTCCTGGAAAAGAGGGCGCAACGGTTGGAGCGCCGTGCCGGCGAGCACATAGTACAAAACAGACCAGCCGAGACCGATTTCCACGTGGTCGCCGATGACCTGCAGGAACGCGAGATCGCTCAGCAACCCGGTGAAGAGGGCAAAGGCAAGCATCGTCGGAAAGGAAAGCCACAACGCGCCATAGCAAAAGAGCACGGGCACAAGCAGCAGGTGCGCGCCGCCGAGGAATGAGAGGGGCGGGATGAATTCCTGCGCGATGAGCGCGGTGTAGACAGCGGCGACGAGGACGATGGCGCGGATCATTTGCTTCCCAGGACAACGAAGACGTCGTCCAATTTCGAGAAGTCCGACGCAGGCTCCACTACGGCCTGGCCGTCGAGTTCACGTGCGCGGAATTCCTTGATGACCCCGAGCGGTATGCCCGCGGGGAAAACCGCGCCGCTCACCCCGGCGGTGAAAACCTTCATGCCGGGTTGGAGATTGGCGTCGCGGTTGAGAAAGTTGAGGACGAGCTCCGGTGTGGCGTTGCCGGCGACACGCTGTCCGCTGAGGATGCCCTGTTCGTTGGTGCCCTCGACGCGGGCAGCCACTTGGCAATTCTCGTCGGTGAGGAGGAGAATGATGGAGATTTCCTTCGACACGGTGGTGGTGCGTCCGACCAAGCCGTCGGCCGTGAGCACGGGTTGCGCCGTTTCGACATCCTGGCCGAAGCCGCGGTTGATCTTCGCCGTGTTCCACCAACTCGACGCATCGCGGCTGACAATCTGGGCGGGCAGGAGCTTGAAAGCAGAGCGCTCGCGGTAATCGAGAGAGGCGCGCAGGCGTTTGTTTTCGCCTTCCAGATCGCCGAGCAGTTGGCCCGCCGCACGCAATTCGTTGTTGCTCGCAACCAGCGCGGCGTTTTCCGCCTCGAGTTCGTCCAGAGTCTTCAGTCCTTTCTGCAGTTTCTCCACCTGCCCGCTGATGGCCGAACCGGCTTGCAGCGCGGGATTGGAAACACGCAGGTATCCGCTTTGCCACGAACGCATGCGCTCGGAAGAAAAGCTGAGGAAGATCACCGCGATGAGGATGGCCACACCGAAGAGGATGATATGCAGCTTGTTCATCAGTGCTGGCAATTATGACCGGACTCGCGGCCCATCGGGAATCACATCGACGCGCTGCTGCCGCGCATGTTGGTCTGCGCGATGCTGCGGAGGACCTCGATTTCGCTGAGAACGCGTCCGGTTCCTTCGGCCACGGCGCTCAGCGGATCATCGGCGATGTGGACCGGAAGACCGGTCTCGTCGCGCAGCAATTGGTCCAGTCCGCGCAACAAGGCGCCGCCACCGGCCAGCACCATGCCGCGGTCCACCAAATCGGACGAAAGCTCGGGCGGGCAGCGCTCGAGGGTGGTGCGGACGGCGTCAACAATGCTGTTGAGCGGCTCGGCCAGGGCCTCGCGGACTTCCTGCGAGGTGAGGGTGATGGTTTTCGGAAGACCGGCCACGAGGTCGCGGCCTTTGACTTCCATGGAAATTTCCTTGGGCAGCTTGATGGCCGAGCCCAGCTTGATCTTGATTTCCTCTGCGGTGCGCTCGCCGATGGCCAGGTTGAAGTTGCGCTTGAGGTATTGCACGATGGCCTCGTCGAGTTCATCCCCGGCCACCCGCACGCTGCGGCTGAAGACGATACCGGCCAAAGAAATGAGCGCCACTTCCGTCGTGCCGCCCCCGATATCGATGATCATGTTGCCCGCGGCTTCCTGGATGGGCAGGCCGACACCGATCGCCGCGGCCATGGGCTCTTCGATGAGGTAAACTTCGCGGGCCCCGGCATGCGTGGCCGAATCTTTCACCGCGCGCTTCTCCACTTCGGTGATGCCGGAAGGAACGGCAATGACCACACGCGGACGCACCATACGTCGGCCGCCGTGCGCTTTGCTGATCAGATGGGCCAGCATGGCCTCGGTGATTTCGAAATCGGCGATGACACCGTCCTTCAATGGACGGATAGCGACGATGTTGCCGGGCGTGCGGCCGAGCATGCGCTTGGCTTCGTTGCCGACGGCGAGGACTTTATTGGTTCCGGCTTGCACCGCGACGACGGACGGCTCGCGGAGCACGATGCCTTGGTCGCGGACGAACACCAGCGTGTTGGCGGTGCCGAGATCGATCCCGATATCACTCGAGAGGAGTCCGAATAACTTTCTGAACATTGGAAATAATTGCCGGCTCGCGCGCCGGAAGGGCTTTTGGTTGTGCTTCTTCCCTTGAAGAGAGGCAGTAGGATATCCTTCGGACACAGTTGCCGGTCAAGGAAATTGCGCCTCCGTCGCATCTGGAGGCCCGAAGATGGACGCTGAGGCGGCGAGCCGCAGTGACTCAGGGCTGGGTGCCTGCCGCGCGCCCCGCGAGTTCCCCGAGTTGCCGGGAGAGCTCCGGCGAAATGGTCACGATTTCTTCCGCGCCGGCCTCGCGTGCGTAAACAGCACCTTCCGCTTCACCGCCGAAATCCGCGCCCGCGATAAGGTGTCCCCCGGCCGGTTCCTCCGCCGTGTTTTCCGAGAGCCATGCCGAAAAAGCAATCCGCTGCCGCGGCGTTTCCAGACCCGCATCCTTTGCCGTCATTCCGGGTTGGAACGAGATCGCGCGGGTCTCGTTGAACAGCGCGATCAAACGCGCGGCCTCCTCCGTGCTCACGCTCACTCCGCGGGCCGCATCCGTCCAATTCGCACCTTCCCGCCGCAGATCGAGCAAGACGCCATCGGACTCGATGGAGATGCGATCCACGGCGTCCGTTTCGACATAGCCGAGCGACTTGTCGCGCAAAGATTCGGGCGAAACCTCGAAAATCTGCCGCGCCATCGCGTCCACCTCGATAAACCCGCCGCGTGGTGCGAAACGGGCCACCACGGTTTCCGACGCTTCGTCGGGACCGCGCATCACTTCGAGATTCAGATCCTCGCCCCCTCCCAATGGTGTCATAGTGATCGATGCCGACTGCCCCGGCAGGGCCGTGGTCTCGGGTGCAGCCGCACCGAATTTCACCACCCGCAGTCCGAGCAAGGGCTCGAGAAATTCCTGCACGGCACGCCGGTCGGCCGGGGCGGACACCGGTTTCTCGATGATCCAGAGGCCGCGCTCGCGGCGCAGGGTCATTTCGCCATCCGCGCGGCGCACGGTGAATTTCTCGATGTCGTCCGCCACCGATTGAGTGAGACGCGGATCACGGAAACTTTCCGGTGGGGCGGTGGCCAGTTTCACGATGTCGTCGGGCACGCGGAGCACGCCGGTTTTGCCGCTGACCCGGGCGAAAACTTCGCCCGGCAAGGCCGTGTTCGCGCCCAACTCCAACCGGTGCGGCTCCTCTCCCCGCAGATCGATGCGCAACCGGGGCGAGGCCAATCCCGCCTCCGCCACGGCCGCGTCGTCCGGCGAATCGTTGCGGTCGCGCACTGCAAGAAAGCGCACCGCGGTGAGCAACCTGTCCACCTGCTCCGGCGCGGCGCGATCGGTCACCGGCGCGGTCAACTGCCATGCATCCTTGTCGCGGCGCAGGCTGATCGTCTCTGCCCCCCGCACAATGTCGATTTCCTCGATGTCCTCCGGATCGAACACCGCGGCATAGCGTTTCAATTCATCCGCATCGCGGGTGGCCGGCGCGACTTTGCGCAGATAAAAGAGTCCCCCGACCGCCAGCAGTGTGACGATGAGCAGAGCGATGGTGGCGCGCGGGTTCACGTTTCAGCGGCGTCGACGCCACCAGACGACGAGACCGGCCAGTGCCGCCGCCGCCGGGATCAATACGAGGGTGTAGAGCGCGATGCGCCCGGTTTCGAGATCCGTGAGATTGAGATTGAAGGCGCGCACTTCCTTCGGCGCGATGCCGCCGAGATAGCCGCGGTCGAGCATCCAGTTGAGCCCGTTGAGGACAAAATCAAGGTTCGGCTCGGTGATGATGCCGTCATTGGCAAACTCCGAATTGCCCACCACGACAAGACGCGACGAACTGACATCGACCTTTTCATCCGCCACGCCGCCGCGTTCGGCCATGGCTGCCACGGTCACGGGCGCGGCGGTATCCGCCCCCGCGTCGAAGAGCACGCCCTTGCTCTCGTCCGTCACGTAGACGGTTTCAGCCCAGAAAGGTTCCTCCGCCGTGATCAATGGTTCCACGAGCGTTCCCTCCGGCGCCTTATCCAGCGAAAGCGAGCATGTCGCCCCCGGCAACGTGGCCTGCGCACCCTGCAAGCGGCGGGTGATGCGGTTGGCCGGCGAAAATACCCCGGCCACATCGCGCACGATGCCGGTCGCGAAACCGAGTTCCACCGTGCGCAGCACGCGATCGTCGCGCGGCGTGATCCCCGCGCCGGAAAGAAACTCCCGCAACAAAGGCGTCTTCGCCGCCGGGTCGAGCAACACCATGAGACGTCCGTCGTTCTCCCAGTAACTTTTCAGCACCGCGGCACTGGCCGGCGGCAAATCGTAGCGCGCCCCCGCGATAACGATGGCCCCGGTATCCTCGGGCACGCCGCCGGTCACCCCGAGATTGAGCGGTGCAACGCGCACGCCCTGCCGCCCCACGTATTCCTGCAAGAGGGAGAGAGTGGAATTCTCGGCGGTCGACGGTTCGCCTTGGCCTTGCAGGAAATAGACCGTCCTCTGGGTCTTCTCGCCCAACGCGATCAGCGCGCTGGTCAGCGCCTGCTCGCCTTTGAAGGCCACGACGCGCGGCGGTTCGCCGCTCAGCTGCGGGATCAAATCGTATTCCGCCATGTCCACCGCATTGATTTGCTTCGAGCGTCCGCCGCTTTCCAACACGACAAGATTTTCCTCCGGACCGAATTCGAATTTGGTCTGCAGTTCACGCGCGCGCGCAAGATTCCGCATCGGATCGATGTATTCGACGGTCAGTTTGTCGCCTGCCGCGAATTGGTATTCCTTCAGCAGGTTGAGCACATCGCCGTAGACTTCGTAGCCCGCGGCAGCCGAAGTCGGGGAGAAAAAGACATAGATGGTGGCCGGTGCGGAAAGATTCGCGAGCGCGCCGAGCGTCTGGTCGCTCAAACGGTATTTCTGCGCGGGCGACCAATCGCCGCGCAGGTAATAGTGGAACCCCGCGTAGTTGACCGCCGCGAGCAGGACAACGGCCAGCAAGATCTGCACGGCCACCCCGAAACGGATGCCGGCGCGACGTCGCGATGATTCCTGCGGTGCGGTCATGTCAGTTTCGCCAGCGGCGCGATTGGAAAACGTGGAAGGTGAGGAAGAGGGTGAAAATGGTCAGCGAGAGATAAAAAACAACCGGCCGCGAATCGAAAAACCCGCGCGACGCCTCGCTCATGTGCTCGAGCGCGGAAAAATAGGCGGTCATCTCGCGCAGCGCCGGGGTCACATTGAGCAGGAAAAAAGTGAGCAATCCGGTGAAGAAGAACAGCGTGATCACCGTGAAGGAAATGATCGCCGCCACGATCTGGTTGCGGGTCAGGGCCGAAGCGAGACAGCCGATCGCCAGATAAAACATGCCGATCAAGAGGAGCATGCCGTAGGCGCCGAGGAACGGTCCGGCCGCCCCCGCTGCCTCGAGCCGCGTCACCCGCGTGAAGATCGCGAAATAAAGCAAGCTCGGCAGCCACAGCACGATGAAGAAAAACAGCGCGCCGAAATACTTGGCCAAGACCACCTGGCTGTCCCGCACCGGCGCGGTCATCAGCGGCTCGATCGTGCCCATTTTGTATTCCTCGGAAAACAGCCGCATGGTGATCAGCGGAAACACCAGCACGAACCCGAACCAGAAAAACACCGTGTTGAAGAATGCTTCGACGACCGTGACCTCGCTCGGCCCGCGATTCAGCGCGGCCACGCCCGCGTAGAAATTGAAACCGGTCAGCAGGAGGAAGAAGAACAAGACGACCCACGCCACCGGCGAAACGAAATAGGCGCGGATCTCGCGGTTGAGCAAGGTGAAGAAATTCATCAGATCTCCTCCGACTGCGTGATTTCGGCGAAGACGCGTTCCAGATTCACCTGATCCCGGCCGAGTTCGCGCAAGGCCCACCCGCGGGCCGCGGCCAAGCGCGCCACTTCTTCGCGCGCATCATGGTCGGCATCGGTCCGCAACAAACAGCTGTGCCATCCGTCCGCGATCGGTTCGATGTCGGCTTTGCGGACGCCTTCGACGGCCGACAACGCTTTTTCCAGATCCTCCGCGCCAGCGCGGATCTCCGCACGGATGCCGCCCGCCGTGCGGACGCGCCCAGCCAAGGCCTCCGGCGTGTCGGACGCCGCGATGCGTCCTTTGTTGATGATCAGCACACGGCTGCAGGTCATCTCCACTTCGGAGAGAATGTGCGTGGACAAAAGGATGGTGTGGCGCTTGCCGAGGTCTTTGATCAATTGGCGCACTTGGCGGATTTGGTTCGGATCAAGTCCGATGGTCGGCTCGTCGAGGATGAGCAGATCCGGATCGTGCAACAACGCGTCGGCCAGGCCCACGCGCTGACGGTATCCTTTCGACAGACTGCCGATCAGCTTCCGCTCCACGTCGCGCAGGCTGCAAAGTTCTTTCACCGCATTGACCCGCTGGCGATTGCGGCGGCCGCGCACACCTTTGAGTGCCGCACGGTATTCGAGATATTCCTGCACGCGCATTTCGGGGTAGAGCGCCACGTTTTCCGGCATGTAACCGACCCGCGCCCGCACCTCGCGCGATTGGCTGGCCACGTCGAATCCCGCCACGCTGGCCCGACCGCTCGTCGCCGGCAGGTAACAGGAGAGGATCCGCATCGTCGTGCTCTTGCCCGCACCGTTCGGGCCGAGGAAACCCACGATCTCGCCCTTTTCGACAGTGAAATCGAGGCCGTCGATGGCCGTCACGCCGGCGTATTTTTTGGTCAGTCCTTCAACCTTGATCATGGCAAACAGGCCCGGCCCCAGCCGTCCATCCGGCCAATATTTGTCCCAAACGCCGAAGTTGGAACCAAATTTTCCTTTTGCCCGGCGGACCGTCGCTGTCCGCCCCCCTCGCGATTCGCCCTGACACAATAAAAATTCCGCCCCGATGCGCTCTCCGTATTGCCTTGGCGTGGACTTCAGGTGATCTTCCCCCTTGTCGCTACATGAGCCAATCTGTTTCGGGGAACTGGAATTCCGACTTACTCGAGGAAAACTACCAGCGTTGGAAGCAACACGCCGCTTCGGTCACGCCGGAATGGAATGCGTTCTTCGAGGGATTTGAACTCGGCCTGACCCAATCCGAGGAACTTGCCGAGGGAGCTCGCGCCGCCGTGCCCGAGGATGCCGCGCTCGAACGCCGCGCCGATTCGCTCGCCTATTCTTACCGCACGCTCGGGCACACCATCGCGCGGCTCGATCCGCTGACGACCGAAACACCGGAGAATCCGCTCCTCTCGCTCAAGGCCATCGGTTTCACCGAAAGCGACCTCGAGCGCACCGTTTCTTCGAAGTATTTCCGCGACGGCAAACCCATGCTCTTGCGCGAAATGATTTCCGAACTGCGCGACATCTACAGCGACACCATCGGCGCCGAGTTCATGCACATCCAGGATCCTCGGGTGCGCAATTGGCTCCGCGAGCGCATCGAAAACCGCGGCAACGGCAACCTCACCGACGCTGACCTGCACCGCGCCATCCTCCGGCAACTTTACGAGGCCGAGACCTTCGAGCACTTCCTCCACACGCGTTACGTCGGACAAAAACGTTTCTCGCTCGAGGGCGCCGAATCGCTGCTCGTTATCCTCGACACCATCCTGCAGCGCTGCGAACCGTCCAAAATCGAGGAGATTGTCATGGGCATGGCCCACCGCGGACGCCTCAACGTTCTGGCCAACTTCCTGAGCAAGCCTCTCACCCTCATCTTCAACGAATTCTCGGAAAACTTCATCCCCGATGTCGTCGGCGGCAATGGCGATGTGAAATACCACCTCGGATATCTCACCGAGCGCCAAACTTCCACCGGCCATAAAGTCACCGTCCGCCTCGCGCCTAACCCGAGCCACCTCGAAGCCGTCGATCCCGTCGTCGAGGGCATGGCCCGAGCCCGCCAGCGTATCCTCGGCGACACCGAAACCCGCAAAAAAGTCCTCCCGCTTCTCATCCACGGTGATGCTGCCTTCGCGGGGCAGGGGATCGTGGCCGAGGTTTTCAACATGTCGCAACTCCCCGGTTACAAAACCGGCGGCACGGTCCACATCATCGTCAACAACCAGATCGGTTTCACCACGCTCCCGGCCGACGCGCGTTCCAGTCTCTACGCGACCGACGTGGCCAAAATGATCGATGCGCCGATTTTCCACGTCAACGCGGAGGATCCGCTCGCCGTGGCCACTGTCACGCAGATCGCCCTCGATTACCGCCAGGAATTCGCACGCGACGTCGTCGTCGATCTCTATTGCTACCGCCGCCACGGACACAACGAAGGCGACGAGCCCACCTTCACGCAGCCGCACCTCTACAACGCGATCAACAAGCACCCGTTGCCCAGCGAGATTTTTGTCAACGAACTCGCCGCCCTTGGCACGGTCACGCCCGCCGAGGCCGAGGCCATCAAAAAAGAAGCCTCCGCCGACCTCGAGGAAGCGTTCGATATCGTCAAAAAAACCGAGAGCGAACGCCGGGAAGGCGGACGCTTCGCCGGATCCACCGCCGTCTTCCAGCCCCCGTATTCCTACGATCCTGTCCACACTGCGATCAGCGCAGGCACCCTGCGCGAAGTCGTCGAGGGACTCTGCCGTGTTCCGGCGGATTTCCATATTTTGCCGAAAGTGCGGCGCATGCTCATTGACCGCCGTCTTGAAATCCTGCGCGATGGCGGACCTTACGACTGGGCGTTTTCCGAAGCGCTCGCGTTTGGTTCGTTGCTCGTCGAGGGCACTCCGGTCCGTCTCTCCGGACAAGACAGCCGGCGCGGCACGTTCAGCCAGCGCCACTCGACGTTCTACGACGCCGAGCAGCGCATCGACTATGTGCCGCTCAACCATCTCAAAGAAAGTCAGGCCAAGTTCTGCGTCTACAACAGCCTGCTGAGCGAAGCCGCCGTCCTCGGGTTCGACTACGGTTACTCGCTCGATTACCCGGAAATGCTCTGCATGTGGGAGGCGCAATTCGGCGACTTCGCCAACGGCGCGCAGGTCATCATCGACCAGTTCATTTCATCGGCCGAATCCAAATGGCAGCGTCCCAGCTCCCTCGTCATGCTCCTGCCGCACGGATACGAAGGGCAGGGGCCCGAGCATTCCAGCGCGCGGCTCGAACGGTTCCTGCAGTTGTGCGCTGACAACAATATGCAGGTCTGCAACCTGACCACGCCGGCGCAATATTTCCACGCGCTGCGCCGTCAGATCCACCGCGATTACCGCAAGCCGCTCGTCATTATGACACCGAAGAGCCTCCTGCGTCACCCGCTGGTCGTTTCAACGCAGAAGGATTTTACGGACGGCCGCTTCTACGCCATCTTGGCCGACCCGCTGCCGGAGGATCACGCGCTCATCACGCGCGTCATTCTTTGTTCCGGCAAAGTCTACTACGACCTCAAGGCCGAGCAGGAGAAACGCGGCGCGACGGATGCGACCATCATACGCGTCGAGCAGCTCTATCCCTTGCACACCGAAAAAATCAAACGCATTGCCAACAGTTGCCCGAACCTCAAACGCATTGTCTGGTGCCAGGAGGAGCCGCGCAACATGGGTGCGTGGTCCTACATGGCCCTGAAGTTGCGCGAGCTTTTCGGTTGCAATATCCATTACTCCGGACGTCCGGAAAGTCCGAGCCCCGCTGTCGGCGCGCTCGCCATCCACCGCCTCCAGCAGGCCGAACTCGTCACCCGCGCGTTCGAAGTGTAGTCTCACCCGTTCATGAGCGCCGAAATCAAGGTCCCCGCCGTCGGGGAATCCATCTCCTCCGGAATCATTTCCCTCTGGCACCGCCAAGACGGCGAATATGTGCGCACCGGCGACCTTCTCTTCACGCTCGACACCGACAAAGTCTCGACCGAAGTCGCCGCCCAATCCGCCGGCATCGTCCGCATCAAGGCGCCCGCCGACACCGAAGTGAAAATCGGCGAAGTCGTCGGCCTGATCGAAGAAGCCCCCGAACCCGCAAGCGCCCCTGCCGCGCCTGCCCCTGTAGCGGCGCCGTCTCCGGCGCCGGTCGTTTCTGTCGCTCCCTCTGCCCCACCGACTTCGACTCCCGCACCTTCATCTCCCGTCGAGCTCGAACCTCAGGAACGCCGCGTCACCCGCAAAAAACTTTCCCCCCTCCGCAAAAAGATCTCCACCCAGTTGGTCGCCGCCCAGCGCAACGCCGCCATTCTCACCACCTTCAACGAGTGCGACATGTCGGCCGTCATGAAATTGCGCGCCGATGTGCAGGAAACGTTCCAAGCCAAATACGGCATCAAGCTCGGCTTCATGTCATTCTTCATCAAAGCCGTGGTCGATGCGCTGAAGAGCGAGCCCCAGATCAACTCCCGCCTCGACGGCGACGAGTTGGTGCGGAATCATTTTTATGACATCGGCGTCGCCGTCGGCACCGAGCGCGGACTCATTGTGCCGGTCATCCGCGACGCCGATCGCAAAACTTTTCCCGAGTTGGAGCAGGATCTCGCCTTCTACGCCAAAAAAGCCCGCGACGGCGCCATCACCATCGAGGATCTGCAGGGCGGCGTCTTCACCATTTCCAATGGCGGTGTCTACGGATCGCTCCTCAGCACGCCGATTCTCAATCCGCCCCAAAGCGGCATCCTCGGCATGCACAAAATCCAGGAACGCCCCGTCGCCCTCGACGGCCAAGTCGTCATCCGCCCGATGATGTATCTCGCCCTCAGCTACGACCACCGCGTGGTCGACGGCAAAGAGGCTGTCACTTTCCTCGTCCGCGTCAAAGAGGCCATCGAGAACCCGGTGCGGCTTTTCCTCGGGGAAAGCAAATGAACCGCGCGGCCGCCGGCCTGCTCTTCTTCGCCGTGGTGCTCGGACCCGCGTTGGCCCAAGAGCAGCCAGCCGCCCGTCCCGAAGACCCGCTCCTCATGCAACGGCGTTTGGCCATGGTCCTGCGCCAATCGACCAAGCATTACGAAGCGGGCGAATACCAGGCAGCGTTCGACCGGTTGGAGGCGCTTCAGGGCCCGGCGGCTCAGGATCTCAGCGTCCTCAACCTGCGCGGAGCCATCCTCACCAAAATGGGCCGCTACCAAGAAGCGCTCGATTTGTTCAATGCCATCCTCGCCACGGACCGGAATTACTTCCCCGCCGCCTTCAACCTCGGCGAAGTCCAATTTCTCTCCGGAGACATTGCCGGCGCCCTCGAAACCTTCCAGAGCATGCGCCGTCGTGACCCGCGCAACGAACTCGTCCGTTTCAAAATCCTTGTCTGCCAACTCAAACTCGACCGCGATGAGGACGCGAAAAAAATTGCCGACGGTCTCATCCCCGCCGGCGGCACGCCTGCCTGGTATTACGCCCAAGCCATGATCGCCCGCAAAGCCGGCGACGAAAAAACCGCGAAGAAACACCTCCAAGCCGCCCGCTCCATCTACCTCGACCCCGGCTGCAAACTCTTCGACGAATCCATCGCCCCGGTCAAATTCTGACCTGCGATCCGCGCCGGCAAGGGGCGGTGGCCAACGCACCCACTCCCACACCCTTGTCTGGTCTATCAGCCCCCCGGGTGTTTAAACTTTAGCCACCAATCGCTTCGCCGCCCGACTCGCCGAAGCGCAAAGCCAAATGTCGGAACCCCACATCTTGAAAATCGCCCGGTCTGGCCGCCCCGACCAAGGGCGGCAGCTTGGGCCTCAAGCCCGGAGATGCTTTCAACATGCTGCTGGCCCAGATCGAACTCCGCAACGGCGTGCCCTTCGATCTCACTGATATCCGACCTAAGACCCCAGGCATCTGTCTCTGACCTTTAACCAGCAACCCGCCACCGCGCCTTCGGCGCTAGTCTCTTCGTCTCTTGCATTGACAAAATACATACTTTACGTATTTTATGCACATGCAAGCCACGCTCTCTGAGTTGCACAGGGAAACCCGACGGATCGTCCGTCCTGTCATCCATGGGGGTGAAGAGGTTATTCTCACTGACTTCGGCAAACCGGTGGCTCGCATCGTGCCCTTTATGCCCACGGTTACCGTGAGTCCCGCAGACGCACGTGCCAGCGGCATGCTTGATGATGAGTCCATCCTTGCCGCTATTGCCGAGGCTCGTGAAGACGAGGTTGTGCATCTCGACCCGTGAAGTATTACGACACGTCCGCCTTGCTGCGGGCTTGGAAAGAGGGGTGGGCGCCAGCTGGTGGCATGACGCGTCCCCACGCGGTTGCCGAGTGGATCTCCATCCAAACGGGCCGGGGCTTGGTCTATCGCACGCCGCAGGGAGAGTTGGTGAAACGAAACCTCTCACCGGCCGACGCGGCCAAGGAAGCGAAGCGGTTGTTCGCTCAGCTCGTCTTCCGCGAATTATCCGGTCAGCAAACTCTTGAAGCTGCTGAAGCCGCCGCAAGTAAACAGGGTATTCGCGGCGGAAATTTCCACGACTTCCTGCATGCGCGCACAGCCGAAATCTTCGGAGCAGCGTGCATCGTAACACTCAACATACGCGATTATTCGATTATGACTGACCTGCCGCTCGAACTACCATTGAAGCTGTAGTCTTCGAATTATACTCCCTCTCACCTTCTCACTTTCTTACCTTCCCACCTTTTACCCGTTTGTCTTTCTGCTGTTCGTCACCCGTCACTGCGCCTTCGGCGCTCGTCCCTTTGTCCTTCCTCGCGGCAAATGCTTTGTTCCAATGACATCAATTCATCGCAAAGTCTACACACCTGAACCGCTGCTCAGGCATCCGGTCGTCATGCTGCGCGAGATCGCGCAGGACGTATGGGCGGGTCGTGAGTTAGCTTGGCGGTTGTTTTTGCGCGATCTGCGGGCCGGATATCGTCAGACGCTTTTGGGTTATGTCTGGGCCTTTCTTCCGCCTCTTGTTGCCGCTGCCACCTTTATCTTTCTCCAGTCGCAGGGTATCACGCGTATCGAGGTAGTCGGCGTTCCCTATGCGGCCTTTGCCCTCACGGGGACCTTGTTGTGGCAGATCTTCGTCGATGCGTTAGTCAGTCCCTCGGCATCGTTCGGCGCAGCGAAAGCGATGCTTGTGAAAATAAATTTTCCCCGCGAAGCGGTGCTCATGGGTGGCTTTTACATGGTGCTGTTTAACGCGGCGATTCGCCTGGTCTTGATCGCTGCGGTGGTGATCCTTTGGCGCATCCCTGTTAGCCCAAGCTTGGCATTTTTGCCTGTTGCCATCCTTGGGTTGTTGGCAGCCGGTTTTGCCATCGGTGTGTTCATCACCCCTATTTCCAGTCTTTACGGTGATGCAGCTCGCGCCATTCCGATTGTCGCCGGATTCTGGATGCTGCTGACGCCCGTGGTTTACCCCCCGCAGACGGGCGGGATTGCCGGTTGGTTGGCCACGTGGAATCCGATCTCGCCCCTCATCATCACAGCTCGGGAATGTCTGACAGCGCAGCCTTTGTCCGTTCTAGGTCCGTTTTTCCTCGTCACCGCTGGTTCGCTAATCGTGATTCTGCTAGGCCTTATCGGGTTCCGTATCGCCATGCCGCATTTGATTGAAAGGATGGGGGGCTGAGCGAAGCTCAGTCGTGGCGGGTTAAAGCTAAAAGTAACTTGATGAATTCCAGACGAGTCATAACAAACTCGCAACACGTCGCTTCCTTGACTGCAGACCAAGAAGTCTTGGTCAAGGTCGAGGGCGTCTCAAAGAAATTCTGCCGTTCGTTGAAGCGATCGCTTTGGTATGGGCTGTGCGATATCGCGGGGGAATTGTCGCCCTTCGGGCGACGCGATATCGCGGAAGATAGGAGATTGGAGATGGTAGATGGGGCGCAATCCTCCATCTCCCATATCCCTTATACCCCCGCGGTGGCGGCGCGAGATGAAGATCTGCGCGAAGGAGAGTTCTATGCGGTGAGAGATGTGAGCTTTGAACTGCGCCGCGGCGAATGCCTCGGACTGATCGGCCATAATGGGGCAGGGAAGACCACGCTGCTGAAAATGCTCAACGGTTTGATCAAGCCCGATCACGGTCGGATCGAGATGAACGGGCGGGTTGGAGCTTTGATCGCTCTGGGAGCCGGGTTCAATCCGATCCTAACTGGTCGGGAAAATATCTACATCAATGGTTCGGTGTTGGGTCTTTCGAAAAAAGAAATCGACGAGAAGATCGACGAGATAATCGACTTTGCTGAGATCGGAGAATTCATCGACATGCCGGTGCAGAACTACAGTTCGGGCATGCAGGTCAGGTTGGGTTTTGCGGTCGCCACGACACTGGATCCTGATGTCCTGATATTAGATGAAGTGCTTGCTGTCGGCGATGCCCGCTTCAGGCATAAGTGCTATCACCGAATCAACAAGCTCATCAAGAATAGTGCTGTTATTTTCGTGTCGCACAGCATGGACTTCGTGGCCGCGATTTGCCGGTCTGTCGCTCTCATGCAGCATGGCCGGATGAGTCTCTATCGGGATCCCATCAAAGGAATCGAGGCCTACAACAACCTGAATACGGATCACGGCACCGAATCGATCGACGGTGGCGCGGTTTTCGAGATCTACCCTCCTGTCAAAGCAGCCACGGTCAGGCTTCAGGAGAAACCGATAGGGTATGGCGAAGCCTTCCCTGTTGAGGTAGAGGTCGAAAGCTCTGAGATCATCCATAATCTAACGCTCTCCTTCACCGCTAACGATCAGCAAGAGCGGCCAGTTATGAATTGGAGCCTCGAGAGGACCGGGACCGCGTGGGATCTTCCCAAGGGCCGCTCTGTGCTTCGCTTCGCTATTGATCCGTTGCTCCTCCACGCTGGGCGATATTCATGGAATCTTTGGATCGGCCGAAAGGATTCGATCGAAGCTCTTGTTTATGCCATGCGTGCCGGTCACTTTGATGTTGCCTGGACGTGGAATCCAGTGGCGGGCATTCCTTATCAGCCCTTGGCGACCAACTTCAACGTAGAAACCAAAACCTAGAAGAGCACAGGATATCCGATGAAATCAATTTTAGTCACCGGCGGGACGGGATCTTTTGGAAACATGTTTGTCTCCATGACACTCACCAAGCTCAACCCGGCGCGGATCGTGGTCTACTCGCGAGATGAGATGAAGCAGTGGGAGATGGCAAAGAAATTTGAAGGTGATCCCCGGGTGCGATTTTTTATCGGTGATGTCCGCGACAGAGAACGTCTCTACCGGGCTCTGGACGGTATCGATTACGTCGTTCATGCCGCCGCCACCAAAATCGTCCCGACGGCCGAATACAACCCCTTCGAGTGCGTGAAGACCAACGTGATGGGCGCAATGAATGTGATCGACGCCTGCATCGACAAGAGAGTGAAAAGGGTCGTTGCGCTCTCTACCGACAAGGCCAGTAGTCCAATTAATCTATATGGGGCCACCAAACTGGCCGCAGACAAGTTGTTTGTTGCAGGCAACTCTTATGCAGGGGCTCACGATACGCGGTTCGCCGTGGTGCGGTATGGTAACGTCATGGGGTCAAGAGGATCAGTAATTCCCTATTTCATGTCGCTTCGGGAAAAAGGAACGCTGCCGATCACTAACGCTCGCATGACACGCTTCATGATCTCTCTGGAGCAAGGGGTGGAATTGGTGTGGCATGCCTTTGAGGACATGGAAGGCGGGGAGATTTATGTAAAGAAGATACCATCCATGAAGGTCACTGATATTGCTGCAGCTGTCGCTCCGAACGCCGAACAGGAGATCATCGGAATTCGACCGGGTGAAAAAGTGCATGAGCAGATGATAGGCCCAGAGGACTCCTTTTATACCTACGAATACGAGCATCACTACAAGATCCTCCCCGCCATCCACAACTGGTCAAACTGCATGAACCGCATTAAAAACGGGAAAAAAGTCTCGGAGGATTTCAGCTACACCAGCGACAGCAACTCCGAATGGATGACCAAAGCTGAACTCCAGGCGTGGATTCGTGACAATGCCGCAAAGGTCGGCAATATCTGATGTTGCCCTACGGGCGCCATTCCATCAACGAGAGCGACGTCGACGCCGTCGTACGTGCGCTCTGCTCTGACTTTTTGACCTGCGGGCCCGAAGTCGAGTTATTTGAGCGCGAGTTCGCGGCAAGGGTTGGGGCCAAGCATGTCGTCGCAGTCTGCAATGCCACGGCGGCGCTGCATCTTGCCATGAAAGTTCTCGGTATTGGACATGGCGACCGCGTCGTCACGAGTTCCAATACTTTTCTGGCCTCGGCCAATGCAGCCGCCTACGTCGGCGCAACACCCGACTTCATCGACATCGATCCGGAGTTTCATAATCTCGATCCGCGCAAGTTGGAGAGTCACTGGAAGCCTGACACTAAAGTGGTTGTTGCCGTCGACTACGCGGGCGTGCCGTGCAACATGCCCGAAATCGCGCGGATTGCACGAAGTCGCGGAGCGTATGTGATTGAAGATGCCTGCCATGGCATCGGCGGAGGCTTTGAGGCCGACGGCAAATCATGGAAGCTGGGCGGACATCCGTGGGCGGATATAAGCACGTTCTCGTTTCACCCGGTCAAAACCATGACCACCGGGGAAGGGGGTATCTTGGTGACTGATAACGACGAGTGGGCAGCAAAGGCTCGTTTGCTGCGGGCCCATGGCGTGACCCGCAATCCATCCGACTTCGTCGGGCTAGTCGATGGCACCAACCATACTTCAGTTTGCAACTCTCAGCTTTCCGAAGTTGGTCCTTGGTATTATGAAATGCAGGATCTCGGCTTCAATTTCCGGATCACTGATCTGCAGTGTGCGCTTGGTCGCTCTCAATTACAGCGTTTACCCGAATTCATCTCTCGCCGTCAGGAAATCGCGCAGCAGTATAACGAAGCCTTCGCTAGCTTGGAATTCCTGACGATTCCCTCACTGGCTAGCGGTGACCCGTTACCCGCTACTTCTTCTGATTTCAATTTCAGTCTCGTCGACCTCTCCCTTCATCTTTATACGGTGCAAATAGACTTTGCGCGGTTGGGCAAGACGCGCACGGAAGTCATGCAGGAGTTACGAGATCAAGGTGTCGGCTCCCAAGTTCTCTACATCCCGGTGTATTTGCAGCCTTGGTATCGGCGCACCTTCGGTTATGCGCCCGGCAAGTGTCCCAACGCCGAAGCTTTTTATGCCCGCGCGCTGAGTCTGCCCCTTTATCCGTCTATGACTGACCAAGACGTGCAAAGGGTCATCGACTCGGTCCGGGATCTCGGTGGAATACCTGCGGCAGTGAAATGAGCGCCATCGCCATCATTCCAGCGCGAGGCGGTAGCAAAAGAATACCGTGCAAAAATGTGCGACCTTTTTGTGGCAAACCGATGATTGCCTGGCCGATTGAAGCGGTCTTCGCGTCAGGTATCTTCGATGCGGTGGTGGTATCGACCGACGACGAGGAGATAGCGGCGGTGGCGAAGTCGCTTGGAGCGGAGGTTCCCTTCGTGCGTCCTGCCGAGCTTTGCGATGACCACACCGCCACCATGCCGGTGATCGTGCATGCCATCCGGTGGTGGGAGGAGCACAGGGGTGCTTTGGATTACTGCTGTTGTGTTTATGCGACGGCACCTTTCCTGCAGCCGGATTATCTACGCAAGGGCTTGGACCTCCTGCGTGAGAAGCCCGAGGCCGAATTTTCCTTTAGTGTAACAAGCTACGCTTTTCCTATTTTCCGCGCGCTGCAAATCACTGAGAGCGGGCGCGTGGAAATGTTCTGGCCGGAGAACGAATTGAAAAGATCGCAGGATTTGCCCGAAGCGTGGCATGACGCAGGACAGTTCTATTGGGGGCGGCGTGATGCATTTCTGGGCGAGAAGGGCTTCTTCAGCGCTCAGTCATATCCGGTGGTTCTGCCCAGGCACTTGGTGCAGGACATCGACACTCCCGAAGACTGGAATCGTGCGGAAAAGATGTTCGCTGTTCGCAGCTAATCCTTTTCTGCGTGCTTTGCATGCAAAAACCTCTGCTCATACGCGCAGATGCCGGTGTTGTCATGGGAACCGGTCACGTGATGCGCATGATCGCTTTGGCGCAGGCTTGGCGGGAGGGCGGGGGCGATGTTGCATTCCTGTGCTCGGACATCACTCCACAACTCGAGCAAAGAATCCGAGAAGAAGACTTTCAGGTTGAAAGGTTCGGCGCCGTCCCGGGCGGCGTGGATGACCTCGAGGCCACAACGGAATGTATTTCACGAAATGCCAAGGGCGACCGATCAGTGGCAGTCGCACTCGATGGATATCAATTCGGTGCTGACTTCCAACTGCGCCTGAAGGAATCCGGCTGCCGGCTCTTGGTGTTGGACGATTATGGCCACGCCGGCGCTTACCACGCGGATATCGTCCTCAACCAAAACATCTCCGCTCGCGAGGAGCTTTATGCCCGGCGCGATGAGAGCACGGAGTTGGTGCTTGGTCCGAGGTTTGCACTATTGCGCCGGGAGTTCGTGGATCATTGCGGCTGGGTGCGCGCTATTCCGAAACAAGCGAAAAAGCTGCTAGTGACCTTAGGCGGCGCGGATGCGGACAATGTGACCAAGAGAGTCATCGATGCTCTTGCGGGTTCGGGCCTTGAGGTGAGAGTTGCGGTCGGTGGAAGTAACCCCCATCTGTCGAGCTTGCGCCGAGCGGCTGAGGCCGCAACCATGGGGGGGACCCGCGTGGAGTTGATAGTCAACGCGTCCGACATGCTGGTCCTTATGCGATGGGCTGACATGGCTGTTGCTGCGGGTGGTTCTACTTCTTGGGAACTTGCCTTCACTGGCTTGCCGTCGCTGTTCATCATTCTTGCCGAAAATCAGGAAGAGAACCTGCGCGAGTTGGAAAGGCAGGGATTCGGACTTTGTTTCGGACGCCATGCTGATTTTGACGCAGACGCTTTCCGTGCAGCCATCGATCGATTGGCTGGTGACGCCGCGCTACGAACTGGATTCGCGGCCCTAGGCCGAGACATGGTCGATGGACTTGGAGCGCGCTGGGTGGCCTCGCTTTTAAAAGGGGGAGCGGATTTCGAATTGCATCCAGTTACCAAAGCTGATTGCGAGTTGCTGTGGGAATGGGCCAATGACCCTGCAACCAGAGCCAACTCGTTCGATGCCGAGCCTATTCCGTTGAAACGGCACAAGGATTGGTTCCACGCTAAGCTTCAGGATCCCCAGTGCAGCTTTTGGATCGCCACAAATGCGGAGTTCGGAAAGATCGGTGTTGTGCGCTTCGACCAGCATGATTCGGAGGCGATCATCTCCGTCGCTCTCGCTCCCTATGCCAGAGGTCGGGGCTGTGGGAAAAAGCTCGTCAGTTCCGCTTGCGATCGAATGTTTGCGTCATCCGAAGTTGATTTGGTCCGCGCCTTGATCAAGCCGACAAACAAAGCTTCGGTTCGCGTCTTTGAGGGCGCAGGATTCCTCCGAGGCGCTGACACCATCGTCAAAAGCCAACCGGCTGAGCAATATTTGCTGCATCGAACCTCGTAATGGCTGCTGAAATACAAATATCAAGCCGGCGCATCGGCGCAGGTCAGCCCTGCTACATCATTGCAGAGTTGTCGGCCAATCACGGACAGTCATTCGAGAAAGCCTTGGAAGTTGTGCGGGCGGCCAAAGACGCCGGAGCGGATGCAATCAAGCTACAGACCTATACAGCCGATACCTTGACGCTCGACTGTCGCCGGCCTGAATTCATGGTGGGCAAAGGAACATTGTGGGAGGGCAAGAATCTCCACGACTTGTATGCCGAAGCGTATACTCCATGGGAGTGGCAACCGGAGTTGAAGAAAGAGGCCGAAAGCTTGGGTTTGCACTGCTTCTCCACTCCTTTCGACGACACGGCAGTGGACTTCCTCGAAGGGATGAATGTCCCTGCGCACAAAATTGCCTCCTTTGAATTGGTCGATACGCAGTTGCTCAAGAAAGTGGCCGCCACCGGCAAGCCGGTGATCATGTCGACAGGCATGGCGTCCTTCGAGGAAATCGAAGAGGCTGTTCAGATTTTGCGAACCAACGGCTGCACGCAGCTTGCCTTGCTCAAATGCACCAGCGCTTATCCCTCACTTCCCGAGGATATGAACCTGCGCACCATTCCGCACATGGCAGAATCCTTCGATTTGCCGGTTGGGCTTTCGGATCACACGCTCGGCACCGCAGTCCCGGTAGCGGCAGTTGCTCTCGGCGCGTGCATCATCGAGAAGCATCTGACCATGCGCCGCAGCGATGGCGGACCAGATGGAGCCTTTTCTTTGGAGCCGGATGAGTTCCGGTCAATGGTTGAGGCGGTTCGAGTTGCCGAGAAATCGCTCGGCAAAGTCTGCTATGAGTTGAGCGAAAAAGAACAAGCTAGTCGCGCCTTCAGGCGCTCGCTGTTCGTTGTAGAGGATGTAAAGAAGGGGGAAAAGTTCACTCGCGCGAACGTTCGCTCTATCCGGCCCGGATATGGACTGCCGGTCAAGCGCCTGCATAACATATTGGGCCGCGAGGCAAAGTCGGATGTCCGTCGCGGAACACCGCTTTCAAGTGATCTTTTTGAACCATGAAAAACACCTACAAAACACCTCAGGAAGAGTTTTGGGCCGGCGAATTCGGCAACGATTACACCGAACGAAATGCGGAAGCGCGTTGGATTGCCTCGAACATCGCCCTTTTTGCCAAAATTCTTGCGCGAACCAGGGGCATCAGTAGCGTTCTTGAACTGGGAGCGAACCGGGGGCTTAATCTACTCGCGCTGAAGCAAATTCTTCCGGACGCGTCCTTTTCCGGTGTAGAGATCAATCGCCAGGCTGCCACCGAACTCGAGCGCCACGGATTTATCAAGGTCCACCATGCATCGATCTTAGAGTTCACACCCACGGCCACGAGCTCCCTCGTGCTGATCAAGGGAGTCCTTATCCATCTGAACCCGGATGTTCTGGATCAGGTTTACGAACTGATGGTCAAAGCCAGTTCATGCTACATATGCTTGGCGGAATACTATAACCCGAGCCCGGTGGCCATCAGCTACCGCGGTCATGCCGACCGGCTTTTCAAACGTGATTTCGCGGGAGAGATGATGGCCAGGCACCCGTCGCTTCAATTGGTTGATTATGGGTTTGCCTACCACGGTGATTCCCATTTTCCCCAAGATGACCTGACTTGGTTCCTTATGCAAAAAACCGATTAATGCCATGCTAAAATATTGCTCACGTTGTGTCATGCCGGCCACCAAGCCGGACCTCAAATTCGACGACCAAGGTGTCTGCAGCGCCTGCCGCTCGTATGAAAATCGCAAGGAGATCGCCTGGAATCAACGCAGGATCGAACTGCATGAAATCCTGGAAAAATACAAGGGCCGCAATGGCGGAAACTGGGACTGTATTGTTCCCGTCAGCGGAGGAAAAGACAGCACCTATCAAGTTGTTCGCGTCCTCCAACTCGGCCTCAACCCGCTGTGCGTGACGGCAACGACCTGTGACTTGTCCGATATCGGCAGGAGAAACATTCAAAACATCAAGAACCTCGGTGTCGATTACGTCGAGTTTTCACCCAACCCCGTCGTTCGTAGGAAGCTCAACAAAATTGGTTTGGAGCAGGTCGGGGACATTTCCTGGCCCGAGCATGTGGGCATTTTTACCATACCGGTCAGGGCGGCAGTGCAATTCGGTATTCCTCTGCTCGTTTGGGGTGAGAATTCACAAAACGAATACGGCGGACCGGCTGCAGCTTCCGCCAACAATATCCTGAATAGAGCTTGGCTGGAGGAATTTGGTGGTCTGCTCGGCATGCGCGTGAGCGATCTGGTCGGAATAGAAGACCTTAAAGAGAGAGACCTCATTCCCTACACCTACCCAACCGATGATGAACTTCAGAGGGTCGGAGTGACTGGCTTGTTTCTGGGCCATTACATTCCCTGGGACGGCTACAGCAATGCCCTTATCGCCCAGGCGACCGGATTCGAGACCTTGAGCACCACGGTCGAGGGATCAGTTGTCAACTACGAGAACTTGGACAACCATCAAACTGGCATCCACGACTACTTCAAGTTTCTCAAGTTTGGCTTCGGTCGTGCGACGGATATCGCGTGCCTCCATCTCCGCCGCGGGCGAATTACCCGCGAGGACGCCCTGGATATGGTCAGACGTCACGATGGAAGATTCCCTTGGACTTATCTGGGCAAGTCCCTGGAGGACATATTGGAGCCTTTGGATATGACGGTTGACCAGTTTGTGAAGATCTGTGACCGCTTTACGAACAAAAAGATTTTCCGTCGCGATGCCAATGGCAATCTCTTGAAAGACCGTCACGGGAGTCTCAGCAAAGTCAACGACGACAATACATGAAGGTCGTGCTGATTAACTACGGCATGGGTAACCTCGGATCGGTCGCTCGTGCGCTCGAAGAGTGCGGGGCAACCGTGGAAATCGCTGAAAATCCGACTTCACTCGTCGGCGCCGAGCGGATCGTGCTGCCGGGGGTCGGCGCTTTTCCTGATGCCATGGCCAGACTGGAAGCCGCGCGATGGCCCGGTGAACTCTCCGAGGCACTGAGCAATCCCGAGGTCCGTCTTTTGGGAATCTGCCTTGGCATGCAACTTCTCGCCGACAAAGGACACGAAGTTGCGGAGACCGCCGGCTTGGGCTTGATTCCCGGCGAGGTGGTTCGTTTGGTGGCCGGCCAAGGCGAGCGCGTTCCCCATGTCGGATGGAATGAAGTGCGCCACCGGCAAGCCTCCAGTCCGCTTCTTGCCGGCATCGGTGACGGAACCGACTTTTACTTTGTCCACAGCTACCAATTTCGTGCCTCGCTTGCTTCGGACATACTTGCAGCGACACCATACTGCGGTGAGTTTGCCTCGGTCGTCGGATCCGGGAACGTTTTCGGAACTCAGTTCCACCCTGAAAAAAGCTCACGCCCGGGCATGCAGCTTCTCAAGAACTTCCTCGCACGTCCGGGATGTTGAAAGTCAGAGTCATCCCGACGCTGCTTTGGAAAGACTTCGGTCTGGTCAAAGGGGTGGGTTTCGACAGTTGGCGACGTGTCGGCACGATCCTGCCCGCCATCAAGGTCTATAACACCCGCGACGTAGACGAGCTCATCCTTGTCGAGATCACCGCCACAAGCGAGGAGCGTGAGCCTGACTACGAGTCTGTCGCTGATTTAAGCGCAGAGTGTTTTGTGCCTCTGACGATCGGTGGTGGTATCCGCACAGTCGAGCACATCACACGCTTGCTCCACGCGGGTGCCGATAAAGTAAGTATCAACACCGCTGCCTACGAAAAACCCTCACTCGTAACGGAGGCAGCGAATCGCTTTGGTGCGCAATGTATTGTGGCAAGTATCGATGTCCGCCGTTCGCCCGATGGACGATATGAGTGCTACGGTCGTAGCGGAACCACGGCCACTGGACGAGAACCTACCGAGTGGGCGCGTGAACTCGAAGATCGCGGCGCGGGGGAAATCCTGCTGACGAGCGTCGATCGCGACGGAACAATGAGCGGTTACGATCTCGATCTCATCAAGCGGGTTTCAGAGTCCGTGCGAATGCCTGTCATCGCCTCTGGCGGAGCAGGTGAATATCAGCATATGCTATCTGCGGTAGCACATGGCGGTGCCAGCGCGGTCGCTGCGGCGAGCATTTTTCACTTCACACCAAAAACTCCATTGGAAGCTAAGCGCTTTCTTGCAAAAAATGGGGTCGCCGTAAGAACTGAGAAAAACACCAACCGCAGTGTTATTACTGAATCCTAATAAGTCTCAAATGAAGCGAATAAGTCCCGAACTCCTATTCGCTAACATAGACGTCCCAAACCGGATTGAGATCCGGTCTGAATGTGACTTTTACGGCGCATCGCGCGTGATTAGCGATGCTATCGATGGATTTCAGCCGGAGATGTTGCGCGGCTTTTGGTATCACGGATGGCAATATAATTCTCCAGAATTTCTTGAGCTTTACCGATGGCATAAAGCGCCAGCAAGTTGGCCCTTGCTTGTGCATAGGGAATCCGAACAGCTTGCCATGTTCAAACTAGGAGCCACAAGCGCCAAGGCTATAGGTGCACCTATTCTCTATTGTGAGGATATAAAAGTGAGCAAGTTTCCTAACAGCCTTCTTATAATGCCTTTTCACTCTTTAGATTACGTAACATTTGAATATGCTGAGTCAGACTATTTCCAGTGCTTAGATTCTGTGATAGGGGACTTTGATGTTGTTGCAGCTTGTATACATCCGTCATGTCTTTCCTCGGGAAGATGGATATCAGATCTGAGGAAAAGACAAATTCCCTACATAATAGGAGCCGAAGCGCATGATGAAAATGGGCTTAGACGAATGAAACAGTTGCTATCGCGATTCACTCATGTCACTTCAAATTGGATAGGCAGTCATATCGCATATGCTGCTCTGTGCGGGGCCGCGCCATCGATTTATGGTCCTCGTCCCTTTTTCAAAAGGGAAGAATTCGAGCATGATCCATATTACATTGAACATCCGCATATCCTAGAGTGGTGGCTCAGTGTGGAAAATGGTAATCACGTCGGACGCGAATATGGTTTCCTTTTCAGGGAGCCACACATTGCCGACCAGTGTGTGAATTGGGCCCGTAGCCAATTAGGATATGAGAACATGCTTAGTCACAATGAAGTCGCGTCGCTACTCATGTGTGAGGAAGAGCGTGACACAAGAAACAGCGGACGCAAAGACGGTGCCCCTTCGTTGATTACTCGTTCTTTCCAATTTTGTAAGACCCTACTGGATGCTGCGAATAAACGCCATGCAAACAAATGACAAACAACTACGTCTGCTCGGAAAACTTCTCGAGCAACAATTAGCAACGCTGAATAGACCACTGTTACATCTCAATGAATTTCAAGTGTACTCGCAATGGGGCGAAGATGGTATTATACAGTATCTTTTACGGCACCTCAGTGTATCCAGTAACGTATTTGTCGAGTTCGGTGTCGAAAACTACCTCGAAGCAAATACGCGGTGGTTAGTCGAGGGACATAATTGGTCCGGTTTGGTCATCGATGGAAGCCAGCAGCATGTTGATGCAATCAAATCAGATGCGATCTACTGGAAACACCGGTTGAAAGCAGTTAGTGCTTTCGTCGATGCAGAAAACATCAATCGTCTCATTAGCGGAAACGGTATTTCCGGTGATGTTGGTCTGTTGAGTGTGGATATTGACGGCATGGACTACTGGGTGTGGAAGGCTATTGATGTCATCACACCGGACATCGTTGTCGTGGAATACAACGCGCTTTTCGGTCCGACGAGATCCGTGACCGTGCCTTACGATCCGGGCTTTGTGCGTCAAAAAGCCCACTACTCGTGGAGCTACTATGGCGCTTCGCTTGCTGCTTTGGTCGGCTTGGGAAAAACCAAGGGTTATTCTTTCGTGGGATCTAACAGCGCTGGTAATAATGCCTTTTTTGTGAAAAGCGATCTGCTGCATCCGCCGCTGAGGGAATTGACGGCCCAAGAAGGCTATGTGCAGAGAGCCTTCCGCGAAGCCCGGAACCAGGATGGTAAGTTGATGTTTCCCACCTTCGAGGAGGAGGCTGCTTTGATCGGAGGGCTCCCGCTTGTGGAGGTGCCGGTTTGAAGTCAGCGCTGGTGATTGGTGGGGCAGGATTTCTGGGAGCCAAGATCGCGGGGGCATTCGGAAGTTCAGGTTATGCGGTCACCTCGCTGGATAACGCTATGCCTGGTGACTCGCACGAGTCCTCTGACCTGCGCACCATCTCAATGTCACTGCCCGATGCTGCCTTTAGCGCTCTCTTGTCCGAGGTGGCTCCTGATGTTTTGGTTCATTGCGCGGGCAAAGCATCTGTTCCGGAGTCCATGACTAATCCGCACGATGATTTTGCTTCGCATGTCATGTTGACCGAGTGGCTGATCAACCAGTGCCGTCGGTCGGCGCCGAACACCCGCTTTATTTACCTGTCCAGTGCCGCAGTCTATGGCCAACCGGATGAACTTCCGGTGACGGAGTCCTGCCCCATCCGGCCCGTTTCGCCCTATGGTTACCACAAACGCATGGCCGAAATGCTCTGCGAGCAGGCGAGCAGTCTCTTCGGAATGCAGACCGTTGTCGCGCGGATATTTTCCGCTTACGGAGCAGGTCTGCGTCGACAAGTCATCTGGGAAGCGGCGCGCCAAGCGGTTGAGGAGAAATCCATCCAGCTCCATGGAACTGGCGAGGAAACACGCGATTTCGTGCATGCACATGATATAGCAAAAGCCATCGTCCTTCTTGCCGAGAAGGTATCGCCGGATGGATCTTCTTACAACGTTGCCTCTGGTGTGGAAACATCGGTGAATATCTTGGCGCGATCAATCGCTGCAAAGTGCGGGGCATGCCCTGTTGCTTTTCGTGGAAAGCGTCGCGGTTATGATCCCGAGCGATGGAGGGCAGATATTGCAAAGATCAGCGAGGTCGGCTTCGAGCCTTCAGTCTCAATGTCAGAGGGACTTGATGATTTGCTAATTTGGATTCGGAAAGAACTGGCACGCAAAGTAACGTGAGGATCGGAATTCTAGATTGCTCGAGCCCTCACTGGACAGCCGGAGAGGTGTACACGCGCACCCTGCTAGCTGCAATAAGCGTGGCCCAGAAGCCTGTCGGGACAAAAATAGTGTTTTTTAGATCAAACACAGCAGTGGTAGCACCAACCGGAATCGACGTCTGCGATATAGATCTCTCGCCGAATGTTTCTGCCTGGCTCGACCTTCAGAAGTCGCTGGGCATCGATGTTCTGCTACCATTGCAAAATTGCATTCTCCCCGCTTGGAAAGCAGCGGTCGGATGGATACCAGACTTCCAGCATATTCATCTTCCGCATTTGTTTGCACCGCATGAGGCCGAATCCCGAAATACAATCTACGCGCAGCTAGCTGTGATCTGTGAAAAAGTTATTGTTTCAAGCCGTGCTGTAGCCCGTGATTTCTCCGCTCTTTATCCACAATGCAAAGAGAAAACTGCCGTCCTTCCGTTTCCTTCGTTGTTCGCTGCCCAAGCGGAGCTTCCTGAGGTTGGCGATACGCTGCAGAAATATCGATTACCCCCAAAGTTTGCCCTAATTCCCAACCAATTCTGGGCGCACAAAAATCACGCTATCTTGCCACCAGCCTTGGCCGCTCTGAGGCATGGCGGCATAAACCTGCCCGTTGTTCTGACAGGTGCTCCGGTTGATTACCGGGATCCTTCGAACAGTATTCTTTCGGAGTTTTTCCAAGCTGTTGCGAAACATGGCGTTCGAGAGGACGTGCACATGCTGGGCGCTGTCAGTCGCAACGAACTGTTAGACCTGCTTAGATTGACGTCTCTGGTCATTCAGCCATCGCTGAGCGAGGGGTGGAATACCACGCTTGAAGATGCGAAAGCCCTTGGCGTGCCTATTGCTTGTTCTGATTTAGAAGTGCACAAAGAGCAGTGCGGCACGGCGGCCTTCTACTTCGATCCGAAGGACCCGCGATCACTCGCAGAGGCTTTGGGTCGTGCATGGGTTGGCCGCGTTGATTTCCAGCCGATGCATCCTGCCCGAGAGCCAAACTCACTGCAGCGAGCCAAGCTGCACCTGAAAAAGTGGGGTGAGGGGGTTCTCGAGGCAGCGACCTCTGCTCATGAAGCTAGTCTCGGAACAAGGTTTGCGAGGACCACTATGGGACATAGGATAACGAATATGTGCTGTAAAGCTTTCGGAAAATTAAGGCGCGAAGCTTCGGCGCTCAGAAATTAATGTCCTCTGGTATATCGTTTGGCTTTTGCGCCTTAAGTTCAGCGCGAGAGTTTCGGGTTGGGTATGCCGGTTCTCGGGACTTCGCTTCAAGGAGTTCACGGTCTCACCAAGGGTGACATTGTGTTTCGGAGCAGATCTTTTCAGGCCTGTGAGGGCACATCAATGCCAGCGGAGTTGGCAGGTGGGACCTGAGCGCTCAAAGATTTAGCTAGGTAGGCGACTTAGATCATTCAGACGAAATAACACGGCATGAATATCCTTTTCATCCTTTACGATGGCTTCCATTCCAACAGTGCAAACTTCGTTGTTGGATACGCCAACGCGCTGGCCGCAAACGGTCAAGATGTGGCGATTGCCGTGCCTACTGATGTAAACGGAGCCATCGAAGCTCCAACAATTGCACGGTTTCAGTGCGTATCGCACGAGCAGGTGGCTCGTGGATTTTCCTTTGCGAACGGAAAAGCGCCCGACGTTGTTCATGCTTGGACGCCTCGCGAGAATGTCCGCAAGACGGCCTTTGGATGTGTCGCAATGACAGGAGCAAAACTCGTGGTTCATCTTGAGGACCATGAGGGACATATCACCTCCACCATTCTTGATAAAAATTCAGAGGAGCTGTCCGTGTTATCAGAAGTCGAGCTTGCGCGGATATTGCCGCAAACACTCTCGCATCCAAGATTATCCGATATTTTCATCCGAATGGCGGACGCGGTTACGGTCGTTTGGCCCAGCCTGAACGAGTTCGTGCCTCAACAAATTCCGAAACACCACCTGCGCATGTGTCCAGATCGCGCGCGGCTGTCCAGCTCTATCAGCCCGGCCGAAATGGCTGCAAAACTTGGTGTCCATGCTACCGAGAACCTAATCGTTTATGCAGGCCACTTGAACAATGTAAACCGAGCGGACCAGTCAGCACTTTACGAAGCGGTTGTCCTTCTGAACAACCAAGGTGTCCCGTGCCGTTTGATTCGCACCGGTCCGCACACACAGGGAATAGCCGAGAGCTTGGCCGTCGGATCTGCTCGATACGTTGTGGAAGCAGGTTTAGTTAGCGAGGAAGAGTTGGTTGCCACTATGCGACTGGCTACCGTTTTTGTCCAACCGGGTAGAAATGATATATTCAATAGATACCGCATGCCATGCAAAATTGGCGAGTTTCTTCACATTGGTTGTCCCGTTATTTTGCCGGAAACGAATGTCGCGGAGTGGATGAATGATGGAGAAACCGCGCTTTTTCTTCATGAGGGAGCGCCGCAGGAAATAGCGTCTAAGTGTCGCGAAATATTCAGCAACTCAGTGCTGCGCGAGAAGTTGGGGCGGGCGGCCAAGCTCTTCGCAAATACCCATTTTGACTTGGCGAAAAACGCAGCTGATTTGTTGACGTTTTATAGCAGTGTTTGTGGTAACGACAGTAAAACTAAAATGTCCACGCTTAGTGAAATAGCTGAAATAAATTTCTTGGCTTTTGCTCTGGAGAAATCTCTGGATCGTGACGATGTAGAATCTGTCCGCTTAGTTTCCAAACAGTTAAAATTTGGAATCCCATTTACTGCGGAGTCAATTTTAGCCCGTCAATTAGACTCCCTGTCATCTGGTATCACTGTTATAATTGTATTTTACCACGGGCTGGATGATCTGAAGCGCTGCTTGGTGGCACTGCAAGACCAGACGCTGCAGCCAGAAAAAATAATCATCGTGGATAATTCACCAGCCGGGCAATGTAGCGAAATAACAGAGGACGCTAGGTTGCTGCTCCTGAGGCCGGAGAAGAATCTAGGCTTTGCAGCTGGCAACAATTGGGCCATCAGGGAGGCTAAAACAGAGTTGGTTCTCACCTTGAATGCAGATGCGTTTCCCAAAAAAAATTGCCTCGCGGAACTGGTCAAAGCGGCATCAAAGCATTCAGAGTGCGCAGCCTTTGGGTGTGTCCAACTCCAAGCAGAAGACGAGCGATTCTTGGATGGGATCGGGGATTTTTATCACATCAGCGGTTTGATGTGGCGTCGCGGCTACGGAAGATTAGCGTCGAAGTTTGAAATAGTGGATGGTCCAATATGCTCTCCATGCGGAGCATCGGCCCTATACAGAAAATCTGTCTTTGATAAGCTGAGTGGATTTGATGAGGATTTCTTTTGTTTTTGTGAGGACGTTGATCTTGGTCTTCGAATTTGGTCAGAGGGTTATACGTGCCGTTTGGTGGCTGGTGCGGTGGTCGCTCACAAGGGTAGCGGTAGCACGGGAAAACAAAGCGACTTCTCCGTATACCACGGCCACCGCAACTTGGTATGGGTCTTTATAAAAAACATGCCCGGACTCGCATTCTACTTATTGCTTCCTTTGCATATTCTGGCGATTATTCAGCTACACAGAGGTGTATCAAGGCAGGGGCAGGGCGAGATTATGCGCAAATCCAGTCAAGATGCGTTGCGAGGATTTCGCCGCGCCTGGCAGAAAAGGCGCGAACTCGCTTCAAGGCGGCGTATCAGCTGTTTTGCGCTCCGAAGATTTGTGGATTTCTCGATGCCTCCCGAACCATGGAGAGCCCCTCTCTGGCGGCAATTGCTAAAGCTAAGAGTCCTTATCAACAAAAAAATGGCAAGAATGAGGAGTTCTAAATGACTCGGCGGAAAGGAATTGTGCTTGCGGGCGGTTCTGGCTCACGGCTGCACCCGCTTACGTTGGCGACCAGCAAACAGGTCATGCCAGTCTACGATAAACCAATGGTCTTTTACCCAATCTCGGTGTTGATGCTGGCCGGTATTCGGGAGTTGCTCGTGATTTCAACACCTGAGGATTTGCCCAACTTCCGACGGTTGCTTGGCAACGGATCACAGTTCGGAGTCGAGTTCTCGTATGCCGAGCAACCGCGGCCCGAAGGTTTGGCGCAAGCTTTCATCATTGGAGCCGAATTTCTCCGTGGATCTCCCGCAGCCTTGGTTTTAGGAGACAACCTGTTCTATGGACATGATCTTACCGACACGCTCGCTGCGGCCAACGCCGATACCGACAACGCGAGCATTTTTGGTTACGAGGTGGCGGATCCAGAGGCCTATGGTGTGGTCGAATTCGATGCTGAAGGTCGCGCGATCAGTCTTGAGGAAAAACCGGCCAATCCAAAAAGCCATTTTGCTATTCCGGGGCTTTACTTCTACCCGGGCGATGTCTGTGAGCGTGCGGCGGTCTTGAAACCTTCACCTCGCGGCGAGTTGGAGATCACCGATCTAAATCGAACCTACCTCGACTCTGCAAACCTTCGCGTGCAAAAACTGGGGAGAGGAACCGCGTGGCTCGACACTGGAACGCACGATTCCTTGCTCGAAGCGGCCGAATTTGTCCGCACGATCCAGCATCGCCAAGGCTTGCGCATTGCCTGCCTTGAAGAGATCGGACTCGAAATGGGCTTTCTCAGCGAAGAGCAATTTGCCAAATCGGCTGAACGCCTCGGCAAATCGACCTATGGCGCCTACTTGCGCTCCGTGCTCGAACGCCGGCAGCGCGAGAAGTCATCTAAGTAGATCTTACAGCTTGGACCTCCATCTAGTCGTCAAAAGCTGGATTAAAAACACAACCGGATTAGTGCATCAGGAACGAAAAACTGCCTTGTGCCGGGGTCACACGGCGCAAGGCCTTATCCGCGTGAATCTTCTTCTATCCGTGGCTCAAGACTTTGTTGAATTATGAAAAGTGCTATCTTGGTGACCGGCGGTGCCGGTTTTATCGGCTCCAATTTTGTCCTGGAGTGGATGGATCTCGAGACGGATGCCATCGTCAATCTGGATAAGCTGACATACGCGGGAAATGCGCAAAACCTTGCGTCGTTGCAAAGCGACGCGCGCCATCTATTCGTCCGCGGTGACATCGGCGACAGTGCTCTCGTTGATGGATTGCTGATGCAGCACAAGCCCAGGGCCATCATTAACTTCGCCGCGGAGTCGCATGTCGACCGGTCAATCCACGGCCCCGGCGAATTCATCCAGACAAACATTGTCGGGACCTTCAACCTATTGGAATCGGTTCGGGCCTACTACGAAACCCTTCAACCAGGTGATAAGGATAAATTTCGCTTCCTGCATGTCTCGACCGATGAAGTTTATGGGTCCCTCTCACCCCATGATCCGCCATTCACCGAGTCAAACTGCTATGAGCCGAATAGTCCTTATTCCGCCAGTAAAGCCGCCTCGGATCACCTCGTCCGTGCTTACCATCACACCTACGGACTGCCGGTGCTGACCACCAACTGCTCGAATAATTACGGGCCCTGCCATTTCCCCGAAAAACTCATTCCTCTGGTCATCCACAACGCGCTGGCCGGCAAGCCACTCCCTATCTATGGTGATGGCCAGCAAGTGCGCGACTGGCTCTACGTTAAAGACCACTGCTCTGCCGTTCGCCGAGTTCTTGCCGACGGCAATATCGGCGAGACGTACAACATCGGTGGCTGGAACGAGAAACCGAACTTGGAGGTTGTTCACGCTATTTGCGGTTTGCTCGACGAGTTGGCACAGCGGGATGATGGCGGGTCCTACATGGAACAAATAAACTTTGTCAAAGACCGCCCCGGTCACGATCGACGCTATGCCATCGATGCCTCAAAAATCGAGCGGGAGCTAGGATGGAGACCCGCGGAAACTTTTGAGACAGGCCTGCGCAAGACCGTCGAGTGGTATTTGGCCAATCAACAATGGGTGCAGGATGTGACCAGCGGCGCTTATCGTGAATGGATTGATAAACATTACGTGGTAAAAGACTAAAGCCCTGAGTAAAAGTAATTACTCAAGTATCTCCGCATCCTGCTACGCGAAGTTTTTTATCGATGAGTGGGGAAACGACAGCTATTGTAACTGTTTATCATCCAGACAAAGAAAGGCTACAATCGTTGTTGGAAGCCGTTTCTAAGGAAGTAAGCCACGTGGTCATTATTGACAATGGCGGATTGGATGACAGCCACCTGATTGATAAAAGCAAAATTGAAGTTCTTCACCCTAAACAAAACATTGGTATCGCCGCTGCCCAAAACAGCGGCGTGAAACTCGCCATAGACAGGGGTGCTAGTTTTGTAGTGTTTTTTGATCAAGACAGCCTTCCGCAGCCTAACCTGATCAATAATCTGTTGATTGCCTATAAGCAGCTCGCGGCAGCAGGCTGCCGGCCAGCTGCGGTCGGGCCCAGAATTGTCGATCGCGAGACCAATCAGCATGCGCCATTTGTCCAATTCAACGTATCGGGCGTAAAAAAACAGTTAGGTATCAGAAAGAACGATTCTGTGCGCTGCGACTTTCTCGTTGCCTCTGGAATGCTGACGTCTTGTGAGCGATTTAAGGAAGTCGGAGCTTGTGAGGAGGATCTGTTTATCGATAATGTTGATTTCGAGTGGTGCTTTCGCGCTAAAAGCAAAGGCTATGCATGCTTCGGGGTTCCTAATGCAACGCTTTACCACTCGATTGGTGATGCGGCGAGACATGTAGGTATTGGACATAAAAAAGGTCGCATAGCCCTTCATTCTCCCGTGCGCCAGTATTATATCATGCGCAACCGCATACATATGTATAAGCGGTGGTATGTTCCGCTTGCTTGGAAGATTCAGGATTTGCCAAGAGCCATCTTCAAATCCGTGTATTTTTCGACCATGGTGAAGTCGCGTTGCCAAAACGCCAAAGCTATCGTCCGAGGAATATGGGATGGACTCACCAATGTCTACGGCCCGATCGATGGCCGCTATCGTCGATCCGCAGTGCACACGAATGTCCGAGGCAGCACTCTATGAAAAAACTCCCGACCAAAATCCATGATGCATGGTTGCTAAAACCAAAAGTTTTTGGCGATGCGCGCGGCTTCTTCCTCGAATCGTGGAATCGCGAGACATTCCGCGAGATTGGGCTGGATTTAGATTTTGTGCAAGACAACCACAGTCGGTCTTCCAAGCATGTGCTGCGGGGTTTGCATTACCAATCGGGCGAAGCGGCACAGGGCAAACTGGTTTGGGTAACCTCTGGGACTGTCTTTGATGTGCTTGTCGATTTGCGCAAAACCTCCCCGACCTACGGGGTCTGGGACGGCTACATGTTGACCACCGATGCTCACGAGCGTCTCTACGTCCCACCCGGTTGCGCACACGGTTTTCTGGTGGTGAGCGACACAACGGATTTCCACTACAAGGTCACCGCGCCGTACAATCCCCAGGCTGAGCGCTCCCTGCGCTGGGATGATCCTGATTTAGCCATCGACTGGCCGCTGGAAATCGGCATCGAACCAATCCTGTCCGCCAAAGACAAAGCCGCTCCTTGTTTCAAGGACTGCGAAAAGTATGACTGATCCCGCCTGCGGGATCAGAGTTTTCAGTGTTCGGTTGACGGTTTTCAGTAAATTAATCAGGCCGCTGTTTTGTCTTTGTTGACTCCCTCGCTCCTACTCGTGTCGCCTGCGGTGGCCTGCGGCCATCTGCCCTGAGCGCCCGCGCGCTCCGGTGCCCGTTCGCTTCTGTTAAAATTTTCTGAGTGTTCACAATGGTAACAGCCTCCATCGTTAGCCACGGTCACGGGAAGATGGTGGCTGGACTGGCGGAAGACCTCCTCGCCTGTGCCGAAGTCTCGCGCATTCTTATCACGCAGAACATTGCCGAGGACGCCGCCTATCCTTTCGATCCGCGGGTCGAGGTTCGTAGAAACAAGGCCCCGCGCGGCTACGGAGCCAATCACAATGCTGCACTGGCTGATGCAACCACGCCTTTCGTTTGTGTTCTCAATCCAGATATTCGACTTCAGGGAAATCCCTTTCCTGCCCTGCTGCGGTCTTTCGATGACCAGTCTACGGCGTTGAGCGCCCCGAAGATTATCGGTCCTGGTGGAGAAACCGAAGACAGCGCCCGTCGCTTTCCGACCGTTTTCAGTCTCGCGGCCAAAGCCTTCGCGAAGGATGACGGCACTTACTCCGACACAACGGATGTGCTTAATCCCGACTGGCTGGCGGGGATGTTTCTTCTCATGCGCCGCGAGGCCTTTGCGAAAGTTGGGGGATTCGACGAGGGATTCTACCTCTATTACGAGGACGTGGATCTTTGCTGGAGGCTACGACGCGCTGGATACCAGATTGTCCAAGACCGGACGGTGGTGGTAACGCATGATGCACGACGGGCGAGCCGCCGGAGCCTCAGTTTCGCCAAATGGCATCTGACAAGCATGGTGAGGTATCTTTTCAAGACACGAAGGATATGAGGGTTCTCGTTACGGGCGCATCCGGCTTTGTCGGTAAAAGTTTGCTCGTCACTCTGCGAGACCGCAGCCACGAAGTCATCGCGGGCAGTCGCTCCCGGGTCGAACAGCCCGGGATTTTTTATTTTCGATCGCCGGAACTCGGACCGGAGGCCGATTGGAGTGAGTCCTTGGCCGATGTTGACGCCGTGGTGCACCTCGCCGGGTTGGCTCACGTCACCTCGGAAAGATCCGATGCCGAGACGGACAACAAATACCTGCGCATAAACGCCGAGGGCTCTCGTCGGTTAGCCGAGCAATGTGCCGCGTCGGGTGTGAAGCATTTTGTCTTTCTCAGCTCCTGTCATGCGATTGCTGGGGAGTCCGACGATGTGTTGACTGATCGCACGGTCCCGCAGCCTGTCACAGCCTATGGTCGCTCGAAGCTGGCTGCCGAAGAGGCCACTAAGAGCGTCTTGGCCGACTCGGATTGCGCGTGGACGATCCTTCGTCCGCCGCTCGTCTATGGGCCGGGCAACAAAGCAAACTTCGGATCACTAGTGAAGCTGGTCCAAACCGGCCTTCCGCTTCCCCTAGGCTTAGTGCGCAATCGCCGGAGTTTTATCTACGTCGAAAATCTGGTGGATCTGATCGTCACTTGTTTGGCCAATCCCAAAGCGTTTGGAAAAACATTCTTCCCGAGCGATGGAGAGGATGTTTCGACGCCGGAGCTGATTCGCGCGATTGCGCGTGCGAGCGCCAGCGTCGAGGAGGATGGAAGATTGAAGACTGGAAATGGCTCTGCAACTCGTCACACGTCACACGTCACACATCACTCCCTTCGTCTTTTTCCGTTTCCCGCAGCCGCGCTCAAAGCAATCGGGCGGTTGCCCGGACTCGGCGCGCTGCGAAAATTGACATCTTCGCTCTATGTCGACAGCGAACCGATCCGGCGTGATCTAGGCTGGTCCCCGCCCTTTTCCATGAAGGAGGGGCTCAAGTGGACGTTGACAGAGACCGAAAAAGTTGACTAAGTCTGGACTAGACTTAAATTAATCTTATGACCGTAACAATTCATCAAGCAAAGACACACCTTTCGCGTCTTCTTCAGCAGGTCGAGAGAGGAGAAGAAGTCGTGGTTTGTCGTGGAAAGTTGCCGGTCGCCAAGATCATACCCTCCGGCCCAGGTCGAGTTTCTCGCCCCAAGGTCGGCAAGCCGACATCACAGCGCTTCGACATTCCTGCTGACGCCTTTGCGCCGTTGGGTGATGAAGATCTGAAGCAGTGGGGCCTGTAGTTCTCCAACCTCGCAGTTGCGGTCCGTTCGATGGAGTGTCCTTCCCTTCGGGTCGCTGAATTGCCTCTGGCTGTCTACGCTTCGCTTAGGCTCTCAACGTGACACGCTCAACTTCTTTTTAGGCCATGACCCTGCTTCTCGATACCTGCACCTTTATTTGGCTGTGCAGCGCGCCGGAAAAGTTGAGTGGCCCAGCATCGAAAGCTCTCGACAGCGAATCCAACGATCGAGCGCTGAGTCTCGCCACGGTGTGGGAAATCACACTGAAATACCACAGCGGCAAATTGCCTTTGTCCGAGCAACCGGATCGCTGGATAGAGGAGCAATTGAGGTTGCAGGACATTGACGTTTGCCATTGCAGCGCACGACGCTTTATCGCGCCGGCGCGTTGCCGCCTATTCACAAAGATCCCTTTGATCGCGTGATCGCCGCCGATGCGTTGCAAAGAGGTTTGCGTGTCGTGAGCCCCGACGCGCCGTTTCGGGTTTACGGTTGCGAAGTTATCTGGTGACTCCGAATGCTGCGCGTGTTGGACATTTTCTTCTCCGCCGTTGGTCTTATCTTAGTCGCTCCGTTGTTTCTGGCTTTGACGATCGCGGGCTTGTTCGACATAGGGTCGCCGTTGTTCCGCCAAACACGCGTGGGGCGGAACAAGAAACCCTTCACTCTGGTCAAGTTTCGCACGATGCGGCCGGACACGGCGCATGTGGCTACGCATTTGGCAGACGCTTCCGCCGTAACGGCTTTCGGAAAATTCCTGAGACGCACCAAACTCGACGAGCTTCCGCAGCTCTGGAATGTCCTCAAGGGCGAGATGAGCCTGGTCGGTCCGCGCCCTTGTCTTCCAAGTCAGAATGAACTCATCGAGGCACGCGAGCGCTTAGATGTGTTCCGTGTCCGGCCCGGGATCACTGGCCTTGCCCAAGTGAATGACATCGACATGTCCACGCCGCAGTTACTCGCCGAGACGGATGCCCGCATGCTCGCCTTGCTCGGCGTTGGGGACTACTTTCGCTACATCCTCCTGACTGTCTTCGGGAAGGGTTCTGGGGACCGAGTTAGGAGCGGCCAAGGGTGAAACCTGAGCCGCAGACAGTCTCAAGCCAAACTTGAGTCGGACCGTCAAAGGAGACACAAATCTAGCCATTCTGATGAGCGCGCGCCTCTATAATCGCCTGAGTTCCTTGGGGCGTCTTGTCGTTCTTCTGGCGGCGTATTCCGCGATTCTATTCCTATCGCTGATTATTGCGCTCTTGCTTCGTTTCGACTTCCAAGTCGCGCCGGAGTTTTGGACGCGATTTTGGAAGTCTTTGGTCTGGCTTCTACCCCTCAAGCTCGTCGCCCTCGCGTTCTTTGGCCAGTTCCGGACTCTGCTCACGTATTTCAGCCTGCCCGATGCAAAGCGCATAGCCGGAGCGATGGGTGCATCCGCTCTGATCGCCTCTATTGCCTGGTTTGTGCTCGGGGGAACAAATGTCGTTCCCCGTGGCGTTATCGTCTCGGACATGGTCATTTCTTTCCTTGGATTGACCGCTTTCCGCACAGCGTTGCGCGTCTATCGGGAAAAGTTATCGGCACCGGTGGATGGATCGACGTCAAGCCGCAAGCGACGCGCCGCTATTCTGGGTGCAGGGACTGCCGGAGCAGCTCTATTGCGTGATATTCAAGGACGCCAGGGACTGGGGCTGGATGTCGTCTGCTTTGTGGACGACGACCGAGCTAAAATCGGCGGCACGCTCCACGGCAAGCAAGTGCTCGGCCCCACACGCAAACTCGCCTCGCTTGTCGAGGAGTTGGATCTGCAGAAAATCATCATCGCCATGCCGACGGCCAAGCCTGCGGTGATCAAGCGCTTGGTCGAGCAGATCAATGCCTTAGGTGTCGATCATGACATTCTCCCTTCCGTTGCCCAATTGCTTCACCGCCAAGTCACGGTGAGCCATTTGCGTCGCGTCGATCCCGAAGACCTTCTCGGCCGAGAAGCTGTATCTCTCGACGAAGAGGGCATCTCAGGATTGATCAAGGGTAAGGTGGTCATGGTCACCGGAGCAGGAGGAAGCATCGGCAGCGAGCTGTGCCGCCAAATTGCCGAGCAAAATCCTTCCAGACTTATTCTCGTAGAGCGCAGTGAGCCGGCTCTTTTTGCCATCGAACAGGAATTGATCGGCTCGCATCGCCACGTTGAGCTAGTGCCATGTGCCTCGAGCGTGTGTGATGAGGACTCGCTTTCCAGGGTCTTTGCCAAACACCGCCCCTCTTTGATCTTTCACGCCGCAGCCCACAAACATGTGCCTTTGATGGAAGGCCAACCAGCCGAGGCGATACGCAATAATGCCATCGGCACAGAGATCGCAGCGCGTTTAGCTATCCAGCACGGTGCGTCGAAATTCATCCTTGTCTCGACCGATAAGGCTGTGAATCCGACCAACGTCATGGGCGCCAGCAAGCGGCTGGCGGAACTGCTTCTCGAGCAAAAATCGGCCGCAAGCCCTGAATGTGCGTTTTCCGCTGTCCGCTTCGGAAACGTGTTGGGTTCGTCCGGGAGCGTCGTTCCGACTTTTCGGCGGCAAATTGCGCAAGGTGGTCCGGTCACCGTGACCCATCCCGAAGTGACGCGCTATTTCATGAGCATTCCCGAGGCGGTCGGTCTCATCCTGCAGAGCGCCTTGCAGGCCAAAGGCGGCGAAATCTTCGTCCTCGATATGGGAGAGCCCGTCAAGATTGTCGATCTCGCCCGCCAGATGATCGAGCTCAGCGGTTTCAAGCCGGGCGAGGACATCAAGATCACCTTCACCGGACTGCGCCCTGGCGAGAAACTCTACGAAGAGCCAATCCACGAGATGGAGAATGTCGAACCGACGAGTCACCCGAAACTCCGGCGCTTGCGGAACAATCGTTCCAATGGTTCCGGTGATCTGGTCGCCGAGGTGCATGCGATCTATCGCGAGGCGGCCGGCGACGGTAACCGGCTAAAGGCATGGCTAACCGAGAAGATTCCGGAATATCAAGGCATTAAGTGCTAAACCTAGTTTTGCAGAAAGTAGGATGAAACATCTGCATGTGACTGGCTGTGGGCGCAGTGGAACGACCCTGCTGGTGGAAATGCTGAGGTCGTCCTTCCGGCATGAAGGACCCGCGCACCATGAGACGAGTATCCTTGAGATACCTCCCCGAGGCCTTTCCGTCCATATCACGAAGCATCCGGGGGAGGCTGCTTTCCTGTGGCCGCTTTTGGAGGCCGACCAGGATCTTTACGGCATTTATGTTTATCGCGACCCGAGGTCTGTAATATGCAGTGTCCACGCCAAGGCAAAAGACTGCTATGCCGTGAATTTTTCTTCGTGGAAAAAACAACAGAAGCTCGCAGAACGCGCAAGCCGCCATCCCAAGCTCCTTGTGGTCTGCTATGAGAAATTGGTGACGGATCCGGATGCTGTCCAAAATGATATACTGCAAAAGTTTCCTTTTTTGGAGTTGACGGGAAGCTTCTCCACCTACCACGAGCGGGCTCGACCTTCCTCGGGCGCTATACAAGCGCTGAATGGATTCCGCGCGCTTGATGAAGCGCGGTTGCAGCCTTGGCGCCATCACCTTCCGCGGGTCAAAGAACAACTCAATCGTCATCCGGAAATGGCTGACGAGCTCATCACATGGGGCTACGAGGCGGATCGTTCTTGGACTGGTTTGCTGGCGGACGTGGAGGTCTGCTCGCACGAGGTGTGGGCAGAAAGGGGTTTGCACCTTTTGAAGCAGCTCGATCAATGGCAAAGAAGAAAACGAAGGCTTCGCAAGCGGATAGCCTCGGATGCCAAAGGCGCGCGCTCGGGTCGCGAGTAAGTGCGGATGCGTTTGCTAACACTTGAATAGTGAGCAGCGTCAAACGCGGAGATCCGGCAAAACTCCCAGTCATCACCGAGGCTGCTCATCGACATTTTGCAGTTTTCGAGGGCCTGCTTTTTGTTTGTGAGTATGGAGCGGGGAGCACGTGGCAAGGAGTCGGCCGGCACCGGAACTTTCAAACCGTCTAGCGGGAGCGAACCTTTCCATTTTTCACGAACCGTCGTTACCAATGACTTTTTGGGGCTGATAGCACGACAAGTCCGAAACAGATCGTTCTCCTGCTGACACCTGTGTAGGTATGGATCGGTGAAAGCAATTATCTTAGCCGAGGAAGCTCACGATCTGTCGAAGATTTGGAAGACCTCCAACAAAGAGCCTTTCTCCAAACCGGTTAAGCGGGTGGTTCCCGTTCCGGGAACACTGCGGGCCTTGCTATCATGCGTCGAGGAGTCTGCGACATCACGGCTGGCCGGAAACTGCGCGTTGTAAGAGGCTCTCAGTCTGCGGCCTACTGCTAAACATGACCCGCATGAAGAAAACGGATCTTTATACGAACATCGGACAAAATGATCCCTGTATTGTCTCTGGATTGCCGCGACCGCTTTGTCTCCTCCGCCCCTCGCCCGTCACGCGCAACCGCCGCCACTTCTATCAAATCGACGGACTGCGACTGGATGTTCTTTCCGATGATGCCCGCAAGTAATTTCATGACGGGAGCCTGCAAATTTTCTGCTGATCATGTGCGGCGGTAAGCCAGAAAAGCGGCTCTGCCATCAAGTTTCGGACCAGCATTCAGATCCAAAATTTCCGAGCTGCCGGTAGTTTATGCTTCGCTCATCCGAATAACGTGAATGTTTTCTACTTGGGCTTTTGGCTGCCGCCGAGTCTCGTTGCCCGAAATCCGCAGACGAACGGTGCAGGTCAGTTGTGGGAGAGTCGGTTTCTCCAGAGTCTGTGCAGTGTTGCCGAATTGCGCATCGCATCGATTGTCGACCGAAAGTTGGCATTGTCTGATGCGGAAAGAAACAACGCCGGGCATTTGCTTTTGCAGGGTCGATTCGGGAAAGACTTGCAGGCGTATCCAAGCTTTCGTGAGTTGCGCAAACAATATGTCGGCTGGCGCCACCAAGGTTGGAAGCCTGATTGCTTCGTTGTCTACAACTCCCATCCGATAGGCAACGCCTTCACCCGCTTTCTGGCAAAATACGATCCGGAGGTAAAACGCCTTCTGCTGTTTCTCGACAGCAAATGTTTCGGAAAGAATGTGGAACTTCTTAAGCGATTGAGGTTGAGACTTAAGCCGCTGCACTGTTCGGATGAGGAAATGCTTCCGTATTTTCACGGCGTTGCCTCAGCGAGTTTATCCTCGGAGAGCTTTTGCCGTGACCGCAATATTCCATGGCACTGGTTTCCCGGTGGTGCGCAAGCGGATGGCTTGCTGGATAGTGTGCAAACTCCCTCATCAGATGGAATCACACGCCTTGGCTACTTCGGCTCACATTCCGACTACGCCGGCTTGAAAGATCTGCTCGATGCGTTTGCAGCCAATCCCCACCTTAACCTTGTCCTTTCCATCGCTGGAGAGGGGTCCAAGACTGGAGAATTGAAACAACGTGTGGCCTCGGACCCGAGAATTGAGTGGGTGGGTTTCTTCAAGGAGCGCAAAGACTTGGGTCATTGGGCCTCAAGTTGCCATATGCTCGTTAACCCCAGGCCAGCGGGATATGGCAACGACAACAACTTTCCCTCGAAGGTCTTTGATTACTTGCAGTTGGGCCGACCTATCTTGAGTTCAATCACCCCGACCCTCCAACATGCTTTCGGAGATTCTGTGATGTGGTATGATGCCGACAGGCCCCAAGCCTTGTCGGAAGCCCTTGTAAGAGTTTCGCAAAAAAGAATCTCCCTGCTTATACAAGATGGTGCAAATCTTCGCGACAAATACGCCCAGCGCTTCTCCTGGGAGGGACAGATTGAGAGTTTGAAAGAATGGATGTACAGAATTCGATGAGACCAAGCTCAGGTGCTTCTGCGCTTTTGCAGCAACTAAGCACCCACTTCATGGGTGCTGTCCGATCTGTTGTGCCTCAGGCACCGCCCACTTGGGACACGATTGTTTTGGCAGTGGCAGTTGCTCTTCTGCCGCTCTTTTACCTGACGCTCAAAAACTGGACGGAGACGTGGTTGGTGATTTTGGCTGTTGTCAGCCTATACGGTATTGTCAGGAACCGCGTGTCTCTCGAGCGGCTTTTTCCTGATAAAGGAACCGCTTGGATGTTCGCCTCGCTAGCCTTCCCGATCATTGCCGTTTTCACTTCGATCGTCATTCGCGGCGACGTCAAGTGGTCGCTCTTTCAGCAAAACGTGGATCTGCTCAACGGACCCGGGAGGCTGTTCCTCGCCGGACTCGCGCTGCTGTGGATGAGTTACATGAGAGTGAGGTTCCTCGATGTCTTTCAGGTGCTTTTGTCCATAAGCATTGTGATCACAACCTTCTTCGCGACAACCCAGCAAGCAGGTGTTGCCGATCGCTACACGACGGCGCTGCTGGATCTTTGCACCTTCGGCCAGCAAATCTGCCTGCTCGGGCTTTTGCAGTTCTATCTTTTGGTTTTTCACCCACCCCGCTCGCGCATCGTTTGGGCTCTCTCGATCGTGGCCATTCTCTTGGCCGCGAAGATGGGCATCGCCGCCGGCGGGCGCGGCGGCTGGATTGCTGTTCCGCCGCTTTTGGTCATCGCTGCTCTGCTATACAAGGGGAAGAAGGCCAAGGTGCTTGCCCTGATCCTTGTGACGCTGATTGCGGTGGGAGGCGTTATCGCCGTGAACCAAAAGTTCCGTGACCGCCTGACCTCGATTTACTCGGAAACAACTGCTTGGTTTGCCGGTGATGCTACGGCCGGTGGTTCAGGAAGACTGACTCTCATGGCAATTTCTTGGGAACTG
>CAJBKE010000057.1 GCA_903953565.1 uncultured Verrucomicrobiota bacterium | reverse complement strand
TTGCCCGCCCTACCACGCCACACAATAATCGCCCTGCTGTGTTGAGGGGCCCGTAGCTCAGCGGTTAGAGCAGGGGACTCATAATCCCTTGGTCGTGTGTTCGAATCACACCGGGCCTATTCGCGTGCGTCCCTGTTTTTCAGGGACGCACGCTCCTCGGCAGGCGTCACCGTGACACCCCCGTCCGGGGTACTACTCGACGATCTGTTAGGCGCGCCGCCCAGAGACGTCTTTCGATGGGTCTCAAACGCCGCCCAGGCCACTGCCAGGAACCAAAAGGCGGTCGCAGCAGCGGTTCGCGGCCTTGCACTCTCGATCAAGACCGACTTGATCGCGAGGCCGATGCCTGTCTTGGTTCGCCCTCATTGAGAGCCCGCCGGTCCTTGCCGTCTCGCGTTCAGAATGGCGAGGTATGACCACCGGCAACTTTGACAACCATCTTGGTGCCTGGGTCGCTCAACGCAGCAGAAGGGGTCAAAATGGTCACCTTGAAATGTTCCTGCGCGTTGGCCGAAATATCTGATCGAAGATACTCCGTGGCCTCATCGACAAAAGCTCCGGAGGCGTCGAAGAACTCGGCCTCGATCGTCACGCCGGACCAGGTCCGATTTCCTTTGTTTGTGATGAGCCCCACGATCTCCACACTTCGGTCAGAACTGCGCCTCTGAACGTCACTGACCGTCAGTTCTTTGGTGACGTCGCCCTTGAAGAAGGTCATTTGCAGCAGAGGAAGGAATCCCAACAGCATGATTGGGAGCACCACAAGATAATTCTTCCAACCCCACGACATATTGAAGTTCGACATCTCGGCGCCGCAATTGGAACACTTCATCTGTGCAAGCATGAGGAGAAAGCCTTTCTCGGCGAATGGAGAAGTTGAGCAGCAGCGGCTTTGGCCACTGGAGCACCACCCCCTCGATGAGTCTACCCGCCCGCGCCGTCTGCTGCAGCGATTGGTTCGGCGTGCCTTACCTCAGTACCGCCAACCTGCGCAACGCTTGAATGAGCGGCTCGGGTTGCTCCGATGCCCACCGGATGCTCTCCTCCGGGTTGCACCGGATGGCCGAGTCCACACCCCCGACCATCGAAGCCGGCACCCACGACAAGAGCATCTCGCCGGCCCAGACAATCCAGGTGCCCCACGGCGGAATCTCGTCCACGTCGATGAACCCGTCGCACTCCGGCGGCGAGCTGCCGTGGGACAGGCTGCGCCGAGGTAGGAACGCCAGGATGCGGTCGCCGGGCGGGAGCGCCGCTGCCGGTGCCGGCCTGCACCCGAGCAGTTCTTGCCGGCGGGCGAGGACATCGGCCACCTCCGCAGCGATCACGTCCACGTGGCTGCCCCCATGAACGATGTTCCGCCGCGGGCCGAGTTCCGGCGACCGGAGCGAGTCGGCGGCGCGGGCCGGATCAAACCGCGGCTCACACCACGCCAGCGTGGCTGCGAGTTGCCGCCGGTATTCCGCGATCATTGGCGAATCATCCACCCGGAAGCACTCCGTTCGCCTAAC
>CAJBKE010000056.1 GCA_903953565.1 uncultured Verrucomicrobiota bacterium | reverse complement strand
GTCTATGACCGTCGGAACACATCTCCGAAATGCACCGACGGTCATAGACCGCCGCTACAGTCATCGGCCTACATCCGCTCCGGCACTTCGATCCCGAGGAGATCGAGGCCTTGCTTGAGGACGCGGGCGGTGGCCTCGCAAAGGACGAGGCGGGAATGCTGTGTGGTGCCTTCGGATTTCAACACCGGACACGCCTCGTAGAATGTGTGGAAGGTATTGGCGGTTTCGAAGAGGTGGTTGGCCAGCAGGTTCGGACGGAATTCGTGGAGCACGAGCGGCACGATCTCTCCGAATTGGAGTAGCTTTTTCGCCAGGGCCAGTTCGGCCGGCTCGGTAAGGACGACTTGCTGCGCTGTGCCGAGTTCCGCCCCGAGTTTGCGAAAGATGGAACGGACGCGCACGTAGGCGTTCTGTAGGTAGGGTGCGGTATTGCCCTGGAGGCTGAGCATTTTCGACCACGAGAAGACATAGTCGGTCATGCGATGCTGGGAGAGTTCGGCGTATTTGACCGCACCGAGTCCGACAACGCGTGCGATGTGATCCTTTTCCTCGCCCGGAAGTTCGGGATTCTTCTCCTCGATCATGGCGCGGGCGCGGGTCACGGCTTCCCCGATGAGATCGCGCAGCGGGACATTGTCGCCGGAGCGCGTCTTCATCAGTTTGTGGTCCTCGCCGAGAATGCTGCCGAAAGCGATGTGGTCGAGGCGGGTGGTGATGCCCATGCGTTTGGCGGCGGCGAAAACCTGCTGGAAGTGGAGTTGCTGCGGCGCGCCCGTCACATACCAGACGGCGTGCGGATCCCAGCGCTCGACACGGTATTCGATCGTGGCCAGGTCAGTCGTGGCATAGAGGAAGCCGCCGTCGCTCTTGCGGACGAGGCACGGCTTGTCGGCCAGCGCGGGAATATCGGGAAAGAAGATACAAGCGGCGCCTTCGCTGATTTGCGCGGTGCCGTCGGCGAGAAGTTTTTCGACTAGTGCGGCCAGTGCCGGATCGTAGAAGCTTTCGCCGAGCCGTTCGTCGAAGCGGACGCCGAGCTTTTCGTAGATGTCGGAAAACTCCGCCCAGGAAAGATCGATCAGCTGCTGCCAGATGGCGCGGTTTTCCGGGTCGCCCTGCTGGAGTTTGACCAATTCTTTGCGCGCGGCCTTGTGCACGGCGGGATCGGTCTGTTCGAGTGCGTTGACCTCACGGTAAAGACGCGTCATCTCCGCGATGGGATCGCGCTCCAACGCGGCGCGGTCGAGGAGATGCTTCCAGCCGTAGAGCACCTTGCCGAACTGCGTGCCCCAATCGCCGAGATGGTTGTCGGTCACGACTTCGTGTCCGACGAACCGCGCGATGCGGGCCAGCGCGTCGCCGAGGATGGTGCTGCGGATGTGTCCAACGTGCATCGGCTTGGCGATGTTGGGCGAACTGAAATCGATGACCACGCGCTGCGGGTGCCGTGTTTCCGGGGCGCCGCAACGCGCGTCGCCGGCGAGGGCGCGCAATTGCTGCGCGACCCATTGCGGCTTGAGGCGGAAATTGAGGAAGCCTGGCCCCGCAATCTCCGGCTTTTCGCAAATTTCGCCGGTTTCGAAATAGTCCGCGATTTTGGCGGCCAATTCCCGCGGGTTGGCCTTGACCTGCTTGGCCAGAACCATGGCGGCATTGGCTTGGTAATCGCCGAAACGGGTGTCGGCGGCCGGGGCAATCTCGCCCCGTTCCGGCGGCAATCCGCACGCGACCAGAGCCGCGTGCAGCCGCTCGGTCAGGACGGCCTGCGGCGTGGCACTCATTCAGCGCGGACCGCCGCGGCTGGCGAAAACTTGCAGGATGGACTCCGCATCGGGGGCGGCTGCGAGTTCTTCGCGGACTGACCGGTCGTTGAGGAATTTGGCGATGGCCGCGAGGGTGCGCAGGTGGACCTGGAATTGGTCGCGGGGGACAATGAACAGGACGATGAAATGGACGAGTTCGTTGTCGAGTGAGTCGAATTCGATGCCGGCCTTGGATCGGCCGAAGGCGGCCACGACTTCGGTCACGTGCTCGGAGGAGGCGTGCGGGATGGCGATACCGAAACCGATGCCGGTGCTCATCGTTTCCTCACGCTGCTTGAGGGCCGCCAATACGCTATCGCGGCATTGCGGTTCAATACGTTGCGTCGACACGAGCAGGTCCACGATCTCGGTGATCGCTGGCCAACGCTCTGTCGCCTTCATTTCGGGAATGATCTGCCCGACTGTGAGCAAACTCGACAGGGTCATGCGCCTAAGAATCCGCCACGTTAGCAACGCGAGGGTCCATAGCAAGCGTCATTTGGCCGTCCGGACGCCGCGCCTGACAGTCCGCGCGGCTGGTGATAGAGGTTTCGGCATGAAAGGGTTGCCCATTGGCCATGCTGCCTGAATTGCGCACCGAGATTCCCGGTCCGCGCTCGCGCGAATTGGCGGCGCGCCTGCGGCGTGTCGAGTCGCGGAACGTCACGATGCTGACCGCAGGCTGGCCGGTTTTCTGGGAGCGCGCCGAGGGGGTCAATGTGTGGGATGCCGACGGCAATCGCTTCCTCGATTTCACCGCGGGGTTCGGCGTGGCGGGCTTGGGTCATTCGGCCACGCCGGTGCGCGATGCCCTGACCACGCAGGCCGGACGCCTGCTCCATGCCATGGGCGACGTGCATCCGGCGGAGAGCAAGGTGGAACTCTGCGAAATGCTCGGCGAGCTGACCTTCGGACGTTGGGGTGCGGGCCGCGGCAAAACGATCTTGGGGAATTCCGGTTCGGATGCGATCGAGGCCGCGCTGAAAACCGCCCTCCTGCACAGCGGCAAACCGGGCGTGCTGGTCTTCGAGGGCGCTTACCATGGCCTCGGCTATGGTGCGCTCGAGGCTTCGGCTTTGGAGTTTTTCCGTGAGCCCTTTGCCGCGCAACTCGGACGCTTCGCGGTGTCCGTGCCCTATCCGTATTGCTACCGGTGTCCGTTCGGCCATGGCGGGGGATTCGCGTTGGAGGGCGGGGAATTTCCCAATTGCAGCAGCGGTTGTCTGGAGGAATTGCAAAAACGAATCCGGGCGGAAATCACGCGTCGCGAGATCGGGGCGATCCTGGTCGAGCCCGTGCAAGGCCGGGGAGGGGATATTGTTCCGCCGCGCGATTTTCTGCGGCTGTTGCGGCAGATTTGCGACGAGGAAAAAATCCTCCTCATTGCCGACGAGATTTACACCGGATTCAATCGCACGGGCCGTCTCTTCGCTTGCGAGCATTCCGAAGTCGCACCGGACATCATCTGCTTGGGTAAGGCCCTGACCTCGGGTTTCCCACTCTCCGCCTGCGTGGGACGCGCCGATGTGATGGACGCGTGGCCGGAGTCGACCGGCGAAGCCCTGCACACCAGCACGTTTCTCGGTAATCCGCTCGGCTGCGCCATGGCCGTGGCCTCCCTGCGCGAACACGCCAAACCGGAGACCGCCGCCAAAGTTCGCGCCGCTGGGCGCCATTTGCTCGGCGTTCTGCAGAAGATAAGCTCACCGCGCATCGGCCATGTGCGCGGCGTGGGCTTGTTGGTGGGGTTGGAGATGGTCCGCGAGGATGGTTCACCCGATCCGGAGACGGCGGGACGTTGCGTGACCAGCGCGCTGCGGGAAGGAATTCTGCTCCTCTCCGGGGGGCGGCACGGGAATGTGATTTCCCTTTCGCCGCCTTTTGCTTTAGCGCCCGAAGAGGCGGACTTTTTGGCGGGATTCCTGCAGAAGCTTTAGCTCTGCCCGGTGGATCGCGATGTCCCTATCGCGATTTTACTGATTGAAACATCGCGCCGGGACGGCGCGATCCACCGCTGGTATCAATTGCGCCAATCCAGCGCGCCCTTCTTGATGGCGTAGATGTAGCCGATGGTCAGGACACTGACAAAACCGGCCATGCTCCAAAAGATGACCGGCCCGTGTTGCGCCAGAAAGTCGCGATAAACGACGGCCCACGGATACATGAAGACAACTTCGATATCGAAGAGGATGAACAGCATGGCCACGAGGTAGAATTTGACACTGAACCTCGGGGCTGCGGCTTCGCGCACGGGCATCCCGCATTCGTAGGCCATGTCTTTGTCCGGCGTGCGTCGCCCGACCCTCCCCAACATCAAGCTGGCGGCGAAAATAGAGACAGCCAACCCCAAGGCCAGCGCAACATGCAGCGCCAGGGGCAGATATTGCTCGGTCAGCATGTGGCCGCTTGGTTAGCGCGCCGCGACATCGGCCGGCTCGAGGGCGTTGGCCAGAGAGGCCAGCCCGCGGTATTTTTTACCGGTCTTCTTGACCATGCCGCGCGAGACCAGATTTTGCAGTTTCTCGTAAGCGCGCAGACGGAGCATTTCCTCGCCCCCGCTGGCCGCATTGCGCTTGCGCAGCTTCTCATGAACCAAGTCGAAGAGTTGTTTGAACTCGAAGGAGCTTTTTTTGGACAAGACACTGACCAGTTCTTCGGTGACCAAGTCGGGCAAGCGGCGTGAGAAGGCACTTTTTCTCTGAATCGGCATAATCAATCAAATTAGCACAGAATCGCTCTCTGACCAGAGAAAAATGGCCTTCCTCCTCTTTTGAGGCGGTTCTGTGATCTCGGATTGGCGCGATCAGGCCTCGCGTAGCTCGTCGACTAACTTCTTGATCGCCAAAGCAATATGTTCGGTCCCGCTCTCGGCCGGCTGGCTTGGTCCGCGGTGGCCGCCGCCGAGGAACCTCACGATGGCGTGGGGTCGGCCCGGGATGTCGTAGACGTTCCAGTAACGGATCCGTCCGGCCTTTCGCAGGGCGCGGGCCAAGGCGAGAAACTTTTGCTCGATGAGGGGCTGGTGCTCCTCGCGGCACAAGGCAATGGTGAGGTCGGCCTCGGTGAGTTCCTCCACATCGACGGCCAAGGGATTACGGGGTTCCTCCGCCAGGTGGGCCAATTTGGCGCCCTTGAGATAATTTACGGTGTGCTCGGAGATCCCTTTGAGTTCGCCCGTCTTGAGTAATCCGCGCGAAGCCGACTCCCAAGCCAAGCCGGCGGCGGCCGCCTCATGGTTGAACAAAATTTCGGCCAACCGGCTCCGGTAGTAGTTGCCGCTGCAAATGAACAGGACCTTTTTCCGGGGCTTGTCGTTTGCGTCATTTGTTGTTGGCTGGCCGGACTTCATTCGCCCTGAAGTTGCCTGCACGCCTCATAAAGCACAATCCCAACCGACGTGGCCAGGTTGAGCCCGCGCGCGGTCGGCGTCATCGGTATAGTCAGCGTGTGGTCCGTCTCCGCCGCGAGCAGGCTGTCCGGCAAGCCGCGTGTTTCGCGTCCGAACACCAGATGATCGCCATCGGCGAATTGCGCCGACCAATAGGGCCGTTGGCATTTCGCGCTGAGGTAGAAAAAACGCGCCGGTCCGGCCTCCGCGCGCAAGGCATCCAATGATTTCCAGTGGCGGATATCGCACTTGTCCCAGTAATCCATGCCCGCTCTGCGCAGTGCGGTGCTGTCGATGGCGAACCCGAGCGGCTCGACCAAGTGCAAACGCGCGCCGGCCGCCAAACAGGTGCGGGCGATATTTCCCGTGTTCTGCGGGATTTCCGGTTCGACCAAAACAACGTGGAGCATCGGGCTTCAGGCCCCGCGCTCGTTGATGACGAGCGATTTGATCTCGGTCATGTCTTCCATCGCGTAACGAACGCCCTCGCGTCCGAAACCGCTGTCCTTCACTCCGCCATAAGGCATGTTCTCCGTGCGGAAGGTCGGCACTTGGTTGATCAAGACTCCGCCGACTTCGAGCGCATCGTAGGCTTGGTAGGCTTTGGCCAGATCGGGTGTAAAAACCCCGGCTTGCAGGCCGAACTTCGAGTCGTTCACCGCCGCGAGTCCGTCGGCGAACGACTTGTAGGGTGCGAGCATCACGACGGGCGCAAAGGCTTCCTCGCAGGTGATCGCGGCATCGCGCGGCACGTTCTCGAGAACGACCGGGTGCAAAATCTGACCTTCAACCTTGAGCGGGGTGAGCAACTTCGCGTCGCTCGCTTCGGCCTCCTTGACCCATCGCACCACATTGTCGAGCGCGGCCTTGGTGATCATCGGTCCGACCAAAGTTTTCGCATCGCGCGGATCGCCGGCTACCGCTTTCTCGCGCACCGCCGCGAGGAAAGCGTCTTTGAATTCCCCGTAAACGGATTCCTGCACGAAGATCCGTTGCACGCTGATGCAGGATTGACCGGCGTAAGCAAACGCGCCCACCGCCATCTTGGCCGCATGGTGGCGCCAATCGGAATCCGCTTCGACCACGCACGCCGCGTTGCCGCCGAGTTCGAGGGTTACCTTTTGTTTGACCGCCTTGGCTTTCAGTTGCCAACCGACATCGACGCCTCCGGTGAAGGAGAGCATTTTGACGCGCGGATCGCGCAGCAATCCATCCACATGTTCATGACCGAAGGGCAGGAAAGAGACTTGTCCGGCCGGCGCCCCGCATTCGGCCAGCACTTCGCCCAGCAGCAGCGAGCAAAGCGGCGTCTTCATAGCCGGCTTGAGGATCATCGTGTTGCCGGTGGCGAGGCAGGGCGCGACTTTGTGCGCCACGAGGTTGAGCGGGAAATTGAAAGGCGTGATACCGAGGATCACGCCGAGCGGAAAGCGCCGCGCCAACCCGCTGTGGCCCGCGCCCGCGGGAGTGGCTCCCATTTCGATCGGATGACCATTCGGTTCGAGCGCGGCGGCGGCGGCCAGTTCGAATGTGGACTGGGCCCGCTGCACTTCGGCTTTGGCAAGGGTGACCGGCTTGCCTGCTTCGGAAACGAGCAGGTCGACAAATTCGTCCGCGCGCTGGCCGATCGTCTCGGAAATTTTCCGCAACAAACGCGAGCGGTCGATCGGCGCGGTATGCCGCGTTTCCTCGAAGGTTTGGGCGGCCAGATCCAGCGCTTCGCCGATTTCTTTCGCGCCGGCCACGCAAATCTCCGCAACCAGGTCGCCGTTGTAAGGATTGCGAACCTCGGCGGTCTGGTCGGTTGTGACCGCGCGCCCGCCGAGGAGAAATGGCCGTGCTTTCATACGCGCTCGGTTTCGCGCTTCTCCACAAAGATGGGCAGCCCCTCGTGGCTGAAGTGGTTCATCAATTCGTTCGGATCCAGCGCCTCGGGCATCATGACTCCGCGCTCCTTGATCTTGCCTTCAATGAGCAGGCGCGCGGTCAGGGCCGGCGGGATGCCGGTCTGCACGAGCGTGAGCGAATACCCGTGCTTCTCGTAGCAGTCGCGGTGGCTGTCCATCGTGTAGATGAAATATTCGACCCGGCGCCGTCCCAGCGTGCCGCGCACTTCGGTGCCGACGCATGAATAGCCGTCGACGGTCGGACCCAACTGCGCCGGCTTGGGCAGCGCGTGCGTGGCCACACGCACCGGCGAGACCTCCACACCGTCGACCTTCACTTTTTTCCACGTGTCGAGATCGAGCAGGGCGAGCGATTTGCTGAGGTGCTTCACTTTGTCGCTCACGCTGTATTTGAAGACGGAGTAGCGCACGCCCTTCTGCACGAAAGGCGGGTAAATCCCCAGGCTCACGCCCTCTTCGTGCGCCACCGCGTAGGTCGGTTGCAGGCCGATCGGCTCGGGGAAACGGATCCATTCGAATTCCGCCTCGAGCGGCTTTCCGGAGGTGACTTTGCCGTCTTTGACAAAATGCGGCGTGGCTCCGAGTTCCTCGAAAAATGTCTCGGGCGAGAACAACACGGCGAAGCGGTAGCCCTTCACCTCCGCGTTGTCCGCATCGAGCACGCGGATGCTCGTCGCCGTGTCGAGCCGGTCCATGGCCCAGCGGGCGAAAACATTGACCGCTCCCGGGTCCATGCCCATGCAGAGGATGCCGGCCAATTTCTTTTCGCGGAAAATTTCGTCGAATGCCTCGATCTCGGTGTCGAAGGAATTTTTCGATGTGCGCCTTGCGCCCGGCGGTGCGTAGATGTCCGCCGCCATGTCGAGGTAGTGCGAACCGGCTTCGGCGCAGGCGGTCAGGACCGAATGGTTCGTCGCGCAGACCGCCGCATTGCACGTCACTTTCACCTTGTGCTCCTGCATCAGCGCGGTGGTGGCCTTCACGTCCATCGCATCGGCCCGCACCACGACGAAGCGGTTGTTCGGAATGCGCTTGGCCAGCTCCTCGGCGAAAACCGGATCGCGGTCGGCACAGACAATGCGGTCGAAACAATCGTATTCGTGCAGCTTCTGGGCTATGACCGATCCCACCCCGCCCATTCCGATCACCATTGCATTGGCCATAGATTTGATTCGCCGAGGTGTTTCCCTGAAGGTGCCGCCGGCTGGCTTGAATGTAGCCCGAGCCAATGCGGCGGCAAGTCCAATCGCCCCGCAAGGCTCTTATTTGCTGGCTTCGCGGGCGATGCCCTGCGCGAGGATGGCGATGCCGCGCATCGTCAGAAGCGGATCACTGACGGCCTTCAGGCGCACAATCCGGGTCACCGCATGCGCGTCCCCGCCGGTGAAAACAACGTATAATTTTTTTACTCCGGCTTCCTTTTTTATCCGCTCGATGAGGTGCGAAACCATGGCCGCGTAGCCGCCGGACAGACCCGCATCCATCGCCTCTCGCGTGTTTCGTCCGGCAAAGCGGACCGGTTGTTTCGCGGTCGTGCCGGGGAGCAAGGCCGTGCGCTTGGCCAGAATTCCCGCGAATGCACTCCAACCCGGCGCGATGGCCCCTCCGCGGTGGACGCCCTTAGCGTCGACGATGTCGAATGTCGCCGCCGTGCCGAAGGATGCGACGAGGACATTGCGCCCGTAACGTGCGTGGGCTGCGCTGACATTGGCCAGACGGTCGGATCCGATGGTTTTGCGCTCGGACCATGTCATGTAAGGAAGCGCAGTGCGCGGTCCGATGAATTGCGCGGAAGGAAAAGCCTTCTTCAAGATGCGCGATGCGGACGGAACGACACTGGTCACAAAAACAGAATTGGTTTTTGCCCCCGCCCTTTTTGCGTTTGCCACACCCAACTTCGTCGTCGGCACGGAACGCAGCATTTTCGGACACGCACCCGCGCGCGGCACCACGGCGAATTTCACCGACGTGTTCCCCGCATCGATGACCAGCATCGGATAAATTTGCTTCAAGCCCACGCACTTCTTGTAGCGCCTCAACCGCCGGAGCCAAGTCTGCGAGACGGCCCTTAGTCACTGATCCCGCGCGTGGGCGGGTGTGTGCTGCGGGGAACCGCGGTTACCCTCCCTGCAAGGCAGAAAGGCACCGACGCTCATAGAGCGCCGCTACACC
>CAJBKE010000055.1 GCA_903953565.1 uncultured Verrucomicrobiota bacterium | reverse complement strand
GTCTATGACCGTCGGTGCTTTACTCCCGAAGGTTCCGACGGTCATAGACCGCCGCTACAAGATGGGCAGTGGTGATCACTGCTTCCTTGTTTGTTTTTGCGCTCTGTTCCCTGCCTTTTCCTCCGTGCTCTCTGCGTCCTCGGCGGTTAAATTCTGCTCCCGCTCATGAGCCGCAAACGCCTTCTCCTTGTCGGATGGGATTCCGCCGATTGGAAGATCATGCATCCGATGATCGATGCGGGGCATTTGCCCGGCGTGGCGCGGTTGGTCGAGTCGGGAACGAGCGGCAACATCACCACGCTCGAACCGCAGCTTTCGCCGATGCTCTGGACGTCGATCGCCACAGGCAAGATGGCCTACCATCACGGCGTGCCGGGATTCACCGAGGTGGATCCGCGCAGCAAAGCGGTCGTGCCGGTCTCGGCCGCCACGCGCCGCTGCCGCACGGTGTGGGAAATCCTCGCCGAGCGCGGATTGCGCAGCCACGTGGTCAGCTGGTTCGCCACGCAGGGCGAACGCGACCTGCCGGGCAAGGTCGTCTCGAACATGTTCTGCCACGTGAATCCTTCCGGCCCCGACCAAGCGCCGTCCGACTGGCCTGCGCCTCCGCCCGGCACCTATTGGCCGCCGGAACTGGACAAGGAACTCAACGAACTGCGCGTCAGCCCGCATGACATCGACCCGGACCAAGTGATCCGTCTCTTCGTCCCCGAGGCGGACAAGGTCGATCAGGACAAAGACAAACGCCTCTGGATGTTGGCCGGCAAACTGGCCGAGACCTTTTCCGCGCACAATGCGGCGGTGCATTTGCTCGAGACCGATCCGGACTGGGATTTCTTCGCGGTGTATTACCGCGCGATCGACGAAATCTGCCACCTCTTCATGCCGTATCATCCGCCGAAGATGGAGGGGATCCCCGAGGCTGATTTCGAAATGTATCGTCACGTTGTCGCGGGCGCCTACCGCATGCATGACCTCATGCTGCAGCGCCTGCTGCACTTGGCCGGACCCGACACGCCGGTCATCCTTGTCTCCGACCACGGCTTCCACAGCGACCACCTGCGTCCGAAATTCACCCCGCGCGTCCCCGCCGGCATCACCGTGTGGCACCGTCCGCAGGGATCCTTCATCGCGAGCGGCCCGGGTTTCCAACAAGACGAACTCCTTTTCGGCGCACGCCTGCTCGATGTCACGCCGACCATTTTGCACCACTTCGGTCTGCCGGTTGGGGAGGACATGGAAGGCCGTGTGCTCGAGGAAATTTTCTCCGGGAAACGTCCGGTCCAGACCGTCCCGACGTGGGAAAAGCCCGAAGGCGCGGCCAAACCGCGTGCCGAGCTGGGCGAGGATGCCAACAAAGCCCTACTCGAGCAATTCGTGGCTCTCGGTTACGTCGACGAAATCCCCGATGATCCCGGCCAAGCTGCGGCCGGCACCGAGCGGGAGAACAACTGGAACATGGCCCGCGCGTCCATGTATGGCGGACGCTATGACATGGCGCTCCCGCTGCTCGAAGATTGTCACCACGCCGTGCCCTCGCGCACCGACTTCGCCCAGATGCTGGCCCGCTGCCAATTGCAACTCGGCCTGCTCGACGAAGCGGCGGCCACCATCGACCGCGCACTGGAAAGCTTCGCCGCCGCCGACCGGGCGCAACTGATCAAGGCCTCCATCGCCATCCAGAAAGAAGACTACGCCTCCGCCTTGGCCTCGCTGGAAATTGTCCGCGAAAAAGACCCGGACGACATCCAGCTCCAGCTCATGCTCGCGCAGAGCTATCTCGCCCTGCGTCGCTGGGAGGAAGCCGAGGCTGCGGCGCGCAAGGTTCTCTCCGCCGACCCGCACAACCCCCAAGCCCTGCTCACACTCACGCGTCTGCATTTGCACCAGCAGCAATCGTCCGAAGCGATGGACACCGCCCTCGAAGCCATCGGCCTGCAATACGGCAATCCGCTCGGGCACTTCCTGCTCGGCGCCGCGCTGGCGCAGCTCGAGCAGTGGGAACAAGCCGAGCGTCCGCTGCTCAATTGCCTGCGCCTGAACCCGCAATTCCTCCGCGCCTACCGTCTGCTTTCCCGCGTCTACCACGCCCTCGGGCAGCCGGACAAAGCCACCGCCGTGGAAGCGCAGGCGCGGATGCAACGCCGGCTCGCCGAAGAAAAACAGCGCGCGCAACTCGCCGTCACCCGGCGGGAATTCGCCGCGCGCCAGGCCGTGCGCGACGAGCAGGACAAAATCAAGCAGGCCGAGATCGACCGCCGCAAAGCGGAATCTGACGCCATCGAGCCGATGGATTTCGTCATCGTCTCCGGCCTCCCGCGCTCCGGCACTTCATTGATGATGCAAATTCTGCAAGCCGGAGGCATTCCGCTCATGACCGACGGACAACGCACTGCCGACGAAGACAATCCGGAGGGCTATTGGGAGTGGGAGGAAATCAAAAAACTCCCCAAAGACCCGCGCCTGCTCGAGAAGGCGAAGGGCAAGGCGGTCAAAGTGATTTCCGCCTTGTTGCCCGCGCTGCCCGGCAAGCACCGCTACAAAATCCTCTACATGGTTCGCCCCGTCGCGCAGGTCGTCGATTCGCAGTGGGCCATGCTCGCGCGGCAAGGCAAGCAACCGCGTTCCGAAAAGCAGCACCTCATCGAAACCCAGGAACACCACAGCCGCCAAATCCGCGAAGTGCTGAAAAAGAGCGACCGCGTCGAGTTGCTCGAAGTGAGTTACCCCGATCTCGTCGCCGACCCCGCCGCCACGATGGCCAAAATCGCCGGATTCCTCGGCGAATCCTTCCACAACGGCCCGCAGGTCGCCGCCGTGGTGAAACCCAAGCTGCACCGGCAACGCTCGCCCGTCCGCCCGGTGTAACACCAATCACGAAAAGGCAACCCATCTATGGTGGATCGCGCTCTCCGAGCGCGATAATCCGTCATGAAAATCCGCGATTTGGCCTCCGGCTCGTAGAGCCTACGACTCGGAGAAACATCGCGATCCACCCGCGCGGAAAAACATCAGCCATCGGCGAGTTGCCCCTAAGCCGCATCGTGCATCATGGCTTTCATCTTCGTCTCGACGTCCTGTGCCACGGTGGCGAGGGCGGGGGAGTCGGAGAGGGCAGTGAGCAGTTTGGTCGGGAGCGCGGTGGCGATCTTGGTTTTTCCGTCTTCTTCGTACACGGAAATGCGGCAGGGCAGGGCGATGTTCATGCCCATGTCCTCGGCAAGAACCTTCGATGCCTGCTGCGGGTTGCACACCTCGAGAATGTGGCAAGCGTGGGCGAGCGGATAACCTTTGGCGGCGAGTGTCTCCTGCAGGTCGTAGGCATGGAGGACACCGAAACCGTGCTTGGCCACGGCGGCACGAAGATCTTCCACCGCGGTCGCGGGGGACTTTTTGCTTTCGACGATGTAACGCATGGTTGGGAGAGGGAAACTCATCGTTGCTTCGGACTCCGCACGACCGGCTTTCCGCAGGCCAGATCGCAGAGACCGAAAATGAGTGGTTCGCTGATAGAATAGTGCACGGTGGTGCCTTCGCGATGGGGTCTTACCAGACCGGTCTCGCGGAGGACGCGGAGGTGCTTGGAGGTGTTGGCCTGCTTGAGACGGCAGGAACGTTGGATGTCGCCCACACTGCGGGGACCGGCGCGCAGGGCATTGAGGATGCGCAAGCGGGCGGGGTCGGACAAAACGGAAAACAGCGTGGCCATGCGGTTCATCTGGCGTTGGTTGATGCGGGACATGACGATTAAGAGCTTTACATTATTACCTCATGGTAATATATCAAGGGGAATAATGATGAACCGGAAATTCCTAGGGATCGGGCTGGCGGCGGTGCTGCTGGCGGGTTGCGGTGAACACGGCGGGGAGGCTGCGGCTCCCGGGCTGTCCACCCCGCCATCTATAGTGCAGGTCGCGGAGGTGTCGGTGCAGCCGTTGTGGGACGAGGAGGAGGTGGTGGGAAATGTCGAGGCAGCGCAGCGCGCGGTTTTGTCGGCCAAAGTGACGGGGGTGATCGATGCGGTGAAGGTCGCGCCCGGTGCGCCGGTCAAGCGGGGCGATATCCTCGCCACCATCGATGCGCGGGAAATCAAAGCGCGCCTTGATTCGGCGGCGGCTGCGCAGGATCAAGCGCAGAAAGATTTCGGCCGCATCGAGAGGCTCCTGCAGAGCGGATCTTCCACCCGGCAGGAATTCGACGCGGCGACCACGCGCCTGCGCACGGCCGATGCCGCAATGGTGGAGGCGCGCACCATGTTGCAATACACCGAGATCACCGCACCTTTCGACGGGGTGATCACGCGCAAGCTGGTGGAAGTCGGCGATCTGGCCACGCCGGGCAAACCGCTGCTGGAGATGGAGAATTCCTCTTTGCTGCGCTTCGAGTGCGAAATTCCGGAGGCGCTGGTCGATCGCGTGAGCATGGGTGCGGAGTTGCCGGTGACCATCGATGCCGCGGCTGCCGTGCTGAGGGGCAAGGTGTCTGAAATTGCTCCCTCCGCCTCGGCGGGAAGCCGCACGTTCCTCGTGAAATTGGATTTGCCCGCGGCGGAAAAATTGCGGGCCGGTCAATTCGGACGCGTGCGCGTCCCGGTGCGTGAGCGCCCGGCCGTGCTGGTGGCGGAGGATGCCGTGGTGCGCCGCGGACAGATCGAAAGTGTTTTCGTCGTCGAGGACAGCGCGGCCCGCCTGCGGCTGGTCAAGACAGGACGCAAGATGAACGGAAGCGTCGAGGTGCTGAGCGGCTTGTCCGGCGGTGAGAAAGTCGTGGTGAAAGATGCGGCGCTGCTCCGCGATGGCGTCGCGGTGGAGGTCCGGCCGTGAGCGATCCGGGTCCGAGCACGATCGAGAAGGCGTCCGACGGCTTGGCCGGTCAGATCGCGCGGATGTTCGTCGACAGCAAGCTGACGCCGTTGCTCATCATTGCTTCCGTGCTCCTCGGTTTGGCTTCGGTGATGCTTCTCCCGCGCGAGGAGGAGCCGCAGATCAAGGTGCCGATGATTGATGTGATGGTGTCCATGCCGGGCGCCGGCGCGCGCGAAGTGGCGGAGCGGGTGACGCGGCCGATGGAGCAGTTGTTGTGGGAAATTCCCGGGGTCGAATATGTCTATTCCACCTCGCGTCCGGGCGAGAGCCTGGTGATCGTGCGGTTCAAGGTCGGTTCGGATCTGGAAGACAGCATCGTCAAACTCAACCAGAAGCTGCAGACCAATTTCGACCGCATCCCGCACGGCGTGTCCGCGCCGCTGATCAAGCCGCGCACGATCGACGACGTGCCGATCCTTGCCCTGACCTTGCACAGCGCGGTGCAGGGCCCGATGGAACTGCGGCGGCTGGGCGCGGAGTTGCAGGATGCGGTGAAGCAGATCCCGCTGGTCGCGGAGACTGCGCTGATCGGCGGGCTGAAGCGCCAGATCCGCGTGCTCCTCGATCCGGTGCGTATGGCTTCGCGCGGTGTCACGCCGGCGGGGATTATCCCCATGTTGCAGCAGAGCAACCGGCAGACGCGGGCCGGGGCGATCACCTCGGAGAACCGGACGGTTCTTATCGAATCCGGCGGTTTCATCGTGAGCGCGGCCGAAGCGGGCCAGGTGGTGGTGGGTGTCTATGAGGGGCGGCCGGTTTATCTGCGCGATGTGGCGGAGATTGTCGACGGGCCGGAGGAACCGAAGGCCTATGTTTATCAGGCGGTGCGCGGACAGGGCATCGAGCCCGCCGTGACCCTAAGCGTGGCCAAGCAACCCGGGGCCAACGCGGTCGATGTGGTCCACGCGGTGATGCGCAAGGTCGATGAAGTGCGGGGCAAGCTGCTGCCATCCGACGTCGCCATCACGGTGACACGCGATTACGGCGAAACGGCTGCGGAAAAATCGAACGAACTTCTTTTCCACATGGCCATTGCGGTGGTCAGCGTTTCGCTGCTCGTCATGTTTGTGCTCGGGTGGCGCGAATCGGTCGTCGTGGCCATTGCCATTCCGACGACCTTGGCGTTGACCCTGCTCGTTTTCTATCTTTACGGCTACACGCTGAACCGCATCACGCTGTTTGCCCTGATTTTTTCCATCGGCATTCTCGTCGATGACGCCATCGTGGTGGTGGAAAACGTGGTGCGGCACTACCGCATGCCGCAGAACGCCCGCCGCAACCTCAGCGAGGTGGCGATCGAAGCGGTGGCCGAGGTGGGCAACCCGACGATCCTCGCCACGCTCGCGGTCATTGCCGCGATTCTGCCGATGGCTTTTGTCAGCGGTCTGATGGGGCCCTACATGCGCCCGATCCCGATCGGGGCAAGCGCGGCGATGTTCTGGTCGTTGCTCATCGCGTTCATCGTCACGCCATGGGCGGCGCGGCGCATGCTGGCGCGCGAAGTCGGGGAGCATCACGGGGAGGGGGAAAAAGAAGGGAAGTTCACTCTGCTTTACCGCAAGTGGATGGGTCATCTCATCCACGACGCGAAATGGCGTTGGACCTTTCTCGCGGTGATCGTCTTTCTCCTGCTGGGGTCGTTCGCCCTTGTTCCGCTCGGTTTTGTGAAGGTGAAAATGCTGCCCTTCGACAACAAGAGCGAGTTCCAGGTCATCCTCAACATGCCGGAGGACAGTTCCCTCGAGCAGACGGCCGCCGTGGCCCGCGAGATGGCCGATGCCCTGCTGCCGGAGAAGGAAGTGCGCGACGTGCAGATCTACGCGGGAACGGCTTCGCCTTTCAATTTCAACGGCCTCGTCCGCCACTACTTCATGCGCTCGGGTCCGGCGGTGGCCGACCTGCAGGTCAATCTGCTCTCGCGCCACGACCGCCGGGAGCAGAGCCACGATATTGCCAAGCGGGTGCGTCCGCGTCTGGCCGAAATCGCCGAGCGGCACAATGCGCGGCTCGCCGTGGCCGAAGTGCCGCCCGGACCGCCGGTGCTGCAGACCATCGTGGCCGAGATCTACGGGCCGGACGATGCGTCGCGGCTGAAGTTGGCCGCGGAGGTGAAGAAAATATTCGGCGAGACCACCGGGGTGGTCGATGTCGATTGGTATGTCGAAGCGGACCAGCCGAAGGCGCGGTTCGTGGTCGACAAGGAAAAAGCGGCGCTCAACGGCATCAGTGCAGACACCATCTCGCGCACTTTGGCCATCGCGACACGCGGGCAGTCGGTCGATCTCATCCACCAGCCAAGGGAAAAAGAGGACGTCAATGTCGTCCTCGAATTGCCCAACCGCGACAAAGCCACGCCCGAGCAACTTCTCTCCCTGCGCGTGCGTTCGGGCGATGCCAACGCGTTGCCCGAGCCTGGATCCGGCGCCGCCGCCGCGCCCTTGGTTCCGTTACGCGAGCTGGTGCGGGTCGATACGACCACAGAGGACAAAAGTCTCTACCACAAGAATCTCATGCCCGTCGTTTACGTCATGGCCGATGTGGCGGGTGAAGTGGAAAGCCCGGTCTATGCCATTCTCGAAATGAACCGCCGGCTGGCCGCGCTGAATGCCTCCAATTTCGGCGGGGCGGACGGTGCGGTGGAAATCTACAATGCGACCCTGCCCTTCACCGATTTCCAGCCCGCAATCAAATGGGACGGCGAGTGGCATATCACGATCGAGGTGTTCCGCGACCTCAGCCTGGCTTTTGCCGCCGTCTTGATCCTGATTTACCTGCTGATGGTCGGATGGTTCGGATCTTTCCTCACGCCGCTGGTGGTGATGGCGGCTATTCCTTTTTCGCTCGTCGGCATCCTGCCGGCTCACGGATTGATGGGCGCATTTTTCAGCGCGCCATCGATGATCGGGTTCATGGCCGGCGCGGGCATTGTGGTGCGGAATTCCATCATCCTCGTCGACTTCATCCAACTGCGCCGCGCACAGGGCATGCCGCTCGATCAGGCGGTCATCGACGCCGGTGCGGTGCGGTTCCGTCCCATGTTGCTCACCGCCATGGCCGTGGTGGTCGGGGCCGGGGTCATTTTGTTCGACCCGATCTTCCAGGGCTTGGCCATTTCGCTGATGGCCGGCGAGATCGCGTCACTCCTGCTCAGCCGCATGGCGGTCCCGGTGCTCTTCTACCTTGCGAATCGCAACAGCGGCGAGAGCGGTAGGGCGAAATAGGTCCGTTAGACCGGCGCGAAGTCGAGTTGCTGCTTGAAGGGATCGACCCGGGCCACGACGACTTCGAGTTCGTCGCCGGCCTTGTAGGTTTTCTTTTTCTTGCGACCGATGAAGCGCTGCCTCGCCTGGTCGAAGGTGTAGAAGTCGTCGCCGAGGGCCGACACATGGATGAGTCCGCCGGCCATGACGTCCGGCAATTCGACGAACATGCCGAAGTTGCGGACTTCGAGGACGATGGCTTTGAAGGTTTGTCCGGTCTTCTTGGCCAATTGCTGGCGGAAGAATTCGAATTTCTTGAGCCGCACGGCCTCGCGCTCTGCTTCGGACGCGTTGCGCTCGGTCGTGGAGATATGCCGCGAAATTTCTTCGAACGGGATGCGTCCTTTCGGTTTGCTGTAGCCGCAGACGTCGGAGAGCACGCGATGCACGATGAGATCGGCATAGCGGCGGATCGGGCTGGTGAAATGCGTGTAGTCGTCTTTGGCCAGACCATAGTGTCCGGCCGGCTCGGGAGAGTAGCTGGCCCGTTTCAGGCTTTTCAGCAGCGCGGTCTTCAAGGCGTATTCCTCGGGCTGGCCGCGCAGCATTTTGAGGAAACGCGTCAGCTCCTTGCGCACCGCGAGGTTGCCGACTTTGTGTCCGTGCATCTGCGCACGCTCGCGGTATTCGTTGAGCTTGGCTTCATCCGGCTTCTCGTGCACGCGATGGATGGCCGCGGCGGGCTTGAGGCGGAAGAAGCGGGCCACCGCTTCGTTGGCCGCGAGCATGCATTCCTCGATGAGTTGGTGGGAAATGTCGTTCTCGATGCGTTCGAGGCGCGCCGGTCGGCCCTGATCGTCCAACCAGACTTTCACTTCGGGGAAATCGAGGTCGAGCGAGCCTTCTTCAAAACGCTTTTTGCGCATGACCGAAGCCATGGCCCAGGCCTCGTGGAGCATGCGGTCGAAGTGGTCCGCCGGCTTGACCTGCAACCGGGCGAAAGCCTCTTTGTAAGTGAAGCGGCGTGCGCTGCGGATGATGCATTTGGCAAAACGCGATTTGCGGATCTTACCCTCGCGTGAAATCTCGAGAAACGCGGCGAAGGTGAGACGGTCTTCGTCCGGACGCAGACTGCAAAGACCGTTGCTCAAGGCCTCGGGCAGCATGGGAATGACGCGGTCCGGCAGGTAAACGCTGTTTCCGCGTTTGTAGGCTTCGTGGTCCAGAGGGGTGCCCGGAGTGACATAGTGCGAAACATCGGCCACGTGGACGGTAAGCTTCCATCCGTCCTTGGTCTTCTCGACATTGATCGCATCGTCGAAATCGCGCGCGTCGTCCGGATCGATCGTCACCACGAGGGTGTCGCGGCAATCTTCGCGTCCGCGCGCGGCGGACTCGGGCACGATGTCGGCGAATGACTTTGCTTCGGCGAGGACGTTTTCCGGAAACTTGGCCGGCAGGTCGAACTTGCGGATGATCGACTCGATATCGATGCCGGGTTTATCCGCCGGTCCAAGGACCTCGACGATTTCCCCCTCGGGATTGGTGTGGCGGGATTTCCATTCGCCCAGTTTGACCACGACCTTGTCGCCTTGGTTGGGGCGCAGCGGCGCCGCGGGTTGGGGGACGTAGATATTGTGGACGAAATGTTTGTCGTCGGGCACGACGTGCCAGAAGCGTGCCGATTTTTCGAGAGTGCCGACCGCGGTGGTTGTGCCGCGTTTGAGGATGCGGATGACGCGTCCGCAGGGTTGATAACCGCGATGGGGTGGTTGGTCGCGCAGGTGACGCACCACGACACGATCTCCGGGTAGCGCGGTCGCCGTGTTCTCCGGGGTGAGATAAAATTCCTGTTCACCCGGCTTGTCGCGCAGGAGGTGGGCTGAACCGTCGCGGTGCGTCTGGATCGTGCCGACCACGAGGTCCACGTCGGAGGGAATGGCAAATTGGTCCTGCCGCACGCGCACAATGCCGCCGGACAACTCGAGGTCGTGCAGCGTTTTGGCCAAGGTCGCCGCACCTTCTCCGGGCGCGAGGCGCAAGCGCGAGGCGATCTCCTGCATGGAGGGCGGCGACTGACGCTGGCGGTGGACCAAGGAAAGAATTTTGGCGGCGAGGGCGGCGTCCGCTACTCCCGTCGGTATTTCCCGCGGGCCGGGAATGCGGGGAGATTCCGGACGGCTTTTGTCTTTCCCTTGCTGGCGGCGTGTGCCGGAATCTTTTCCTCTGCGGGAACGGGTGGTGGACCGGCGTTTTTCAGCGGCGGGCCGGCGGCGTGGCTTCGGCATGTCGAAGGGCAACATCACCCGCCGGGTCTTTTGGTGCAAGACGATTGACCCCGCACGAAGCTAATCTGCCCGTATGGTTGTCCGCGAAAAGTTTCCGGACGTCTTGCAAGGTGGATCGCGCCGTCTCTCCGAGCTGTAGGCTCTACGAGCCGGGAGCCCGGCGCGATATTTCAGCCTGGCAGTCGCGATGGAACCGAAGCGGAGCGCAGATGGCCCCTAGGCAAACATCGCGATCCACTCTCCAATCAACGCCTGAAACCTTTTGGGAGCTGGCGTTATTCGATTTGCGGCCGGTTCGCCAGGCGTTCCAAGGCCCCGAGGTCGACCGATTCGGCGGCTGCTTGGAGTTGTGCCGGTTCGATATTTTTGCCGCTGATTTCCACCATGAAGCGGCCTCCGGCCATCACTTTGGCCGAGCCCGATTTGTCGGCGGTGCGGTATTGTTCGATTCCCTTGCGGCCCTGATATTTCGTGGTGCGCTCGTAGCCTCGATCGCCCTCGCTGTCGACTTCGGTGGCCGTCCAGCCAATGCTCGCCATGCCTGCAGCCGGACCCATGGCCCCGAGATCGGTGATTTTGATTTCGAGGCGCGGACCTTCGCCCTCGCCGTATTGTCCGGTGGCTTCGGAAACATTGACGCCGAAGGCGCCGGTTTTGCGTCCGTTCGCATCAGTGCGGCGCAGGCCGGCGGCCTCCGCGGGCAAAAGTGCCCGCAACTCGCGGAAATCAACCGCCGTTTTGCTGCCCATCGCGGCCAGCGGGTTGTTCGTTCCTCCCTGCAGCGCGTTCATGAATTGGGCGGCGGCCGCCATCATGTCGCCGCCCATGCCGGGAGCGGAGGGGTCATTGTTGTTGGTTCCTTGGAAGGCTTGAAGCATGCCGGCGAAGGCTGCCATCGGGTTCGTGCCCGGGGGTTGGGGCGGATTTTGGCCGAGGGCCACGGCCGGTAGGGTCAGAAGGAGGGCAAGGAAGGCGGTTTTCATGGTCGCCAAATTCACGCGGCCGGCCGCTTTGGGCAAGTCCGCAGGACCCAATTTTCTTTGCGGGGGCGGGGCGGACGGATATTTTGGAGGTTTTCGCGCCCCGGCGCGGGCGTCGTTATGGTCAATTTCATCATCAAGAAAATCATCGGCTCGAAAAACCAGCGCGAGATCAAGCGCATGATGCCGATCGTGCGCAGAATCAACGAGCTGGAGCAGGAATACCAATCGCTCTCGGACGACGAACTGCGGGCCAAGACCGCCGGATGGAAGGCGCGCATCTCGGCCATCGAGGACTACAAGGAGCAGCAGGCGGCTCTCGACCAGATTCTGCCCGAGGCTTTTGCCATGGTGAAAAACACCGCCCGCCGCCTCTGCGGTCGCACCGTCAGCGTGGTCGATCATCCCATCGAATGGCAAATGGTCCACTTCGACGTCCAGCTCATCGGCGGCATGGTCCTGCACAGCGGACGCATCGCCGAAATGGCCACCGGCGAAGGCAAGACGCTCGTCGCCACCTTGCCGCTTTTTCTCAACGCGCTGGCCGGACGCGGTTCGCACCTTGTCACGGTCAACGATTACCTGGCCCGCCGCGATGCCGAGTGGGTCGGTGAGATTTACCGTTTTCTCGGATTGACCGTCGGTGTCATTCAGCACGACCAGCCGCCGGATGTCCGTCGCGCGCAATACGCCTGCGACATCACCTACGGCACGAACAGCGAGTTCGGCTTCGATTACCTGCGCGACAATGGCATGGCCACTTCGAAGGAGCAGCAGGTGCAGCGCGGGCACTACTTCGCGATCGTCGACGAAGTGGATTCCATCCTCATCGACGAGGCCCGCACGCCTCTCATCATCAGCGGCCCGGCGACCGTTTCGACGCACCAATACGACCGGTTCAAGCCGCTCGTCGACCAGCTCGTGCGCAAACAATCCATGCTCTGCAGCCGTCTCGTCACCGACGTGAAAGAGCTTCTGGAAAAAGGGGACAATGAGGAAGCCGGACGCGCGCTCTTCAAAGTCAAACTCGGCGAACCGCGCAACAAAGGTCTTCTCCGCCTCATGGAGGAACCCGAAATGCGCAAGCTGCTCGATAAAGCCGAGCTCGCCTTCTACCAGGACACCAACAAAGAAGCGCTCGTCGCCCTGAAGGAAGAGCTCTTCTACACGATCGAAGAGCGCCAGCACGAAGCCGACCTTACGGAAAAAGGCCGCTCGTACATGAACCCGGATGATCCCGATGCGTTCGTGCTGCCCGACCTGATCAACGAGTTCACCGACATTGATCTCGATGCATCCCTCACCGACAAGGACAAGATCGAAGCCAAAGCGAAGAAGCAGCAGCACTTCGACGCGCAAGCCGAGCGCATCCACAATATCTCGCAACTGCTCAAGGCCTATTGTCTCTACGAGAAAGACGTCGAATACGTCGTGGAGGAAAACAAAGTCCTCATTGTCGACCAGTTCACCGGTCGCAAAATGCCCGGACGCCGTTGGAGCGACGGATTGCATCAGGCCGTGGAAGCCAAGGAGGGTGTGCAGATCGACCGCGAGACGCAGACGCTGGCCACCATCACCATCCAGAATTACTTCCGGCTCTACGAAAAGCTCGGCGGCATGACGGGCACGGCCGAGACCGAGGCCAACGAATTCCATGATATCTACGCTCTCGATGTCGTGGTCATCCCGACCAACCGCGCCGTCTCCCGCAAGGACTCCAACGACCGCATCTACAAGACGCGCCGCGAGAAATACAACGCAGTCATCGAGCAGATAAGAAAGCGCCACGCCGACAAGCAACCCGTGCTGGTCGGCACAGCCAGCGTGGAATCATCCGAGCTTTTGAGTCGCATGCTCAAACGCGAAAAGATCCCGCACAACGTTCTCAACGCCAAGTTCCACCTGCAGGAAGCAGAGATCGTCTCGCGCGCCGGACAGCCTGGCACGGTGACCATTTCGACCAACATGGCCGGCCGCGGCACGGACATCAAACTCGGCTCCGGCGTTCCGGATCTCGGCGGCCTCCACGTCATCGGCACCGAACGCCACGAATCCCGCCGTATCGACCGACAGCTGCGCGGACGTTGCGCGCGCCAAGGCGATCCGGGCAGCTCGCAGTTTTTTGTCAGTTTCGAAGACGACCTCATGCGCAATTTCGGCGCGGCCGACCGCATGACCAAGATCATGGAGCGCTTCGGCATGGAGGAGGGCGAGGAACTGGAGCATCCGTGGCTCAACAAGAGTGTCGAAACTGCCCAGAAACGCGTCGAGCAGCGCAATTATCTCATCCGCAAACGCACGCTCGAGTTCGACGATGTGATGAACCAGCAGCGTGCGGTCATCTACGGCTACCGCAACGAAGCCATCGAGACGGACAACCCGCGCGCCATGGTTTACGAGGTCATCGATGAGATGGTCCCGAAGAAAGTCGAGGACCTGCTCGAGCCCGGCGAGAAGGGCGAGCCGGATTACGACGACCTGCTCCAGTGGGTGAACCAGACCTTCCCGCTCGGTCTCAAAAAAGAAACCGCGCAATTCGAGACGCGCTCCGTCGAGGAAAACGGAAAGTTCCTCGTCGAGAAAATCAAAGCGGCCTACGAGCTGAAAGCCGGACACGAGCAGGGCGACGCGCTCAAGATGCTCGAGCGTTACATCATGCTCAACGCCATCGACCGCCTCTGGCAGGAGCACCTTTACGCGATGGATGGACTCCGCGAGGGCGTTTATCTCCGTGCCTACGGACAAAAAGACCCGCTCGTGGAATACAAGAGCGAGGCCTACAAAATGTTTGTCGAGCTGATGGACCGCGTTCGCGGGGAAGTGCTGGTTAACCTCTTCCGCAGCACGACGAACCTTGCCTCGTTCGAAACTTTCCTTTCCCAGCTGCAGCAGAAGTTTTCCGGCGGTGAGTCACCCGACGGCGTTGGTGCGCGCCCCGCAGCGTCCCAATCTACGACAGCCGAACAGGGTGAATTGAAAATCGAACTGCCCGTGCGTCGCGAAGTTCCGAAAGTCGGCCGCAACGAACCGTGCCCCTGCGGCAGCGGTAAGAAGTTCAAGTCCTGCTGCGGCCGCAGCGCATAGCTTTTAGCCGCCCCAAGGTGGATCGTGCCGTCCCGGCACGATTGATTGCATAGCGCTTCGCGCTCTTACCCAACCCACCGGAAATCCACCGGTTTCTCCATTTCGCTGCTCAGGCTTTTGTGGACCGGACAGGTCAGTGCCGCGTTTTCCAGCAGTGCGCACTGCGGATGATCCGGCGCAAGCGGCACCTTGATGGTCGTTGCCAGCTTCGCAATGCGCCGTGGAGAGTCGGCGGACATTTCCTTCGTCACTTCGATGTCCATTCCGCGAAGGTCGATCTGATGGCGATCCGCCGCGATGCCCATGATCGTGGCCATGCACGCCCCGAGTGCGGTGGCCACCAGATCGGTCGGCGAGAACGATTCGCCGCGTCCGTGGTTGTCGACCGGCGCGTCGGTGTGGAGGGTTTGTCCGGAAGGTCCGTGCGTTGCCGCGCAACGCAGGCCTCCTTCGTAGCGGATATTAACTTTGACCATCCGTGCAGAGTCAGTTCTTTCGGTGTAGCAGCGCGAGGAAAAAGACGCAGCCGAACGCACCGGTGACCACACCGACCGGTAGTTCGGTTCCGGCCAAGACAGTCCGCGCGGCGAGATCCGCGCCAACCGTGAGTATCGCACCGACCATAATGCTGCCGGGAACAGACACACCATGCGGCGCGCCGACCAGTCGCCGTGCCAAGTGTGGGGCCATCAGACCGACAAATCCGATCGTTCCGCACGCTGCTACGGTAACTGCCGCAAGCACGGCAGCCAGTGCGATGCCTGCGGTCTGCACGAAGGAAACGCGGACACCGAGGTGATGCGCGCTTTCGCCGCCGAGAGCGAGCAGATCCAGCGGGCGGTGCAGCAGAAAGACGATGGCCCCGCCGATCAGGGCCGCAGGCACAAGCATACCAACTTCCGTCCATCCGCGGCCGGCAAAACTGCCCATCAGCCAGAAAAGAATACTGCGCAATGCCCCCGGATCAAAACGCAGGATGATCGCCGTGGTGAAGGCCTGGGCCAGCGCTCCCAAAGCAACACCGACCAGCAGCAAGGACGGCAAGTCCGCGGCGATGCGCCGCCGGCAGATCAGGAGCACAATAGCCGCAATGACCAAGCTGCCGGCCAGCGCCGGCCACGTGACAACAGTCGCTCCTGCCGCCAAGGCGATCACGGCTCCGAGCGCACCGCCCGACGACAGACCCAGCAAATACGGTTCGGCCAGAGGATTCCGGAAAATGGCCTGGAGCAACAGACCACCCAAGGCAAGATTCGCGCCGGCCGCCGCCGCGAGCAGCACGCGCGGCAAGCGCAATTCCCAAAAGACGAGCGAGGCGCGTTCTAGTTCCGGCGTGGACGCGCCGAATCGCAGCAAGTCGAACAACCGCGGCAGGTCGAGCAATTGCGTCGGACCGATGCAAACCGCTGCGACGAATACGGCCAGCGAGGCAAGAGCCAGGAAGATCAAGCGCGCGGTCGTGCTCATGAGGCAAAGAAGGTTCCCGGACGTCCGGTGAAGGGATTCATTCCGACGCGCAGCGCATCGCATTGGAAGGCTGCATGCAAGTGTGGCTCCGTCATGACTTCATCCGGAGGACCGGTTGCAATGACCGAGCCCTTGGACATGATCATCATCCGGTCGCTGAACTCTGCGGCCAGATTGAGATCGTGCGAGACGCAAAGCACCGCGCGGTTCTCTTCGCGGGCCAACTTGCGCAGCAGTGTATGCATGACAAAGCGGTGACCCGGATCGAGGTGCGCCGCCGGTTCGTCGAGCAGGAGCAGCGGTGCACCCTGCGCCAAGGCACGAGCAAGCAGGGCGCGTTGCCATTCGCCGGTGCTCAACGAACGGATGCTGCGCTTGCCGAACCCGGCCAAATCCGTCTGTTCGAGTGCGCGCGAGGTTGAGGCATGGTCTTCCGCGCTAGCCGGAGCCAGCGAACGGCGGTGCGGATGCCGTCCGAGCAACACGAATTGACCGACCGTGTAATCGAAGAGCGGCGCCTCAACCTGCGGTTGCACCGCGCAAAGGCGTGCGCGTTGCATTGCGGAAAGCTCCGCCAAAGAAATTCCGTCGATCCGCACCTCGCCCCCGTAAAGTGGAATCAGACCAGTTACGGCGCGCAGCAGTGTGCTTTTGCCGCAACCATTCGGCCCGACCACAGACAGCACCTCGCCGCGCATGACATCGACATCGATGCCTTGCAGCACTTCGCAACCTCCATATCCGGCACGGACGCCACGCCCTTGTAGCGTCGCGACGCTCGAGCTTGTCCTCATAACTTCTCCACCTCCGCCCGCAATTTGTCCCCGGCTTCGAGCGCGGCCGGGCCCGGAATGCTGAAGGCTTGTGCGGGAAAAATCACCACGCGTCCGGCGCGGACCGCGGCCAGATGTTTTCGCAAGGGGTGATCGCGCAGGAACTCAAGTAACTGCTCTTTGTTCGATTTGCCATAATCGGCAACAATGATGATCTCGGGATCTGCAGCGAGGAGGAATTCCTCGCTGAGCTGCGGCCAGGGACCGGACGCCTCGGCCGCGATATTGCGGAGGCCTGCCGACTCGAGAATCTCATGCGCGTGCGTCCCGCATCCTGCGCTGTATCCGGTGTCTGCTCCGAAGAGTAATGCGGCGCTCTTCGACGGTCGCTCCTTCCTGACCGGCGGTGCTTGCCGCGGAGTCACTTGGCAAACGGCAGCCAGTCGGTCCATCGCAGCGCGGATTTCGGCCAGCGAACCCGTTGCGACGACTTCGGTGCGGATACCGAGATCATGGAATTGGCGCAAGGTGGGGGCGGGGGTGATAGGCGAGGCCAGCACGAGATCGGGTTCGAGCGCGAGGACAGTTTCCGCTTCGGGCTGCATGCCGCCGCGAATGCGCGGCACGTTTTCCGGAGCCGTGCAAAATGGCGTCACGGCCGCCAATGACTCCCCGGCACCTAGCTCGATAACCATCGCGGTGAGATTGGGGGCAAGGCTCACGATGCGAGCAGGTGGAACCGAGTGCGCGGTGCAGACCAGGCAAGCCAATCCCGAAAAACAGACCGCAAGCCTTCGCATGACCGGACAAGTTAGGGGCTTCAGGGCAACTCCTACAGAAGAACTTTCACGATATGAGAAAAAATGATCACTCTTTCTGTCGGTTTCGTTCACGATTTCTTGAATAATTCCCGGGGTGGTGTTTAGTTTTGGCATTGCGGATGCTCGATAGGTCCGAGTTCCCGCCGTTAATTCCATGTCATCTGCCGGGGTTCAAACACGACGTGTTGACCAAGGGCGGCAGCTTGCCCGGAATGGGTTAAATACCTTCCAGGGGCAGACCATCGAACTCTTTGTTCGGGCGGCCGATGCCTTGTCCCTGCCGCGTTCGGCCGGACAGGTTTACGGTCTGCTCTTTTCCACCTCCCGTCCGCTCAATCTCGACGAAATGACCGCCCTGCTCAGCGCCAGCCGCGGCGGCACATGGGAGGGTCTTGATTGGCTGCGGCAAATGGGTGCTGTGGAAAAAGTGTTCCTCCCCGGGGTGCGCAAGGACCATTACCGCGCGGAGGTCAACCTGCGCAAACTTGCCGGGGGCATCTTGCGGATGCGCATCGAACCGCATCTCGAAAACGGACGCGATCACCTTGAGTCCCTCGCGCTCAGTATCGAGGACGACTCTCCGGAGGCCGAGTTTCAACGCACGCGTCTGGGCAAAGTCGAAACGTGGCACCGCCTTCTCAACGACATCCTCCCCATGATCAAGCAAGTCGCCGCGGAGTGAAGCGAAGCATGGAGCCTGGGGCTTGGAGCATGGAGTCGCAGAACGAAGCAAAATTCCGGTTCGAATCGTTGGAGATTTGGCAGCGCGCGGCAACCGCGACCACATCTCTATTCGCATTGGCTGAAAAGCTGGACGAGCGCAAATTCCACCGCTTTGCCGAGCAACTCCGTGCCGCGACGCTCAGTATCACCAACAACATAGCTGAAGGTTCCGGCAGCGACTCACCCGATGATTTCGCCAACTTTCTCAAGTTCTCCCGCCGCTCGGTCTACGAAGTGGCTAGTATGCTCAGCTTGCTTACTAAAAACGGCTATCTTGACGAAAAAGACACCCATCCGCTGCTTGAGGAATTGGAACAGCAAAGCAAAATGATCTTCGCTTTCCGCCGCACCTTGAAAACCCGCCCAACATCCTAGCCTTACTCACAACTTCCCGTTCCAATCTTCCGGCTCCCTGCTCCAAGCTCCAAACTCCACGCTAGATATGAAAAAACTCCTCGTCACCGGTTCCTCCGGCCTCATCGGCTCGGAAGTTTGTCTTCATTTCGCCGACCTCGGATGGGAAATCCACGGCCTCGACAACAACCAGCGCGCCGTTTTCTTCGGGCCGCAGGGCGACACCCGCTGGAACCAGGAACGTCTGGCCAAACTGATCAAAAATTTCCACCACCACGAACTCGACATCCGCGATCGACAGGGCGTCCTCGATCTCATCGCGGGCCTCAAGCCCGACGCCATCGTCCACACCGCCGCGCAACCCAGCCACGACCGCGCTGCCGCTATCCCGTTCGATGACTTCGACACCAATGCGGTCGGCACATTGAATCTTCTAGAGGCGGTTCGTCGTTCTTGCCCCGAATCGCCCTTCGCCCACATGTCGACCAACAAGGTCTACGGCGATCGTCCGAATTACATCAAACTCAAGGAACTCGAGACGCGCTGGGACTATAACGATCCCGCCTACGCCGACGGCATCGCCGAGGATTTCTCCATCGACCAATCAAAGCACTCACTCTTCGGCGCCTCGAAAGCCGCGGCCGACATCATCGTCCAGGAATACGGTCGCTACTTCAACATGCCCAGCTGCTGCCTGCGCGGCGGATGTCTCACCGGCCCGAACCACTCCGGCGTCGAGCTGCATGGTTTCCTCAGCTACCTCGTGAAGTGCAACCTCGAGGGCAAGGAATACAAAGTCTACGGCTACAAAGGTAAACAGGTCCGCGACAATATCCACAGCCACGATGTCGCCCGTTTCATCGAGGAATTCCTCAAAGCTCCTCGTGTGGCCGAGGTCTACAACATCGGCGGCGGACGCGACAACTCCTGCTCCATTCTCGAGGCCTTTTCCATCACCGAGAAATTCACCGGCCAAAAGCAGATCCACACCTACGTCGACGAAAACCGCATCGGCGACCACATCTGCTACATCAGTAACCTCGCCAAAATGCGCCGCGACTATCCGGCGTGGGATATCACCATCTCGCTCGAAGACACAATCAAGCAAATTGTCGATGCATGGAAAACCCGCGGGGCGTGAGGTCGAGCAATGCCCGAACTCTCGCGATTTCACGGGATCATCATCCGTATGTTTGCGGAGCCCTCGGCTGGCCATCACGAAGCGCATTTCCACGCTTATTATCAGGAGCATGCCGCAGTTTTTACCATTCGTCCGGTCGCTGTTATCGCCGGGTCTCTCCCGCAGCGTCAGCAAAGACTGGTGGAAGCGTGGGCCGAGTTGCACCAGACTGAGCTCGAAGCCGATTGGCAGCAATTGATGAATGGGCGTTCGGCAATGCCTATCAGGCCTCTTGAATAGCCATGACTCATCCCATCCACAGGATTACCGGGTTCGAGTGCGTTGCACCCTATTCGCTTCATCTTCGCTTTGAGGACGGGGTCGAGACGGTCGTTGATCTTGCCGATGTGCTTGAAGGGGAGCTCTACGGCCCGCTCCGCGACCCGTTCCTCTTCTCACGCGTCGCGCTCGATTCTGAGGTTGGCACAGTTGTCTGGCCGAACGGCGCGGACTTCGATCCTTCGGTTCTCCACGACTGGCCACTGCACAAAGATGCCTTTGCGGCTGCGGCCCAGCGGTGGAAATCACAGATGACCGCCCGCGTCGCCGAAAAGCCCGAGTAGCGGCTCCACTCGTTACCCGTTTGGTCGCCGCGGCGACCCGTCTCCGCAGAGTCCGGTTCCAGCAACTCGTGACAGGCGGACACGCCTGCCTGCGCCATGCCCAGAGTATTTGAACAAGACGGCTTCCGCTTCGGCTTTTACAGCAACGACCATGAACCGGTCCACGTGCATGTTGTGAAGGCGGGCGCCGAGGCAATCTTTGACGTTGCGGACGGCGTGGAACTGCGGGAATCCCACGGCTTCAGACTTAATGATCTGGCAAAGGCCCAACAGCTTGCCCAGGAAAACAAACAGCTGATATTGGATAAGTGGCATGAGCACTTCGGACGCTAAAGCGAAGCGCGTTTACTACTCTGCTCCGGCCATGGTCGTTGAGATGGAGGACGGTTCTGAATTGCGTTTCCCGGTCGGAGAAAATCCGCGGTTGAGTTGCGGGACCGAAGCCCAACTCAACAATGTGGAAATTTCCCCATTCGGTTTGCACTGGCCTGATCTTGACGAAGATCTCTCGCTCGGTGGTTTGAGACGTGGTGACTTCGGCCAGCGCCGATTCGCAACCGCCCGCGTCGCCGAAAAGCCCGAGTAGCGGCTCGACTCGTTACCCGTTTGGTCGCCGCGGCGACCCATCTCCGCAGACTCGGCTGTCTCTTGGTCTTTTAGTTCCTTCGTCTCTTAGTCTCTAGTCCGCGGCTTCGCCGCACCGCTCCATGCTCCGCAACATCGACTGCCTGATTGTCGGCGCCGGGTTTTCCGGCCTGACCATCGCCGAGCGTCTCACCACGCAACAGGGGAAGACGTGTCTCATTGTCGAGAAGCGTGATCACCTCGGCGGCAATGCTTATGACAAATACGACGAAGCCGGCGTTCTGATTCACACTTACGGACCGCATTATTTCCGCACCAACGCCCCGCGCATTGTCGACTACTTGAGCCAGTTCACCGAATGGCATCCGGTCGAATACAAAATTCTGTCTTACTCCGACGGCCGCTATTGGAATTTCCCGATCAACCTCAACACCTTCGAGCAATTCCTCGGGCGTCCCTCCACCTCGGAAGAAATGGAAGCGTGGATCGCCGAGCACCGCGTGCCCATCGAAAATCCGGCGAACTCAGAAGAAGTCATCGTCAGCCAAGTCGGCTGGGAGCTCTACGAGAAGTTTTTCAAAGGCTACACGCTCAAGCAGTGGCGGCGTCATCCGAGGGATCTTGATGCGTCAGTCTGCGGACGAATCCCGATCCGCACCAACCGAGACGACCGCTACCTGCGCGAAGATTTCCAAGCGATTCCGAAAGATGGCTACACGGTGATGTTCGAGCGCATGGTTGCAGCGTGCGGAGACAAGCTGGAGATCATGCTCAACACCGAGTTCCGCGACATCCTGCCGCAGGTGAACTTCAAGCGCCTCGTCTACACCGGTCCGATCGACGAATACTACGACTACTGCCACGGACGCCTCCCGTATCGCTCGCTCCGCTTCGAACCCGAATCCTTCACCTCCGAGCAGTTATCTTCCTATCACTCAGGTTTCAGGTCTCCGCCCTCATCTTTCGAAAGCCCTCCGGGCTTTTACCAACCCGCCATGCAGGTGAATTATCCGAACGACGAGGAGTTCACCCGCATCGTCGAAATCAAGCACGCCACCGGTCAGCAGTGTGAAAACACAACGATTGTCCGCGAATATCCCGACGATTTCGGCCCCGGCAAAGAAGCCTACTATCCGATCCCGGCCCCCGACTCCGCCGCGACCTACCAGAAATATAAAGCTCTCACCGAATCGGATCCCTTCCCGGACCACCTCCGGTCACTCTCTTCTTCGCTCGCCACTAGCCACCCGTCACCCGCCACTACGACACCTTCAGTGTCGTTCATTGGACGCTTGGCCACCTACCGCTACTACAACATGGACCAAGTCGTCGGTATGGCCCTCAAGGAAGCGGACAAGATTTCCGCGCTCGACGAAGTTACGACATAGAACGTTTCATCAATCAAAATCATGAACCTCCAATCCTACTTGGCCGAATATCCACGGCTGCTCGCGGATCCGCAGATCCCCGGACTCATCACCCGTCTCAAGGACCGCATCGCTGAAGCCCGGGACTCCGGGCACAAGCTTATGCTGGCCGGCAATGGCGCGAGCGCTTCGATCGCCAGCCATTTGGCCACGGATTTTTCCAAGCAGGGGAAGGTCCGCGCCATGGCCTTCAACGATGCCAACCTCATCACTGCGCTCGGCAATGATTGCGGATACGAAAACTGGATCGCCAAGGCCCTCGATTTCTACGCCGACAAAGGGGATGTCCTCATCCTGATCAGCAGCAGCGGCAAATCGCCCAATGTGGTCAAAGCTGCTCAGCACGCCAAAGAGCTTGGACTGTATGTCGCGGCCTTCACCGGCTTTGCCAAAGACAATCCCCTCGGCGCGCTTGCCGATATTAACCTTTGGGCCGATAGCCGCGCTTACAACATCGTCGAATGCACCCACATGATTTGGTTGGCCGCGGTCATCGATCTGCTGATCGGCTCTGCCGAGTATTCGACCTCATAGTGGAAACGAGACCGGCGGCTTGTTTGCCGGATGAAACGGGTTTGACTAGTAACGGGCCGCCGCTCGTTGGTCGAAAAACTATATGAAGCACCCTTTGTGAGCTTTAGCATCTCCAAGCATGCGGAGGAGGAAATGCTCCGGCGTCAGATTTCACCCGAGCAAGTGGCGTCGCTCATGGAGCACCCGGATCAGATAATGGAAGCGCACGGAGGCTTGGTGTGCTACCAATGCCTTAGCGCGAAAGACGGAAAGCCGTGTCTTCTGCGGGCTGTTATCAATGAAGCTGCAAATCCGAAGAAAATCGTAACAATCTACCGGACAACCAAAATCAACAAATACTGGAAACTATGAGAGTAACCTATGATCCCGAAGTCGATGCGCTCTCGATCGTTTTGAGCGAGGCGCTGGTGGAAGAAAGTGACGAGGCCAAGCCCGGTGTCATCTTGGACTACGATGCCGCGGGCAATGTCGTCGGCTTGGAAATCCTGAACGCCAGCAAACGCGTCGATAACCCTAGGGCAATTGATTACGCCTTGGCCGGCTAAGCCGTGGAGCGAAGCCACATGCCGCTCATTGACCCGGCCTCCGCTACGGTTGAGGAGATGGACGATTGGATCATAGCTCAAGGCGGGCAGTCGATATCGCCTGAAGAGCTGAAGGATTTTGTGGCTCACGCGCAATGGGCTGACGTGAAAGCCGAGAATCCCGGCGACGCTGACTTTCCCTTTGCCTCGGCTTTGCCATGAAGTTGCCTCGCGGCGAAGCCGAATGCGTCGCTAAAACGGACGGCATGTCCGATGCGGAGTTTGACCGGTGGGTTGAGCAACAGGGCGGCGAGCCGGTGAGCAAGGAGTTGTGGGAGAAGCTAGCCAAATCGGGAATTTTTCCCGAACTGCCTCCACGCGGCACAAAGACCCGCGCTGCTTAGGTTCTGCTGCCCGCGTTCATCGCTAACCTCGCGGGGCTAAGAGCCTAGTTCTCACTGAGACACAGAGCCGCGGGGACTAAAAGACCAAGAAACTAAAGAAAGAAAGACGGGGACGCAGAGCCTCAGCTCAGTCTTCGGTGTTCGGTTTTTTAGTCTAATCTGCTCCGAGCTCCACGCTCCATGCTGATCACGCCGTGATCTACGTTTGAAGATGGAAAAAGTGAGCACAACAAATCCGTCTGGCGGTTCGTCTTACGGGGAAATTTTGCAGTCATTGTCGTCGATGTGGTGTGCATGGAGGACTAGCGGGTCTATCTATCGGTTTGCTTTGGGCCTGATGCTGCTTAGGATTGCAATGGTATGACCACGATGGTTGCACAATATCCCGAAGATCTCTTGGAGACCCTGCACATGTCGCGTGAGGAGTTCGAGGCGGAGGCGCGTTTTGCCATGGCGGCGAAGCTCTTCGAACTGGGGCGGCTGACCACCGGCCAGGCGGCGCAGTTGGTCCCGATGTCTCGTTACGATTTTATCCACCGGATTTCTGAACTCGGTGTCGCCGCCATCGACTGGGACGTTGCCGAAGCTGAAGATGAGTTCACGTATTGCCGATGAAAACGCTAGCATCGCAAGCAAGTAGCCTGAGCGGTCCGGTCAAGGCCGCGCTCGGTGAGGCGGTGAAAACCATCGCTCAGCGCATACCGGCTCGCGCCATCTACCTTTTCGGCTCTTACGCGCGCGGCGAGCAACGTCCGGAGAGCGACATTGATTTGCTGGTTGTCGTCGATGATGAGACCGAGCAGCCGCCGCGCCGCCTCGCCAGCGAGGCCTACGCCTCTCTCGCGGGCACCAAATTGCCGGTGGAGATCAAGGTGGTCCGGCGGGGTGATTTTCACCGCCGTAGTTCCTGGCTCTCTTCGGTCGAGCGCGCCGTGCAGACCGAGGGACAGCTTCTCTATGGCGTCCCCTCTTGAGTTCGATTCGCCCGAAGCGGAGTGCCTCGAATGGGTGAAGCGAGGCGAGTGGGATTGGCGTTCTGCCCATCTGCTTTTTGAAGCCGAGGCGCCCGTGCCTGAGACTGCGTGCTATCACGCGCAGCAGGCGGTCGAAAAAATACTGAAAGCATTTCTGATTTCCCGGGGAGCAGCTGCGCCCCGGACGCATAACCTCGTTGCTTTGCTTGATACAGCGGTCGAACTCGATTCATCAACGGCTGATCTCAAGGAAGCTTGCAGTTTGCTGACACCTTACGCGGTGGACTTGCGTTACCCCGGTGATATTGGCGTCGTGGAGCGCGGTGAGGCCGAACATGCTTTGTCTATGATGGATCGCGCGTGGTCCCGGCTGGCGGCCTTATTGCCTCCCGAAAGTCGGGTTCTGGCGGAATCCCTGCTCTAGGCTCCATTCGGATCGCGTCGTTACTTTTTACCTTTTACATTCCCACCCGCTACAGCGCGGGTGAAGCCCGCGCCCTGCTGAATGATGACCATGTGCGACTGGCAACAAGCCTTGTGGGGGCCACCACGAACTATGTGCGACCAGCAACATGCTTTGTGCAGCTAGCAACATGACATGTGGTGGCCACCACGAAGTTCGTGCGCGCAGCAACATGCTTCGTGCGGCCAGCAACATGACATGTGGTGCCCCCCACGAAGGCTGTTGCGTCGCGCACAAAGTCGAAAATTGGAGCGGAATGACGCGGTTTTCTCTGTAGGCCGGCGTTACTTTTAACCTTTAACCTTCGTACTCGCCACTGCGCGGGTGAAGCACGCGCAATGCACTTACATTTTGTTCAATCGCTCGAGCCGCTGCAGGGGGCGGGGTTGGGGCAGGCGGCGTTGTCTCTTCACCTCGCTATGCGAGGTAAGAGTTGGCAGTCGTCAGGTGGCAGTAGTCAGGGTTCGGATTTTGCCCATGCCTCGAAATCCTTGCTGCTCGCGACGCGAGCGGCGGATTTTCATCGGACTTGGCCCGATGTCATCCAGGGGGTTCGCAAGGGGCCGGCGAAGGCTTGTTATGCACCGGAGTTGAAGCGACTTGCGGCGGAGGCGGTGGAACAGGCGGAGTGGTTTCATGGTCATGGGCTCTACGTTTGGACCAATATGTGGCTCGGGGGCGAGGCGCGGAAACGTGGCAAGCCGCTGGTTTACCATCCGCAGGGATTTTTCGATCCGTGGATCCTCCGCCGCTCGCGGGGTAAAAAGCGCCTCGCGCATTGGCTGTTCGAAGATAAAAACATCGCTCACGTCCGTTGGTGGCGCGCTGTGTCGAACAAGGAGGCGGAGCAGATTCGTGCGGTCGTCGGATCGCATGCGGTCGTGCATGTGATTCCGAACGGCATCGACATCGACGAAGTCGATGAGCTCGACGCGCACGAAGGGAAACAGGAGACAGGAGGAAGGGGACAGGGTTGGCCGGGGGCCTCGGTGTTTCGGAAGGACAGTGTTTCAGTCGGAGATACAAAGACCAGTGACTCGCAACTTTCTACCCGCTACGGCGCTTGGATGCGGCGGCGCCGGCCCAAGCGCCTGCTTTTCCTGTCCCGGATTCATGCGAAGAAGGGGCTGGATTTGTTGGTGCCGGCTTGGGGGAAGTTGAGCAAAGAGTTTCCGGATTGGGAGTTGTTGATCGTGGGTCCGGATGAAGGGGGATATCAGGCGACGGTGGAGAAGATGATTGCGGACTGTGGATGCTCGGAGACGTGTTGGATCCATCCGGCGGTTTCAGGGCCGGAGAAGCATGCGCTGTTACGCACGGCGGATTTGTTTGTGTTGCCCTCCTATTCCGAGGGATTCCCGATGGCGGTGCTGGAAGCGGCGGCGCATCGCATTCCGGTGGTGCAGACGGATGAGTGCAATTTCCCGGAACTCACGGCCGCGGGTGGCGCTTGGGAGAGTCGTCCGGAACTAGATTCCGTAGAAAAGACTTTAAGAAGTGCTCTAACCGCAGAGGACGCGGAGCGCGCGGAAAGGGGATTGAGGGGGAGAGAGTTGGTGGAGAAGAGTTACAGCTGGGATCAGATTGCGGATCAGGTAATTTCAGCATGTCGCGTATGAAGCCGACTGTTTACATCGAGACGACAATTCCGAGTTTCTACTGGGCAACCAGAACGGATCCGGAGAGCCTCGCCATGAAAGATTGGACGCGGGAGTGGTGGGATGGGCCGCGGATGTTGTGTGACTGCTGGACCTCCGTCGCTGTCATGGAGGAGTTGGAGTCTGGGGAACACCCCGAGAAAGAGCAGAAGTTGGAACTGCTTGAGAATGCCTTGCTCTTGGAGATCAACGACGAAATCCGCGAAATCGCGCAGGTTTACATCGACAACTATCTCATGCCCAAGGATGTAGCGGGCGACGCGCTCCATGTCGCGGTTGCGTCCTACTACAAGATGGATTACCTGTTAACTTGGAACTGCACACATCTTGCCAATGCCCGCAAAAAACAGCATCTGCGAAGGATCAACGGCAGGCTACGGCTGGATACTCCCGAAATCATCACACCACTCGAACTCCTAGGAGAGCGATATGCTTGAGAATCAGACAATCAAAGAGGTCAGGGCCGCTCGGCAGAGGATATCCGAGCAGCACGGCCACGATCTTGCTCGTCTGGTAGACCATTACAAAAAGCTCCAACGAGAGAAACTTGAACGCCAAGCCCAGAAACAGGCGACCGCGCGCGTGGCTGAGGCGCCGGAGAGTTGAGCACGGCAAGTTCGCCTAGGGCGCTGACTTAGGAGACTGGCTCTTACGGAGGAACAGAAGAGGAGTTTCCAGTGTTCAGTTTGCAGTGTTCAGCCGGAACCGCTCCAGGCTCCGCGCTCCACGCTCCATGCTGATCACCCCGTGATCTATCAAAAAGTGAGCACAACAAATCCACCCGGCGGCTCGTCTTACGGGCAGAGTTTGAATTCGTGCTCCAGTATTTGAGAGGCAGGAGCACTACTCACTGAACATGCATATTGTCGGAAACATCTTAAGCGCCGTTAGCCGTGGCTGACCGTCAGGTTGCGCGAAGTCTTAAATTAATGCGCAACACGGGACTAGATCTGCTGCGGTTAGTCGCAATTTTGCTGGTGTTGGGTAGGCACCTGTTGCCTGGTTATGAGGACAACCCGTTTCTGAGTGTTTGGCGCACAGGCGGGTGGGTTGGTGTTGATCTCTTTTTCGTGCTGAGCGGGTTCCTTGTATCCGGTCTGCTTTTCGAGGAATACAAGAAGCGCGGCTCTCTAGACCTCAAGCGGTTTCTCATTCGAAGAGGATTCAAGATCTACCCTCCTTTGTTTCTGCTGATCGTCGTAACCGTTATCGTGACATGGCTCCAAGGCCGACCGATTAGGATACGTCAGACGATCAGTGAGCTGTTGATGATGCAGAACTACACAGGAGCTCTGTGGAATCACACTTGGTCACTAGCAGTTGAGTGGCATTTTTACCTTTTGTTAGCGGCTGCTCTATTTCTGCTGCTCCGCAAGTGTCCGCGACCGCAGCAAGCTCTTGCCTATATCCCACTGATCTTTCTCGCCTGTGCTGTGTTCTGCTTTGCCGCCCGGTTATTGGCCTCATTATTCATCGGGACGGTGGGGCCTCAGCACTTCAAATGGTTGTATTTCGGAAGTCACATCCGTCTGGATTCCCTGATGTTCGGCGTGCTACTGGCTTACCTTTGGCACTTTCATGGCCTGAAAGCCAAAATAGCAAAGGTGCCGACGATACTTTTGCTGGTTGCGGGAGCAGCACTTTTCATACCAGCCTTCTTGTTCGAGGTGGAAACTCACAAGCCGATGAGTGTTGCAGGCTACACTCTTCTCTATGTGGCTTCGGGGTTTCTTGTTTTGGCAGCAGTCCGCTTGGAAAGTGGTAGTGGAAAATGGCTAATGCTACTTGCTGCTGTGGGCGGGGCCAGTTACTCGATCTACCTTTGGCACATGGCGGTCAACCGGTGGCTGTGGCCCTGGCTCAGTGATGGATTTTCGTTGTCGCTGGGGGTTCATTACCCTCTTTATATGTTTGTGTTCATCGCGGGTTCGATTGCCCTCGGCTTTTGGCTCAATCGGCTTGTTGAGAAGCCAAGCTTGCGCCTTCGAGAAGCTCTTTTCCCGCGCGCCAAAGTGAGCGCTACTGCAGCAGGATGACCCAGTTGTCTTTGAACTCTTTGCAAAGAATCAGCCGGTCTGATTGACCTTGAGCCGATAAGCGGCCAGCGTTTCGCACTGCCTATGACCACATTTAGTCCATTCTTATGAAACAGGCCCTAAAACACATGCTGCCACCTCGGTTACTCAGGGCGCTTCAGCGGAAGTATTACGAGCGGGCGCAATTGAAGTTTACCTTGGCTTCGGGCGTTCATGTCGAGGTCCTGAGCCATGTTGATTGGTGTCTCTACAACGACATTTTTGTCGATGGTGAATACGACAAGCCGATCGAGACGCTGGTATCCTTGGCCCGCGACGGTCGTGACGAACTGCGAATCTTGGATCTCGGTTCGAACGTCGGATTCTTCTTGTTGCGCGTGCTGGACAGACTCGGTGTGGAAGGGCTGCGGCCGAAGCTTTTCGTCGCAGCTGTGGAGCCCGACGCCTGCAACATTGCGGAAATGAGAAGGCGCGTCGGTCAGCAAGAAGCCCATCGCGCGGGGCGTTGCCAGTTGAATCTGGTCAGAGGATTGGCAGGTAAACGCCAAGGGGGCGCAGCTTTTCAGCAAACTCACAGCTACCATGCCGGGAGGGTCGTTGAGTCATCTACGGACGCCAGCAAGAATAAAATGCAACTGGAGTATATCGATCTTGACCAAACATTCGGTGAGCAGCATTGGGATCTTGTTAAGTGCGATATTGAGGGATCAGAAAGTGAGTTCGTTTCCTGCTATGCTGAGCTCTTGCAGAGGTCTTCGGCATTTGTGGTCGAATTGCATCACGGTATCTGCGAACTTCCATCCGTGCTGCCATCCTTGCAGGAGGCTGGATTTCATCACGGAGGCGCGATAGCCGAGCGTAAGGCCAATTCGGTGCACTTGTTTTTGCGCTAGTTGAGCATGGTCGTGTTTAGCCGCAGTTCGCTGCTGGTTAGCTGCGAATTTGTGAAAGTCGATAGCAAGTAAGCATAACAAATCCATCTGGCGGCTCGTCTTAGGGGAAAATGTTGAAGTCATCCTCAAACCTAGGAAAAGCGCAGAGCAAGGCCTGATCTCCTTGTTGACTTGGATTATTTACCAAACGGCATGTTCAATTTGCTAAAAGTTTAGAGTTGTTGAAAACGGACCTCCAGGATCTGAAACGCAAGTCCGTGCGCGGTGGGATAGTGACGATGGCCTCGCAGGCCATCAGCATCGCCATCCAACTCGCCTCCACTGTCATCCTCGCACGACTGCTTTCGCCAGACGACTACGGCATCATTGCCATGGTTATGGCCATCACCGCTTTTGCCGGAATTTTTCGCGATCTTGGGCTATCATCGGCTGCCGTGCAGAAAAAGGACCTCACCCGCGCGCAGCAGAGCAATCTATTTTGGCTCAATGTCGCCATGGGCACGGTATTGACCGCAATTGTCGCCGCTGCGTCGCCACTCGTCGCATGGTTTTATGGGCAGCCGGAACTTACGCTCGTCACTATCGCGCTTTCCTTCACATTTGTGATTGGCAGCTTGGGAACGCAACACGGTGCACGCCTTGTGCGCGAAATGCAGTTCGGGCGTAGAGCTGTGGCAGCCATCTCAGGCTCCATTGCTGGTCTGATCACCTCCGTAACCCTGGCCCTTCAAGATTTTGCCTATTGGGCCTTGGTGTGGGGGTTACTCTCCGCCGGGATCACCACGACTGTCTTGCTCTTCATCCTTTCGCCTTTTCGCCCCGCTTTGTTTAGTAGAAACGCTGGGATACGGGAGATGCTTGGATTCGGGGCTAATGTCACTTTGTTTGAGCTGGTTAATTATTTTCATCGGAATCTCGACAATGTTCTAATCGGCAAGTTCTGGGGCACCGACGCACTTGGGCTTTACTCCCGCGCATATCAGTTGCTGATGTTTCCTATCACGGCGATCCGAGGGCCGATCAATGCAGTTGCATTTCCGGCAATGAGCCGCTTGCTGAATCAACCAGATGCCTACCGCGTCTATTACCGCAGAGTCACTCATCTCCTAGCCTTCGTCTCCATGCCTCTCACTGCTTTTTTGTTTGTGGCATCCTCGCCCATTATCGAGTTGCTTTTGGGGCGTGAGTGGCTGGGGGTCGCTCCGCTCTTTTCCCTTCTTGCGCTTACCGCCTTCATTCAACCCGTAGCTGGGCTGCGGGGGATGGTGCTTCTTTCGAGCGGGCAAAGTGGGCGCTACGCGCAGTGGGGTATCTTAAATGCCGTGTGCGTCAGCATCGCATTTATAGTTGGCGTGCAGTGGGGCTCAATTGGTGTCGCCATCGCTTACGCGGTTGTTAACTACACTATTTTATATCCGTCCTTGCTGTTTGTCTTTAAAAAGACCCCGCTTCGCTCCAGCGATTTTTTTATTCCTATCTCAGGTCCTGCCATAGCGAGCATCGTCGCTGTTTTCATGAGTTGGGCGATTGTCCGTGCCGACTGGATCGACCAACTGTGCCTTGTACTAAAAATTGTCTCTTTAGGTGGCTCTTTTGTAGTCGCCTACTTTATTTGCACCGTGCTACTTCCGAGCGGCTGGAGCGATCTTAAAAGGTGTGCCGCTCTTCTCCACCGCGGACAGTTCAGCCGTATTTGATTTCCCAAGCCTATTATGTCACTCTTGCGACAAATGTTGTCGTCCCCACTACGAGGAATCCGGTGTCTGAGACGGGCCGTGAAGAAGGTCTTAGGATCTTTTCGAGTAAATAGCCACGCCTGCGCACGAGTGCTCCTCTGCAGGAATGTGCATCGTTTAGATGGAGGATTGCTCATGAATCCCCGGCGCGTGCCATTCACCGTAAAGTATATTACTCAAACCGTGGGCGCTCACCTTGAGGGAGTAAATTGTCAGCACCTCTACGTCGGCAGGGAAAAAACAGGATGGGCAGGCGAGGCGCGTTCAGCCGTTCAAGCTTAATTATGAATCTCCGCGGTAAGCTCAGCTTTTGGAAGAATAGATTACTCAAGTGGGCTGTAGTTCACTTACCAGACCACTGGCTTTGCGTTCTCGTGTATTACACTCTGCTTGATCGGGCATTTTTGCGCGAGCTGACATCGGTGTTCGCAGCACGAAAGGCGCACTTAGCTAATCTCAATGGCGTGGAGTCGCAGAGATATACCCTACGACGTAATGTTCATCGGTTGGAGAAAGCGCTCATTATGCGGCCGCGGCGTAAAGTGTTTGCTCTGGATTACATTGAGGAAACTATTGTGAGCTACGAGCAGGTGGTTCCTTGTGATGTTTCGGTGGAGTGCCGCTCCGGTGAGGTCAAATGGTATAGCGACGTGTTAACTGATTACTTCGACGCAATTGAGCTTGATGGGCTAACCGAGCAATTGCGCGCCCGTTTCTTAAGGGCTACAGAAGCTACCGGCGGTGCTGGATCAGTCCGCCGAAGCATTCCATATCGGCGAGAGAACCTGCCTGACACGGGTGTTACCTATCAAGACTTCATGAGGCTCCTAGCGCGGCGTCGGTCCACGCGCTGGTTTCAAAAGCGGCCGGTCGAGCGGCATTTGGTAGACAATGCGATACTGGCGGCGTTGCAGGCGCCGAGTGCTTGCAACCGCCAACCTTTTGAGTTTTATGTGATCGATTCAGAAGCTGATGTGGGACGTGTGGCGTCCATCCCGATGGGCACGCGTGGATACGCGGACAACATTCCTGTTCTCGTAGTAATTGTGGGACGTCTTGATGCCTACTTCGACGAACGTGACAGACACTTGATTTATATCGATGGTTCTCTCGCTGCGATGAACATGATGATCGCGCTTGAAACTCTTGGTCTCGCATCCTGTCCCATAAACTGGCCAGATATCGAAGAGAGAGAGCGAGCCATGGCTCGTGAGTTGGATTTGGCTCCGTGGCAGCGGCCGGTCATGTTAGTGGGAGTGGGGTATCCTGATCCAACAGGCGGAATTCCTTATTCAGAGAAGACGCCGTTGGCAGTGGCGCGGAGGTATTATGGGACGGGCAAACTCTAGGCATGGTTACGATCCAGCCACTTACTATTGAAGTCTTGGGCATCGGCTTTCCGAACAAGGGGGCCGAATTGATGCTGCTGGCCATTTCCGAATGGGCGGCGCGATTGCCCGTGGAGACAAGGCTGGCAGTCCGTTGGGACACCCGCTTTGAAGATCGTCTGCGCCACAAGCTGTGGGCGAAGGTGTGGCACCCGGTGTCAGCCCGCCTGCCTTACGGACACCTTGCTAATCGTTGGCCGGAAGGCGTGGCCAGACGTCTCGGAGTGGTCCGCGAGCGGGATGTGGATGTTTTCATGGATGCTTCCGGGTATGCCTACGGCGACTCGTGGGGGGCGGCCAAGGCGAGGGACAGGCTCGGGAGTCGAATCGGCCAATGGCGGCGACAGGGGAGCCGTGTCGTTCTTCTGCCGCAGGCCTTCGGGCCCTTCGAGACCCCCGCACTGCGCGCCGAGATGCAGAGCATCTTGTCGCAAGCAGACCGCATCTATGCCCGCGACGAAGCCTCTTTGGCAAATCTGCGCCAGTTGGCGCCGGGATCGAGATCCGTGGCCCGTGGGTATGATTTCACGTGTCTGGTCAGTCCGCAGCCGTTTCGGGGTATGGATGCGCTGGAGGGAGTCATTGGCGTGATTCCTAACCATAAAATGTATTCGCAGGGCGCCGGCCTGACCCGGGCCGGCTACTTGGACTACTTGATTGGTGTGGCGCAGGGAGTCCTGGCCCGGGGGCATCGAGTTGCGCTGATTCTGCACGAGGGCGACCAAGATCGCCGTCTCTGTGAAGAGATTCAGCGGGCCGTCGAGGGTGCCGTCGAGATCGTGTCGTTGTTGGATCCGCGCGAGATCAAGATGGCGATCGGTAAGTGCTCCTGCTTGCTCACGTCGCGCTTCCATGGATTCGCCAGCGGTCTTTTTCAAGGCGTGCCAACTCTCGCCACGAGCTGGAGCCACAAATACCAGGAGCTGGCCCGCGACTTCGGCGCACCGGATCTCGTCCTCGATGAGCTCTCTCCTGAACAAACGGTCGAAAGATTGGAGGGCTTGTGCAGCCGGTCTTCTTCGGAGAAGCTGCGCAGGCAGCTCGGTGCTCGCTCAGAGGACATCAAGAACGTAGTGAGGGGGATGTGGACAGAGATCGAGAGCATCACCAAATCCGCACGGACGCCCGGGATGGCTCCCTCACAATGAAGCTCTCCGTCATTATTCCCACCTACAAAGACGACGAGCGTCTTCAGAAATGCGTCGAGGTCCTCGAGCAGCAGGTCCGGGACCACTCTGTTGAGATTATTGTGGTCGACAACGCCGGAGATACGGCGCTGCGTGAGATGCTCAAAAGACACCTGCACACATCCTATCTGGCTGAAACGAAACCCGGATCCTATGCCGCGCGTAATGCCGGCTTGCGCGTTGCGTCAGGTGACGTCATAGCATTCACCGATTCAGATTGCCTGCCGGAGATGGACTGGGTAGCGCAGATCTTCAGGTTGGTTCATTCTTCCGATGCTGACATATTCGCTGGCAGGGTCATCGTGTTTCCCCAAAATCCAGATGCAGTCACGTCTTGGGAAATTGCGGATATGATATTCGGCTTCCCAATTGAGAGGCGGGTGAACGGCCGCGGTGGCGGGGTAACCGCAAATCTGGTCGCCAGACGGAGTGCTTTTGACGCCATAGGGCAGTTTGATGGTGATGTTCTTTCTGGTGCCGACATGGAGTGGTGCATGCTGGCAAGAAGGAGGGGGCTTAAGCTCGTCTACAACGGTGGCCTAGCCGTCAGGCATCCGGCGCGTCGGCGCAGAGAAGACTACTTGGTAAAGGCCAAAAGAGTGGCTGGGGCTATGGCGGAGCGGTTTCGTGAGGAGGATCTAGCGAAACACGTGTTCCGGCACCTGACTCGTCTCGCTTTGCCTCCGCTGCGAGACTGGATCACAGCTGCGGGAGATGCCAACTTTTCGTTTACAAACAAACTTCGCGGGATCTGGGCGAGGACAGTATTCCATTACTATATCAAGTGGCAAATTCTGAGATATCTTCTGTGTCCGACCTTGCAAAAAGAGCGGAGATGAGCTGGTTAAGGTGGCCTATAATCAGCGCAGAGCAAAGACGCAGCGCCTCAATGCAATTATCCGACAAGTGTCGGCAACAATGGCATGAGTCACATGGTGCGTCGGCTAAGCAGTATTCAAAGTCTGGCCTTGGAAATTATGTGTAGCGCAGTATGGGAAAGTTCAATACCACAGTGGCTTAAGGGAAATTATCGCTGAATGAATGTCTCGATAATTGTTCCAACCTACAACCGGTCTCGTTTGTTGGGTGAGCTTATTTGCTCGATTAGGTCCCAATCGCATCGGCCCATTGAAGTGGTGATCGTGGACGATGGATCAACAGATGATACGTCTGAGTGCGTAGCTAAGTATATCCAGGCTTCTCGGCAGGAGGAGGGCTTTGAGGTGTCTCTTAGTAAGGTCTTACACCGAGGCGCTCAAGCCGCCAGAAATGAAGGCATACGCGTGGCTCGCGGGGAAGCAATCATGTTCGCGGACTCCGACGACATTCTAGCAGAGCGTGGACTCGCGGATCTGGTGGATGTTCTTGCAAGAAGGCCCGCCGTCCAGTTTGCCTATGGCAAAGTTCAGGTAAGCGGAATGGATTTTTCTTCTGGCTCGCTTGGTGATGCTATTGGTGGAGTGTTTTGCGATACCGCAAAAGATCTAATTGATTGCCATTGGCACACAATGGGAGCGCTTTACCGCCGTGAATGTGTCGAACGCATCGGCATGTGGAATGAGGATTTGAAGTGTTCACAGGACTGGGAGTATCAGGTTCGGGCCAAGCTATTCGGCGGCTGCTGCAGTTTTGTCGATACGTTAGTTGGCTATTGGAGACAGCACGATCAAGAGCGAATCGGTGGAAAAGAGTTCCGAAATGATTACGCAGAGTCCACAGAGCCCCTATTTCTGTCTATACACAATAATGCTAAGTGCGCTGGCCGAAATAGCGAACTTCTTGAGCGACTTTTGGCGAAGCGTCTGGTTAGGCATGCCATCTATTGCGGAGCTAATGGTCGGAAGCAGTTTAAGCGACAGATTTTAACCTTGGCCTCATGCATCAACGGCAACTGTGGCCTGATGCGGCTCGCTGCATGGGGCCTCGGTGCTACACCCGCGTGGCTTGACAAAATGGCTTATTCTTTGATGAGTCACGTAAAGCCAGTGGACATATCAAAAGAGCTACGTGTCCAACCGCGGCAATAAAGCCGGCACACGGCTGCTATAGGTATTGCGTTGTTGTTTTGTGAGGAACTCGCTTGTAATGCAAGTTGTGCTCTTGATGCGTTACTTTATCTGACATGAAAAGTGTCGCATTGTTTCCTCGGGTAAAAGCTTCCTCGGTTCTTGGTTTTGGGACTACCAGTTTTATGTCAGCTGATTCGACGCAGGAGCGTTTGGCGTTGCTTGCCGCCGCTTATAACTCGGGAATCACGCATTTCGATACCGCCGCTTACTACGGTTACGGTGAGGCGGAGCGATTGCTCGGGGGTTTTCTTGCCGGTAAGAGGGACAAAGTCACGATCACCACGAAGTTCGGTATCGAGCCAGCCGGTGCGGCCAAGCACCGGTGGGTCAACCTCGCGGCGCGCAAGGTTCTCAAAGCCGCGCCGTTCCTAAAAACCATGCTTCGGCGCGGGGCTCCGCAAAGTGGTTCAACATGGGGTGTTTTCGATCCTGAAAAAGCGAAGGCAAGTTTGGAACGAAGCCTCGCCGCCTTGCACACGGATTACATCGACCTGTTCCTTCTGCATGAGCCGACGCTGGAAAGTGCGGCCTCCCAGCCGCTGATCGAGTTTCTCGAGGGAGAAGTTGCCCGGGGCTCCATCCGCGCCTATGGCTGCGGGGGAGAGTGGTCCCAGATAAGTCAGATTGCCGCGTCCGGGTTGCCAACGTCGCGATGGCTGCAGTTCGAAGATAATCCCGTGTTCCGACACCTGGAAGTTGGCCAAGCGTCGGGCGCAAAGTGCATCACGTTCGCGCCCTTCAACACGGCGCTGCCGGTTCTTGTTGAATGGCTGTCCCAGCGGCCCGAGCGGCAGCGCGCGTGGAGTCAGGATGTGGGTGTGGACTGCACCGACAAAGGCAAGCTTGCTATGCTTCTTCAAGCTGGCTCCCATGCGCGAAATCACAACGGGATCGTGCTTTTCTCCTCGAAGAATGCCCGGCGCATTCAGCAGGCGGCGCGCGTGGCGAATGGTGAAGTTTTCAGCAGCGAGCAAATCGAGAAGTTTCTTGAACTGACTGAGGAGGTTCTCACAGAGACACTGAGGCGCTAAGGGGGGGGGATTGGCGCTCATTCCACCTATTTGTGACCCCGTGCCTTCGTGAGAAAACCAATCTGACCTATGTTCATTGAGTCTGTTGAGCAACTGCGCGATAGCGACCCTTCGCGCCTGGTAATTGTTGGTGGTGGAACAGTCGGCATCTATGCGGCGGTTCTGTTTGCGCGCCAAGGCCTGGAGGTCGTGCTCATCGAAGCTGGGGACGAAAGCCTCGGAAATTTCGGTGTGGAGACGTTCGAATCCGTGGGCTTTCCGCACCGCGGCATCAAAATCGGACGTAGCAAAAGTCTCGGCGGCACGAGCAATCTGTGGGGCGGGCAGCTTGTCGAGTTTCAACGGGCGGATTTCGCCGGACGCGAGTGGCTACCCGATTCCAAGTGGCCGATCACCTATGAGGATGTTGCCCGCTACTACGAGCCGACTTACCGGAACCTCGGTATTCCTGCAGAAATGCTGGCCGATCGTGATGTTTTCAACGGTCTCAAAACGGATGTCCCAAAGTTCGGTCACGGAGTGGAGATATTCCTTACGCGCTGGCTGAAGATTCCCAGCTTGGCGGGTGCCTTCCGAAAAGAGTTGGAGGAAAACCCCAACATCAAAGTCCTTCTCGGACATATCGTCACGGGATTCTCCGGAGCGGGCGGCAACATCGACGACGTCCATTTGCTCGACGCGAAGAAAGCGAAACACCGTATCAGTGGGACCGAATTCATCTTGGCGGCCGGCACGATCGAAATCTCGCGACTTCTTCTTCATGCTGCGCGGCAGACGGACTGGATCGCGCCATGGCGGGAAAACGACAATGTAGGACGCTACTTTCAGGACCATATTGGAGGTCGCGTGGCATCGGTCCGGCCGGTGAACCGCAAAGAGTTCTTCAACCTGTTTTCGTCGATTGTGCTCGGCGGGTCGAAGTTCCAACCAAAGCTCCGGCTAAACAACGATACGTTGGAGCGTGATCACGTGCTGAACATGCATGCCATGCTGCACTTCGAGAGTTCGATCAGTGAAAATCTGGTCTTTTTGAAACAGTTTCTCAAGGCGGCGGTCTACAGTCGAAAAGTGACCGACGTAGGGGGATTGATCCGCAATCTCATCGCCTGCGGAAAACATCTCCCGCCGCTGATGTGGCGCTACATCGTGAACAACCGGGTCTTTGTGCCCAGTGGATCAAAGATTTCCTTCGTGCTGCAGAGTGAGCAAACGCCATTGCGCGAGAGCCGGATCACCATAGACCCCTCTGTCAAAGACGCGCATGGCCTGCCCAAAGTTATCCTTGATTGGAAACTTGGCCGCGAGGAGTTCCCTGCGATGAAGGACTTCACATTGCGTTGCCAGAGCGCGCTGCGTGAGACCGGGCTCGCTGAGTTGCGCGTTCTCGAAGGATTGCTCTCGCAAGACGAGGCATTTTTCCGAACCCTCGAGGACAACTACCACCACGTGGGAGGCTCCCGGATGGGGTGGTCTGAAGAAGATGGCGTCGTCGATACCGACCTTAAGGTCTTCGGGACAGATAACCTCTACGTCCTCGGTGCGGCGACTTTCCGGACTGCCAGCAACGCAAACACAACCTTCGTCGCGCTAAGCCTCGCGACGCGTTTAGCGGAAAAGCTTACCGCTGGAAAAAGCTGACAAGCTGAGCCGATTAGAGGGAGACGCCGTGAGGCAAAGCCGAGGGCAAAAGCTGACATTCAGTCCCGCCACTTTTTACCAGCGACTCGCAACCAATCCATGTCTTGGATCTGCTGCCAACTAGGATCGCGGGAGCACTACGCCGTGCCGGCGGCTTTGCACAAAGAAGGCAAGCTCTCTGCACTGCTCGCGGACAGTTGGGTGACGGCTGGTGAGGCAAAGCTACTCAAGCCGTTGGCCCCGAATATTGCAGCACGCCGGAGCACACAGATTCCGGATGCACTTGTGCGTCGCGCCAATGCGGGACGCTTCGTTTACGAGGCTCGGGTAAGGTTGCAGCACATGAGTTCGTGGCAGACGTGTATGTATCGTATCAGCTGGTTTGGCAAATGGTGCGCTAATCAACTTGAGGTGGTCGATGGGAAAACAGTTTTCTCTTACAGCTACAACGCCCAGTGGCCTTTTGAAGTGGCGCGCAGGAAGGGTATGCGTTGCGTTCTCGATCTGATCGATCTCGCCTGGATGGAGGAAGATATCACGCGCCGCGCGGCGGCGAACTACCTGGCCTTGGACCTCGGACAAACTATCGATGCGCCCAAAGAGTATTGGGATGGCCTCCGGCGGGAAATCGAGATGGCGGATAAGATCATCGTGAACTCCCAGTGGTCGAAAAGAAACTGGATCGAAGCGGGGGTAAGTGCCGCGAAGCTCGTGGAGGTGCCGCTGGTCTATGAGGCCAGCGGCAGCATGGAGCATGTCCTCCGGCTCGGAGAACCTACGGGTCGGAGAGGAGCGTGGAGCATGGAGAAGAGACCCGATACGCGGCTGCGGGCCTTGTTTCTCGGGAGCGTGATTTTGCGGAAGGGGGTAGGGCAGCTGTTCGATGCGATCAGGATGCTGAAGAATGAGCCGGTGGACTTCACCTTCGCTGGTCCGCTTGGGGTAAAGATTCCGGACGAGATCTCGCAGCTGTCGAACGTGCGCTTTCTTGGTCCGGTGGACAAAGCGACGGTCGAGAGGCTGTATCGGGCGTCTGATGTATTCCTTTTTCCCACCCTTTCGGATGGCTTTGGTCTAACGCAGCTTGAGGCGCTGGGCCATGGGCTGCCAGTGGTTGCTTCCACGCATTGCGGGCTCGTGGTGGAAGACTGCGTGAATGGCCTAGTGCTGCCGGAGATCTCGCCTGAAGCGATCGCCGAGGCGATCATGGCGCTTGTGCGCGATCGGGAGATTCTGGAAAAGCTCCAGTCGAATGCACGTGTTCCGGACAAGTTTCACCCAAGGCATCTTGCGCCAGCTCTGCTGCGCTACGCTGCGGGAGACTAACTGTCGCCGATGACTGGACCTAACCGCAAACAATTGTGCATTTACTCGCCATGGATGACGTCCATGGGCGGCATCGAAACGCATTTGCTCAACATCTCGAAGACCGTGGCCACGCACGGATGGGATGTGGACTTTTGTGTGAAGTATTCAGAATTGCCGCGAGAGGTAATCGCCGGGCTTTCAGAGGCCGGTGTGCGCTACCATACTTTTCCGCAGTCCTCTTTCTTTGCGGGTATCCTCAATCGGCGCTCCGTGCTTTACACCAATTCACAGGGGAATACGTCACCGCTCATTTGGAGCGTGGCGGGTCGGCGTCGGAAAGGATTTCACCACTGCCACACGGCGTGTAGCGCGCAAGAAACAGAGTCGTGGGTGCCGCGCTACAAAAAGTTTATCAGTGCAGGGCCGCCGCTGGCGGCCTGCTCGCAGGCGACGAAAGCTAACATCTTGACGGGGAGTCCGGATCGCGAGGTGACCGTTATGCCCTATTTAACGACGACTGTAGTGGATGCCATAGGCTCAGTGCATCGGGATACACGGGCCAAGGCCGAGAGGCAGACTGGCAAGTGGAATTTTGGGTTTGTCGGCAGACTTGATGCTAGCAAAGGGATCGATGTGATCATCAAGGCATCGCGCCACGAGGCTTGCGCTGACGTCAACTGGCATTTCTTCGGTGACGGTCCAGAGGTTGAGAAAATTCGGTCGGTTGGCGGTGCAAACCTTGTTTGGCATGGGGCGTTCGATCGTTCGACGCCGCTGGCGGAAATCTATGGCGGGCTCGATGCGGTGGTCTTGCCGTCGCTGCACACGGAGGGCAGTCCTCTGTGTTTGATTGAAGCGCTATCTTTTGGCAAACCTTGGATCGCCTCGAATCAAGGAGGAATCGCGGAGTTGGCCTGCTCGGCTGGCGACCACTTGGTGATAGGTCCAGGGGATATGCAGCTTTTTGTGGATGCCGTGGTGAATCTGAAGAAGCGACTCGATGCCGGAGAGGTTGAGCGTGATGAGATTCGGGCCTTCTACCTGGCTAACTACTCCCCAGAGGCAGTGACGGCGCGTTGGATGCAATTGCTGGAAAGGTTGTGGAGCGATTACGCTCTGAGCGGTATCGGGTCAGATTGATGGTCTCAGGCTTATGAACTTTGTTTTTGCCGCTGTTTTCCTCCTGCTGGCTGCTTATCCACTTGTTGGAACGGTGGCTTCGGTCTGGCTGCTGGTAGGGAGTCAACTCGTGCTTTTGCTCGGCGAAATCCATCGTAAGCAGGTGACAGGGGCAGGTGCGTTCATATTTATGTCGTTTCTGTTTTTTGGAGTGCGGCCTGTTTATATGTTGTTGGAGAAAGATTACACGCTGTTCACGCGGTTATTCCAAATGCGGGTAGGGTTGAATGAGATAACCGACGGTTTATGGTGGGCTAGCGCTGCGCTTGTTTGCTTTGCTTTGGGGGCAGCCATTTTTCCACGTCTACACATTAGGTGGCTCCGGCGGCGTCGTGCGCTGAACAATGCGGAAAGCTTGCGACCCTTGGTGAGCCAAAAGGTGTGTGCCGCATTGCTGGCTTTTCAGGTGACGACGTTGCCTGTGATGTTCTATCTCGCGCGGGGGGGGCGCTCGCTCTACGGCAGCGCTTTTGGCGCGTATGTTTATGATTTGCCCATGCCGCTGCAGGCAGTGCACATCATAACCGTGGTCGTGCTGTTCGAGGGATTCCTACGACGCAAGACACTAGGAACCGTGATGGTGCTCAGTGTTTCGGTGGTGCTATTCCTAATGTTCACGTGGCTGATGCGTGATGTAACGTTATTTCGAGGTTTTTACGTCGCGGGAGTGATGATTGCCGGCATTGCCGTTTTACAAAGGCTTCAAGGAAGGGTGGGGTATGCGTGGTTGATTTTACCGATCGTGGTGCTGCAACCCTTCTTCCAATATTTAGGGCAGACTCGCGGCGCCGAGAATGAGCGGATAGCGGAAGAGGGCATGGTTAATTCAGTGTTTGAAGAACGCACTTTAGGTGAGGCTTACTGGAAGTTTTACGATTCAGATGGTGACATGAATATCTTCGACACGTTTGTCGCGGCGAAAGAGACCGAGCCAGCATACAAGCCTTATGCGTGGTCTTGGCTATATGTGCCCCTGCATTTCGTGCCGCGGGCACTGTGGCAGGGCAAGCCGAAGCAGGGAATAACGATGGACATGACGTTCACGCGAGGTGCGCCTTACTCGCCTGGAATCGCGGGAATGTTTCTGCGCGATGGCGGTTTGCTGTGGATGCTGCTTTCGATGTTCATGCTCGGATATCTCCTGTCGTGGCTTGACTGGTATGTGCTCACCATGCCGCGTGGCTACGTCCAATATTGCTTGATTGGGATTGTGACGGTGAACGCGATGTTCCTGACGCGGTTTTTCCTCTGGCAGTATTTTTACCAGATGCTTTACGCGATGATTCCGATCGTGGCGTTAGCTTGGTGGTTTGGGCGTAGCGCGAAGCTGAATGCAGGGTCGGCGCGGAATCAGAGAAGGTCGATCCGGGGAGTTGTAGCCACGGATTGACGCGGATGGATGAGGATAAGGTCCGAGCGGCTTGCAGCTGATCGGACAGGGGGGGAATGCCGCCTGTCGGATGGCCTCGACAGGCGACGGTTTGTCCTTAGTCAGAAAACAGATGAAAGCACGGAGCCAAAGGCTCCTCACTTAATGCGCAGCATCGCTATTTTTTTTGGCCAGTTTGGGCCTTACCACCATGCCCGCGTGGTGGCATCGCAGAGGGCGGCTGCCGAACAGGGTGTACGCGTGGTTCCGGTTCAGATTGCAGGAGCGACGACGACGTATGAGTGGAATGAAGGTAACGAGTCGCAGGTAGCTGGTAATAGGTGTGCTGGACTCAAGACTTTGTGTGATGGGGTGGAGGAGGCGGCTTCGCCGTTCGATGTGTTCCTGAAGGCGCGGAAGTTGTTTCGTGAGGAGAAGGTTGATGTGGCTTTTCTTCCGAGCTATTCGCCGGCGCGCTATTTCGCGCTCTTCGCCGCAGCCAAGTCCCTCGGGATCCGGACGGTGATGATGAATGAAAGCCATGCGGGCACGGAACAGGCGACCGGATGGAAGCGTTGGATCAAGCGTCAGATCGTGAAGCAGTTCGATGCCGCCCTCGTCGGCGGCGAGCCGCACAAGCGTCACTTTGCTTCGCTCGGCATCCCGGCTGACAAAATTTTCACGGGGTATGATGCGGTGGATAATGCGCTCTTCGCCGCGAAAGCGGACGAAGTGCGCAGCATGCCCTCCGGCTCGGAGAACCTACGGGTCGGAGAGGAGCATGGAGCACGGAGCGTGGAGCAAGAGCGGCCGGAGGCCTCGGGGGCTGAGCAGGAAGGGAGACAGGGGTCGGGGGACAGGGGTCAGTCAGAGGGAGGGGAAGACAGTGTTTCAGTGTTTCAGAATTTGCCTAAGGGCTGTCTCGCAAAGCCTCGGCTCGGTTTTTCAGATTTTCGGAAGACCTACGGTCTTCCTCAGCGTTATTTCCTGAGTCTAGGGCGGATGGTGGAGAAGAAGAATCTTTCAACGCTCGTCGAGGCCTACGCGCGATTCGCGCGTGCGAGCGGTGAAAAGCATGGAGCTGGCCCTCCAGCTCGTAGACCTTACGGGTCGGAGAGGAGCAGGGAGCATGGAGTCAGAGAGACGACCGACACTCGTCACACACCAGTGGCGCTAGTTTTTGTGGGCAGTGGGGAGCTTGAGAGGGCGTTGCGGGAGCAGGCGCGGGGACTGGGCTTGCGCGTTGTGGATAGGACAGATGTGAGAGTGGAAAAGACGGGCCACGGATTAACACGGATTAACACGGATAAGTCCGAGCGGCTTGCAGCCGATCGGACTGAGGGGAATGCAGCCAGCTCGGTGACCCGAGCAGGCTGCGAGGGTCTGCAGAGTCAGGCTGAGCCGAGGCTTTGCGAGACGGGCCTTATCCAAAACTGTAAACCGAACACTGAAAACTCCTTAGAAAACGATCGCGGCGCGGTTTTTTTCTATGGATTCAGGCAGATTGAGGAGAACCCGGTGTTCTATGCGTTGGCGGAGGCGTTTGTCTTGCCGAGTTTGAAAGAGGAATGGGGGCTTGTGGTGAATGAGGCGATGGCAGCCGGCTTGCCGGTGATCGTCTCGCGCGCCGCTGGATGCGCGGAGGATCTGGTGCCTCACGCCAAGTTCGCTAAGGGCGCAGAGTTGGGAGGACTTGCGGCCACTGACGGCCCGTTGGAGCAACGCTCCAACGGCTTTGTTTTTGATCCGTCTTCGGTCGATGCGTTGAGCGAAGCGCTTCGTCGCATCGCAGACCAAAAGACAAAGAGGCAAAAAGACCAAGAGACGGACGGCATTACGGAGATGGGGAGGCGGTCGCGGGAGATTGTGGAAAGGTTCAGTTGTGAGAATTTCGCGCGGCAGGCATTGCGGGCGGCGGAGGCAGCGAGCGCGTAAAACGCGCGGTGGCAGGTGACTAGTGAAAAGACTTTAGCCACGGATTTACGCGGATAGCCACGGATGGGGTCCGAGCGGCTTGCAGCCGTTCGGACTAATGAAATGCCTCGCACCGAGTGACCTCAGTGTAAGGCGGTTTGTCCGTAAACGAGAGGGCGCGGGATTGACCGATTTTGCCTCAAAGAGTATAAGGTAGTTAGTGAGTGCGCTGGAAATTCTTGAGCATTTGAGCGAGGCGAGCGCCGAGGAGTTGGCTTTGGTCAAGGAAACAGCTGAGGAGCTTCTCTCGCTGCAAAATGTCGATGCTCGCGAGCGTGCAGAAATAAATGCCGCGCTGGCGGAGGCAGAGGCCGATGTTGCTGCCGGACGTCTGCATTCGCCGGAGGAAATCCGGCGGGCACTGGGGCTTTGAGTAAATACGTTGTCCGTTACGCCAGTCGCGCATCACGCGACTTGATCAAGGTTCGTGAAGACGTCTTCGAGGCTTCTGCGTGTGATGTGGTCGCCGACGAATACTTGCGCGGCATCTTGGATGCGGCGGAGTCGTTAGAGGGGGCTCCCGAGCGCTTCCCTATTTGGAGGTTTCGTCCTGGATTCCGTTTTCTTTACTTCAAGAAATGCCTGATTTTTTACCGCGTTATGCTTGGGGAGGTCGTTATAGCTCATATTCGGTATGCCGGACGGCGACCATTTGGATCGTGAAAGATACCTTCCGTCGGATAGCATGCAGCTATGAGAGTAGCTCAATAGTTAATTATGGCGCCCGTTTTCACTCGCGTTGCCATGGAAAACAAACTCATCACTTACACTCTTGAGCGCGACGGCGAGGTGTTTGTCGTCGAGCATGTGCCCGCCCGGGTCTCGAAGGAAACCGGCGAAGCTTTCTTCTCTCCCGAAACCGTCGACAGATTGCAGGCGATCATTGCTGGCAAAAGCGTGCCGGTGCGGCGCATTGAAGCGCCAGTCTACGAGTTTGCGGCTTGAGTCGCGCTGCGCGGAGGAGGCAGCGAACGCGTAAACCGCGCAGTGGCGAGTGCAAAGGTGGCTAGTGGAAAGTAACGGCGTGGAGATTGGAGCAATCTAGGGGGCTTTCGGAGGTTCTGGGGGAGCCTGGCCCTCCAAAGAGGTAAAACGAACTGGCTTTTCCGGGCGGATATGCGAATAGGTGAATCATGAGCACGGCACTCCAGTTTTTGACAGATGAAGACGGGACTAAGACGGCTGTCATCGTGCCGATCGAGGACTACGCAAGATTTATGGAAGACATGGAGGATCTTGCTGCCGTGGCGGAGCGTCGTGAGGAACCAACCATCAAGCACGAGGAGTTTTTGGCGGAATTGAAGCGCGATGGCCTCCTACGCGATCACGTGGCGTAAATCGACGAAGAAGGATCTTCGGAAGATCAGGCCCGATGAGATTCCCGGAATTATCGAGGCAGTCGAGGCGCTGGCGGAAAATCCATTGCCTGATGGATGCACTAAGTTGGCGGGTAGCCAGCACATCTATCGTATTCGCGTCGGTGACTACCGCGTGATCTACGAGGTAATCGGCCGCGTTTTGATCATCGAGGTCATTCGCGTGGCTCATCGAAAAGAGGTCTACAGGTGAGCGGCCTGGCGTAATTCGAATGACAGCCGGCATTATCAGAGGCATCTCACTAGCGGGGCTGGTGGTGCTGGTGGTGGCGTATGCTTGGATCACGCTGCGTGAGGACGGACGGATGATGACGATTCCATTCCTGCCGCATTGGTTGAAGTATCATCTGGAGCTCCATGCCTACACGCGCAACTTCCCGGCGTTCTTTTTGCTGGCGGTCTTTGGCGCAGGGGCGGTTGCTGGACTGCGACCCGAGTGGAAGGCGGTGTCGTTTGCGCTGTGTCTGTTCGCGCCGTTTGCCAAGGACTCCGCGCAGATCTTTGTGCTGACGCGGCACTTCAACTGGACGGCGACTTGCTGGGGGATTGGCGGGGCGTTGGTTGGATGGGTGGCGACAGCAGTGCTGTTGAGAGGGATGAAACTTGATTTGGAGACTTGAGTGAAATGCATGTTGTTTAGCCACAGCCGGAGCGAAGCGGAGACGGGTCGCCGCTGTGACCAAATTAACACGGATAGACGCGGATTAGTTCGAGCGGCTTTACAGCCGCACGGACTGGGGAAATGCCTCGAGCCGTGTGACCCCGGCTCGAGGCGGTTTGCCCGCCAAGACAGAGGTGAAGGCTCTGAGTAGGAAAGAGATGGGCTTGCGGGCTCGTGAGGTGTGGCGTAAGGAGAGCTAGGTAGACATGACAAAGGAATTCCAAGGCATTCTCGAAGGCGGCGAGTCGCGTGTCGCGCAGCTCTGCCGCGACCTTTCGGTGCGTGAGCTTCGTCTCTTCGGGTCTGCTGCCACGGAGAAATTTGATGAGTCCCGCAGCGACGTCGATGTGGTAGTCGACTTTGTCGATGGCGACAAACCCGGCATTGCCGATCGTTACATGGCCTTGGCGGAGGGGCTTGAGGAGATTTTCCATCGTCCAGTTGACCTCGTCACAACGAGAGCTATACGTAATCCGTTTTTTCGCCGGATCGTGGATGAGACGAGTCGGCTGATTTATGCTGCCTGAGAGAAGCAAGCTTCTGCTCGATATCCGGCAGGCGCTGGATGATATCGGCGATTTCACCCGCGGGCTAGATCTCGAGGCCTACTCGCGAGATGGAAAATGCCGTGCCGCGGTGGAGCGGAAGTTCGAAGTGATAGGCGAAGCCTGCACGCGCCTCCGCGATCGATTCCCGGAGGTGTTCGAGAAGGTTCCTGATGCGCGGCAAATGATCAGTTTTCGCAACCGCCTGATTCACGGCTACGACAGCGTGGATGATGCCATCGTTTGGGATGTTATTATGCGAAAGTTGCCGGCGCTGGGGCGACAAGTTGACGATTTGCTGTGATCTGTCGACGCTTTCCCAACCGACTACTGCTGCCTGACGACTGACTACTTTGTTTCATGAAAACGCGTTTGGATCAGTTCGATGCAGAGAAGGGCTTGGATCGTGGGCGGTCAAAGTTGGTCGAGGCGGTGTGGTATTTGCTGAAGTGTGTGTTTCTTCTTTCGGCATTGCCTTGGCCGATGGGCTTGAAAGCGAAGCTGCTGCGGGCGTTCGGGGCGAAGGTCGGTGAGGGGGTGGTGATCAAGCCGCGGGTGAATGTGCATTTCCCGTGGAAACTGAAGGTGGGTGATCACGCGTGGATCGGGGAAGAAGTGTTCATCCTGAATTTCGAACCGGTGAAGATCGGCGCGCAGGCGTGTATTTCTCAGCGAGCTTTTCTCTGCACGGGTAACCATGACTACCGGGATCCGCAGTTCAGCTACCGCAATGCGCCGATCACGATCGGCAGTGGCGCTTGGATCGGAGCCGGGGTTTTTGTCGGTCCGGGGGTGGAGGTCGGGGAAGAAGCGGTGGCGGCGGCGGGTTCTGTGATCACGCGGAATGTCCCGGCGAATACTATTGTGGCGGGGAATCCGGCGAGCGAACGAGGTCCTCGATGGAAAAGCGAAGACGGAAGGAATTAGCCACGGATTAACGCAGATAAACGCGGATATGTCCGAACGGCCGTTAGCCGATCGGACTGGGGGAGTGCCGCCTGTCGGGTGATTGCCTATGGGGCCATCTACGGCCGACGGGCCTCCGGTTCCGACGGGCGGCGGTTTAGCCGGCAAGATAACAGGCAAGGAGCGCGCGATGAGCGCGCTTTTTTATTTCCGGGAAAGACGTTAGGTTTCGCTGCTTCATGGCGCGCGAACGAATTTTAGGGATTCCGTTTTTTACCGGCTCTGTGGAGGGGGCGGTGGCGGAGACTTGGCGTGGCGGGCTCGTGGTCGCGCCGTCGGGTCCGAACTTGGCCAATGAGTTGCGAAGTGTTCCGGATTATCGGCATGCGGTGGAAACTGCGGATGTGGCGTTGACTGATAGCGCAGTGATGGTGGCGGTGTATCGCGCGGCGACGGGCAAGAGTGTGCCGCGGCATTCGGGGTTGAAGTTTCTCGAGGCGATTTTGGCGGATCCGGCGTTGGCGGAGCCGGGGGTGGCGTTTTGGGTGATGCCGACGGAGGAGGAGGGGCGGAAGATTGCGGAGTGGTTGCGGACGCAGGGTTTTCCGGTGGACGAGGGGAATATGTATGTGGCGCCGTTTTACCGCGGGTATCCGATCAAGGATGAAGAACTGCTGCGGAGACTGAAGAGTGCGAAGCCGCGGGTGGTGTTTCTCAATCTTGCGGGTGGAAAGCAGGAAGTGCTCGGCGCGTGGTTGCGGGAGCGGCTTGATCTGTGTCCGGGTATTGTTTGCACGGGTGCCGCGGTAGCTTTTCTCGCGGGAACGCAGGCGAAGATTCCGGTGTGGGCCGACCGCAGTGGGCTCGGATGGCTCATGCGTTGCATTTACGAGCCGAGGAAGTTCATTCCGCGGTATTGGAGTGCGTTGCCTTTGATTGGAATGGTCGCGCGTTACCGGGACAAAAGTCCGGTGGCGCGGTTGAAGGACGAAGAAGATTTAGCCACGGATTAACGCGGATCGACGCGGATAGACTAAGCGACCAAGAGACGAAAGACGAAGAGTCGAAAAGAGGAATTATGGCGGGGCGCGGGTTTGGCGCGCTTTTTTCTTGGGGCGAAAAAGCCTGGGGAGTGGAGCCATGGGGATTCGAACCCCAGACCTCCTCAATGCCATTGAGGCGCTCTACCAACTGAGCTATGACCCCGAAACTAGAGGGAGAGTTAAGCACTGACCTGCGTGGTTGGCAATATGGAAGCGGGGGAGATGGGTGGCCGCTGAGGGTGGCGGATCCCTGCCGGGGGCAAAAAAACTGCAGCGGTCGGCTGGCCTCCTGCTCGTAGAGCCTCCGGCTCGGAGAGGCCAGCCGACCCTACCTGGGAAGAAAAAACTCCAACGGATCCTTCCGTGGGAGATCAGGCGGCGGAGCGGAGGTGTTGGACTTCGAGTTGGAGGCTGACGCGTTGGCGGTATTCGTTGCGGACGAGTTTGAAGGCGACGTCCCAGGGGGCGCGGGGAAAGTCTTGGCTCGCGCCGTTGAAGTAGATGGCGGCGAGGAGTTCTTCGCGTCCGCGTACGCGGAAACGGACGTGTTTTTCTTTGAGCACGTCGGGGCCGTGCACGGGGGCGACGGCGCGGGCGTAGAAAAGCGGCGCGGGATTGCCCATGCCGCAGGGTTCGAGCAGGGACAACTCTTCGAGGTGGGCGTGTTCGAGTTCGGCGACGTCAATGCGTGCGTCGAGCGTGAGGCGGGGGACGAGATCCTGCGGCTGCAAGCGGCGACCGGCGGCAGCGGAAAACTTTTCGCGGAAATCGGCGAAGTTCTGTCGGGTGATGCTCAATCCGGCGGCCATGTGGTGACCACCGAAAGGACCGAGCAATTCAGCGCAGTCGCCGAGGGTTTCGACGAGAGAAAGGGCGGCGATGCTGCGTCCGCTGCCGTGTCCATCACCCTGGTCGTCGAATCCTATGACAATGGCGGGTCGATGGTATTTGCGGCAGAGGCGTGACGCGACGATGCCGACAACACCGGCATGCCATCCGTCGCCGCCGACGACCACGGCGCAATCGCGGGACGGGTCGAAGTTTTTTTCGAGCGCGGCAAAGGCGGCTTCGAGGACCTGCTGTTCGAGGTCTTGTCGTTCGCGGTTGCAGACGTCGAGTTCGCGGGCGATGCGGCGGGCTTCGTCCGCGTCTTCGGTGAGAAGAAGACGGAGCGCGGCTTCGGCCGTGTGGAGGCGTCCGGCGGCATTGAGGCGGGGCCCGAGGCGGAAGCCGACTTCGGCGGTGGTGACGGGCGGCATGACGGAGGAGACTTCCATGAGGGCGCGCAGACCTTCCCATTTGGTCTGGCCGAGGCGGGTGAGTCCGTGGCGGACTATGACACGGTTCTCGCCGCGCAGCGGGGCAAGGTCGCAGATGGTGCCCATGGCGGCGAGGTCGAGGAAGTCGCGCAGGTCCGGATCGCGGCGTCCGGTGACTTTCTGGATGCCGTGGCAGAGTTTGAAGGCAAGGGCTGCGGTGCAGAGGTCGGTGTTGCCGCCGACGGCCTTGGGGTTGACCAGTGCGGCGCAGGGGGCGGCGCCGTGTTTGGGTTCGTGATGGTCGATGATGACGAGATCGACGCCGCGGGCGGCGAGCCAGGCGGCCTCTTCATGCGAACCGGTGCCGCAGTCGAGGGCGACGACGAGCGTGGGTTGGCGTTCGGCGAAAACGCGGTCGAGTCCGTCGCGGCTCAGTCCGTAACCTTCGGATTCGCGGAGCGGCAGGAACCATCCGGTCTCGAGTCCAAGCGCGGCGAGGAAGCGGTGGAGGATGGCGAGGGAAGTGACGCCATCGACGTCATAGTCACCATAGAGCACGACATTCTCGCGTCGTTCGACGGCGAGGGCGATGCGGCGCGCGGCATCGGCCATGCCCGGGGTGTCGAGCGGATCGGGCAGTGAGGCGAGACGGGGGTGGAGGAACTCATCGGCTTCGCCGGGATCGGTGATGCCGCGGGCGGCGAGAAGGGAGGCGAGGAGTTGGGAGATGCCGAGTTCGCGCGCGAGTTGTTGCGCAACAATGGGATCGGCGGGATCCCGCGTTTCCCAGCGCGGCGAAATCATGGGTGGGATGTTACGGGTGTTGCGGGGCGGTGGCAATGCGAAGGGGTTTGCACGGCGGAGGTGCGGGCGGTTAGGTTCGGCGGCGCATGGGCAAAGCGAAGCAACCAGCGAAAAGGAAGACAGCGAAGCGTAGCGGCGGGCGCGGGACGGAATTTTCCGGCAAGGCCCGTTTTCTCGTCACGGGCGGGGCGGGATTCATCGGCAGTGTGTTGGTCGGCGCCCTCAACCGCTGGCACGGGACGGATCGCATCGTAGTGGTCGATCATCTCGGAACGGACGACAAATGGCGGAATCTGGCCCCGCTGCGCTTCGAGGAGCTGGTCGATTCGGACGAATTTTACGACCGCTTGGAGGAGAGGGCGGGGGCGTTTGGGAATTTTACCCATGTGTTCCACCTCGGGGCGTGTTCGTCGACGACGGAGAGGGATGCGGATTATTTGCTGCGGAATAATTTCGGCTGCTCCCGGCAGTTGGCCGAGTGGGCTTTGGCACGCGGGTCGCGCTTTGTTTACGCCTCGTCGGCTGCGACTTACGGGGATGGATCGGCCGGGATGGATGATTTGTCGGATGATCTGGCGGCGTGGCGTCCGCTCAATGCTTACGGTTACTCCAAGCAGCTCTTCGATCAGCACGCGCAGCGCGAGGGGTATTTGCGTCGCATTGTGGGGCTGAAATATTTCAACATTTTCGGTCCGAACGAAGAGCACAAGGGGGATATGCGCAGCGTGGTGAGCAAGGCATGGCGGCAGATCGAGGAGACGGGGCAGGTGAAACTGTTCAAGAGCTACCATCCGGACTATCCGGACGGCGGGCAGAAGCGGGATTTTCTTTATGTGAAGGATGCGGTCGCCATGACCCTGCACCTGGCGGCGACGAAAAAAGCCGGCGGGCTTTTCAACATCGGATCGGGCGAGGCGCACACGTGGTTGGATTTGGTTCACCCGATCTTCGAGGCGATGGGGCGGGAGGCACGGATCGAATTCATCGACATGCCCGAGGCTTTGCGTTCGCAATATCAGTATTTCACCGAAGCGGACGTGACCAAGCTGAAGTCCACCGGCTACCAGGGCGGCATTGCGCCGCTGCATGAGGCGGTGAAGGATTACGTGGGGCGTTACTTGGTGCCGCGCAAGCATTTCGGCGACGGGGCGGAGGATTGAGGGGGTGCCGGGGGTCGTTTGACAGGCTGTCTTCTTGCCTGTAAGTTTTCTGTTTCCTTCCTACCGTTTATGATTCCCCTGTTGCGCTTCGTTCCGCTGTTTTCAGCAGGTCTTTGTCTTGCGGTGCCCGCTTGGGCGTTGACGCAGGTCAATGTGGGTGAGGATCAGGCCAATCAGGGGATGTACAATGGTGGTTGGAATGACGGGACCGGGGGGGACAACGGTTTTTTTGTTTGGAAGATGGTGACGAAGTCGGATGGCGAGGGGAGTTTTGCCGGGCACTATCTGGGGAAGGTGGGCGAGAAGCCTGAGTTGGCGCCGATCACGACGGATCGCGTGTTTTCGCTCTTCGCCAATGGGAAGAGCTACGAGGAATCGGTCGCTTTCCGCGGCATCGCGGTGCCGTTGGCGACGGGGGACAATTTTTCTTTGGAAATCGTGCACGGGCCTTTCCAGCAGAAGGGCGAGCAGGATGACTCCACGCCCAGCGAGGTGGGCGTGACTTACCGCACCGGCACTGCCGATGGCGCAGTGACCGACATCGAGACGGGTGCGCGTGTGCGTTTCTTCGCGCGCGAGGGAGCGCCGAATTATTTGATCACGGATAGCGAGAAGGAGTTCGACACCGGCATTCCGATCACTCAGGAGGCTTTGGCCCTCACGCTGACGCTGGTCGATGCCGACACCTACGACCTCGAGGTGATCAACCTCAAAGACAAGTCGGTGAAGCTGATTGAAGGACGCAAGTTGGGCGGCGAGGCCGGCGCGCCGATCCAGAGCCTCGCGTTCTTCAACCGCAACGCCGAAACCCACGACTTTTCCTTCAACAATTTCCAACTCAGCCGAAACGCACCCTGAGTTTTTAGCTCGCTACACATCCCAACAGTTCACCCCGAACATGTCTTGTCCCCGCACCCTCGTGCTGGCGGCGCTCTGCGCTGTCGTGCTCCTGCCAACCTCTGTCCTTGCCAACGGCAACGTCTACGTCTCCCGTTTCTGGCACACTCACCAGCCGCTCTATTGGCCTGAATGGAACCGCAACGGCAGTCAAACCTCGCGCGGGCAATACGCTTGGGATTCGATCGTGCTCAAGCCGTCGCAGAACTACGCTGGGATCAGCCCCGCACAGCATCCGGAAAACAATCTCACCGACATCTTCGGCCTCGACGACCGCCGCACCGCCTACCAACAAGGTCCGCGCAATTCCTTGGCCGGCGTCGATAGCCGCGGCGGCTTCGCTATCAGTTACTCGGGCTCTCTCATTGACAACGTGCGCCAGTTGGGGGGCCTCGGTCAGCTCGGCTACGGTGGGAGTTGGAATGCCGGCTTCCGAGATGCACGCGGCTGGAAAACGCCCTCCGGCTCCACCCGCATGGACCTTGTCGGGTTCACTTACCACCACTCGCTCGCGCCCATGCTTCCAAAGTCCGTTTTCCGCAAGGAACTGCAGGCCTTCAAGCAGGCTTGGTGGAAAGCGTGGGGTGGCAACAGCGACCTTTCCGATCACTCGAAAGGCTTTTTCCCCACGGAAATGGGCTACTCCCGCCACCTCATCGATGTCCTCGTTGACGAAGGTTACGAGTGGAGCATCGTCGCCAGCCACCATATCAGCCGCACCAGCCCGAGCTACAACGACCGCGCGAATCCCGAAGGCTCCTACGGCATCTATTCGAGTCCCCCGAACCGGGCCGACCAGCTCTCGCCGCGTTTCGATGATGTCACAAAGTGGTGGTATGGCATGCCCAATCCCGGCAACGCCGCATGGAATGTGGCTCCCTTTGCCTACCAACTGCACCGCGTCAAATACGTGAATCCCGAGACCGGCGCGGAAAAGAAAATGTATGCCGTTCCTTCAGATGATGTCCTTTCCTACCGCTACGGCTACGCCAACGAAGGCATTGCCAAGATCAACGATTTCATCGCGCCGCACGCCGACCGTCCGGTCATCGTCATGCCTTCCACCGATGGCGACAACGCGTGGGGCGGCGGCTCCAGTTCTTGGTTCGAGGCGACGCCGCAGCTATTCGGCGAATCCGCCACCAAGGGTTACAAACCCGCCGCGCCGCAGGATTTTGTAAACGCGGCGAAAAGTTCGGTTACCTCCGACACCCACATCGAGGATGGCGCGTGGATTTTCCCCGAGATGTGTTACGGCTCGCCTAACTTCCTAAAGTGGGTGGAGCCGCCCGTCGCGACCGTGGCCAATCGCGGCAAGACGACGCACCCCGGCACGCAGGTCGACATGGAGACGCCGGGCTTTGCGCTCAAGTTTTTCAGCTACGCTCCGCTCATGGCCGGCGCCAACTGGCTGGAGACGGCCGAGCAAGTTTTGAGTGCAGAGAATGGCGGCAACGACATGGTCAACGAATGGAAAGTCGCGCACCCCTACAATTGGGACGGTTCGTGGACTTCTCCCAACGATGTTGAACTCGCGTGGCACATTTACCTCAAAGGCCTCGACTCCGGCTTCAACTACTACGGTGGCCTCGGCAACGACGACGAGGTCAAACCCGCTCTCGCGACCAAGAACGCGGTCGACAAGCTCCAAGCCTTCATGACCACCGCCAGAAAGGCGAAGGACAAAATCGGCCCCACTGTGCTCAAGCCCCAGCGTTTCCCCTATAACCCCGGCGCTTACACCTTCGGCTGGTTCAACAACGAGCCGCACATCAACAACAGCAATTTCCTCAAAAAGATGCCGTCGTGGTTCTACATCTGGACCCACGCCTACGATCTCAACGGCATTCCCGAGAACGGCGTCCGACTCAAGGTCCGCATCGACAACGACGGAAACAATCCACTCGATACCAACCAGAACGAAACCTACGCGGGCGGCCCGGAGGTCGGCCAGTGGGTCACGATCAACATGACCAAGCGCGTTTTGCCCAAAACGCGCACGGCCCTCAATGCCGCCGCGGCGAACGGGCAGATCGACTATTTCGTCTTCGACCCTGCGTTCTGGTCCGATCCTGTCATCGCCGATTACTACTTCGCCAAGATCGACGATGCCTCGCTGCCCAATTTTCGCGACAAACTTGTCGATTACTACATCGAGTCGACGGACGGGCTGGGCAACGTGAGCAAATCCGAAATTCAGCATGTCTGGGTGGCCAACGACGGCATCGTGCCGTCCTCGAGTGCGACTTTCTCCGCCAATCCGAGCGACTGCGAACCGATCACCGTCACCTACACTGCGACCAACGGTCCGCTGGAAAACAAATCGTCGGTCACCATGCAGATCAGCTTCAACGGCGGCGCGACCTGGACTCCCTACGCCATGGCCGGCAGCAACAACGTCTGGACATACACGATCAACGCACCGGACAACGCCCCGAGCGCAACCGTCTACTTCGAAAGCGGCAGCTTTATCGATAGCCGCAACGGCCAAAACTGGTCCGTCTCCATCCGTGATTGCGAAGCGCCCTCGGGCCCCGTTTGGACGGTTCCTTTCACGCCCGTGGCCGGCCAACCCGTTACCGTTTACTACAATCCCGCGGGCCGCGGCCTCGCCTCCGCCACGACGGTCAACGTCCACCACGGTTTCAACGAGAACGTCACGGCGAACTGGACGGCGGTGCCCGGAGTGACCATGACCAAGGATGGCAGCAACTGGAAATACACCTACACCGTTCCCGCCCAGGCCACCATTGTCCGTTATGTTTTCAACAACAACGCGACATCTTGGGACAACAACGGCGGCGGCAACTGGAATATCGACGTCAACACCCAGCCGCCGCCGACCGATCCTCCCGCCGCGCCCGGCGGGCTCACCGCCGGCGAAGTGAGCAACGGCAGCATTGCTCTCAGTTGGAGTCCCTCCGCCACCGCGACCAGCTACAAAGTCTTCCGCGACGGCGTGCAAGTCGCCACGCCCACGGACACCGTCTACGTCAACACCGGGCTGAGCCCCAAGACGACCTATCAATACACGGTCAGGGCCGTCAACGTGGCGGGCGACTCCCCGGCCTCGGCGCCGCTCAGCGTCACGACGTTGTCCAATCCGTTGCTGTCCGACGACTTGCTCGTTCTCGATCCGGCAGGTTCGGTTTCGACCATGAGTGCGAGCTATCTCTTCACCGGTCGTGCCGGATCGGGCTTCACTGCGGGCCTGACGTGGACGAATCCAAGCGGCGGTTCGGGTATCATTGCGTTTCCCGGCGGCAATGTATCTACCGGTTGGGATTGGTCGGCCGAGATCCCGGTCGCGTCCGGCCCGAACAACGTGACGTTCTCCGGTCTTATTTCCACCACCGGCGAGCAGACCTACGTCGACACGCCGATGAACTACAACACGTTCGTCACCGAGCAGGGTCAGGGCTCGGGCTTCGGGGTCTGGTATTTCGACCATTCTGCAGCCAACGCCGGCAGCTTTCTCGCCGACAATCCGTCCAACATGAATGTTGGCACGACCAAAGGTTTCGGTCTCTGGGCCAACAACGGCGGTCGTGCAGCGGTCACCCGTTCGTTCACCACGGCGATGAAATCCGGCGACTCGTTCAATGTGAAGTTCGACAACAACTGGATGGATAACGGCGCCGAGGTCGGAGTCGAACTCCGCGATGCGAGCGGCACAGCACGCTTCCGCTTTCTCTTTGTCGGTGGTGAGAGCAATTACCGCGTGGTTGATGCAGCAGGCAATCGGGCCACCTCGATCGCTTACACCGCCGGGGGCCTCAATCTCACCCTGACCCTCGGCGCCGGCAATGCCTACACTCTCGCCACCGGCTCCGGCGAGATTACCGGCAATCTGGTCACCGGCGATTCAATCTCCTGGATCCAATTCTACAACAGCAACGCGGGACCGGACACCGCACGCAACGTCTACGTCGGTGCCATGTCGCACATTGTAGCAACGAGCGGCGAACGCACGGTCACCGCTGATGGCAGTGTGACCCGCACGGGCGCGAGCGGAGGTTACGGCGAGTGGCTTGGTGAGGAAACCCCGTCCAACGATAGCTTCTTGGATTACGGCGTCGGCGGCGCGAGCGCACCGGGGCAGGCGGGCGAACCAATGCAGGTTTCGCGCGACGAAACCCATTTGCTCATGACCGCAGTCGTCCGGACCGGCGACGAGGCGGTGGTTGTCTCGGCTGAAGCGACCTCCGATTTGGGCGGAACTTGGTCGAGCGCCGGCATCGAAATGGTCGATGCCGCCAGTCAGGCCAACCTCCCCGCGGGCTGCGTCCGCAAAGTCGTCCGCGTGCCGATGGATGGCGACCGCAAATTTGTCCGCTTCAAAGTGGTCCACACCCCTTAAGCTGGGCCGATTTCGCTTGCGCTTTGGCCGGATCGGGCCACCTTCACTACTGACAGTCGACAAGTTCAGGTCAGAAAGCGCCCCCCGGGTTGAGTTTTACATTCGTGGGAGTTTGCGCAGGCACCGGACGGCTTGGAGCCTGGCAGATAAACACAACAGAAAGATAATAGTATGGGTAACAAACTCTATGTGGGGAATCTCCCCTTCAGCACCACCGAAGACTCGCTCCGCGACGCCTTCGGTCAATGTGGCACCGTGACCGACGTCATGATTGCCGTCGATCGTCAGACCGGCCGCTCGCGCGGTTTCGGTTTCATCACTTTCTCCTCCGACGAGGAAGCCAACGCAGCCGTCAGCAAATTCCATGGTCAGGACATGGACGGCCGCACCATCCAAGTCAACGAAGCGCGTCCGCGTGAAGACCGTCCGCAAGGCGGCGGTGGCGGCGGCGGCTACCGCGGTGGCGGTGGCGGCGGTGGCGGCTATCGTGGCGGCGGCGGAGGCCGTGGCGGCGGTGGCGGTGGCTATCGTGGCGGCGGCGGTGGTGGCGGCGGATACCGCGATCGCGGAGACCGCGGCGGCTACTAAGTCAACCGACAGCAAATTCACAAAAGGGCGTCTCGAAAGAGACGCCCTTTTTGCGTCGTGGATTTGTCCAAGGTGGATCGTGCCGTTTGCCTCGGGCCCATCTGCGCTTTGCTTCGGTGGCGCCACGATGGTGTGCGCAACGGCATCGCGCTGGGATAGCGCGATCCACCATGACAGAAGGGCTTGGTGCGGGGAGGGGGACGGGCGGTGCCGTGTCCAAGAGACCGACTACGGCCGCGTGACTTTGAGCCGCAGGTAGCGCTGCGGGTCGTTCGTTCCGGAAACGTGGTCCAGCACAATGACTTCGTCGAAAAAGTTCGTGCCGCCGCCGTAGGGGTTGGTTGTGCTCGTCCAGATGTTGCTCCACGAGTTCATCAGGCTGTCCGTGGCCTCGACGTGGATCGTCACGTCGCTCGCGTCCTTGGCCCGGCGGAACTTGATGGCGAGGGGAGGAAAGGTTTGCATTGCGGGACGATCCGCGGGCGCGGCCGTGTTGGTCGGATCCAGCCCCAGCGCGTATTTGAGCAGGTTCGGCATTCCGTCTTCGCTCGCGACATAGGTGTCTGCGGCTGCTCCCGCGTTGATGGTGGTGCCGAAGTGCAGGGTCTTCCACGCGTCCATCGGGGCGAGGGAGGGCACGACGTTCGCGATGGACTGCGCCGAATTGTTGTCGGTGTTCGCATCGCCTCCGCCGGAAACGGTGACCATGTTGGTCAAAACAGAGGGTGCGTTCGAGGCAACAGCCACGGCAACCGTGATGGGCGGATAATCGGCATTCGAGCCCAAGCTATCCGAGCGGGTCACCGCATTGCTCGAGTTGGAATTCCATCCGGTGCCGGTCATCGAGACGATCTCCATGCCGACCGGCGGTTGCTCGGTCACCGTGACCACGCCGGTCGTCGGCGTTCCACCGACATTCACGACATTGACAAGGAATGAGCCGTTGGTACCTTCGCGGAAGGTGCTGTTCGTTGACTTGGTCACGACCAGATCTGGACCGGTCGCAACGGACCAGGTCAGGTTGCTTGTATTGTTCAGGGCGTTACCATCGCCGCCCCCGGAAACTGTGACGGTGTTGGTCAGCAACGACGGGGCGTTGGTGGAGACAGCGAAACCAATGGTGATCGGGGGGTAATTCGTGCCGGCATTAAGAGTCCCGATCCGCGTGGCCGTGAGATTGTTCGAGTTGAAAGCCCAGCCGGATCCCGTCATCGAGGTCATGGTCATGCCGACGGGCAGCTGGTTGCTCACCGTGACCTGCGCCGTGGTGCTGGCCGACGCGCCGACGTTGGAGACGGTAACGGTGAATTGCCCGATGCCGCCTTGGACGAGGCTGGAGTCGGTGTTGGTCGCGGACACCGCGAGGTCGATGCCGGTAAAGAATGTTGCATTTTCGCTGTAGCGTATCCCGCCATCGAGGTTCATCGAGGCGACTCGGTAATGGTAAAGAGTGTTGGGGGAAAGGCCGTTCAACGTATTGCTGACCGCGATGGGATTTGTCCCGCCGCCGAGCGCCGTCGAACCCAGCACTTGGAGGCTGTCGACCATGAGGTCTTGGAAGGCGCCCGTGCTGTTCCAGTTGGCGAAGCCGACGTGCGTGACGTTGGTTCCGGTGCCGCTCATCGTCCCGCTGATCGTGGTGTGGGTCGCGCTGGTGCGGAATTTTGCGGCGACCACGTAGCGGCGGTTACGCGCATCGAAGTCGACTTTGAAGTCGATGATCGTGTTACGCACATCCGAGCCGAGATCCAGCACGCGCTGGCCGCCCGAGTCCGTGACGAGAATTCCGCTATTTCCGCCCCCCGGCGCGACGCCAAAGGACACCAATTCGCCCGAACCGAAACCGTTCGCACCGCTGCCGTTGGCCGATTTCAGATTGAACCCGGAGAAACCCTTGGTGTTGTCCACATTGAACCGGGCGGACACCAGCATGCTGCCGAATTGGCGCGTGGTGCTGATCGAGCGCCGGAAAGAGACGCCCGCTGCCGATCCCGCGTAAGCACCAATGGTCTTGGCCCCGTCGATGGTCTGGTTGGGCGAATTGTTCGCGAGATATGTTCCCGCCCCGGTGCCGATAGAATAGCGGCTGTAATTGCCGAATCCGGTTCCGCCCGCGACCGATCCGTTAATCAGGTTGAAAGCGGAGAGGCCTTCCATGGTGTCCGTGGCAAGAATGCGCGATGTCGATCCGTAGCTGGTCGTCGTCCCCCACTCGAACCACGCCGAAGCGTAAGAATTGTTCGGATTGATTGTGCCGCGCAACAGGGCGCCGCTGGTTGTCAGATTGGCAGGTGTCAGCGTGCTGGCGGAGGGCGGCGGCAGTCCGGCGGAGAAGTTTTGCGCCGATCCGTAGGATATGCCGAAAGCATTCGAGGCGGCCGCGCGATAGTAATAGGTCTGGCCGGCAGCGAGACTCGAAAGCGTGGCGCTAACGGAGACGGCATTGGTCCCCGCACCCGCCGACTGGGCGGCGGTGACTGCACCGAACGATGCGTTCGTGCCGTATTCGAAAAAGAAAATGGATTCGGAGCCGTTCGGATTGACCGTCGCGGGCAGGACGGCATTGGTCACCGAGACGTTGGTCGTGGCCAAGGTCGTCACCGTGGGTTTGACCGGCAGGGTGTGGAAGGACAGCACCGAACCGGGCACAACATTCGATCCGTTCACGGCCACCGCTTGGAAGAAATAAGTCGTGTCGGGCTGCAACGAGGACAGTTCGGCCCAGAACGCAATGTTGACGGATCCGCTCCCGACGTTTTGCCCGGCCGTCTGATTGCTCAGATCGTCACTGCGCGTGCCCCACCGGAAGTAGACCGACGTCGGCAGACCGTTCGGATTCACCGTGCCATTGAGGCTGGTTGTCGATGTCGTGACAAAGGAAGCCGCTGTGGTCGTGACCTGCGGCAATGGCGCCGAAGTGTCGAATGTCGCGTCTGCGCCGAATGTGGTGCCGACGGAATTCGTGGCGTAGACGCGGTAGTGGTAGGTTGTTCCCGGGGCGAGTCCGCTCAGGTTGGCGCTCACATTGATCGGCGAATTGCCGCTGCCGATGGCCTGGCCGGAAACGGTCGTTCCATAGCCGGTGGTCAGTCCGTATTCGAAAAAGGCGGTGGTGGCGGCGCCATTCGGCGTGACGGCCGCGGCCAACGAGGCCGTGGCGTCGGTCACCCCGGAGGAGGAAAACGAGTTGATGGAGGGGCGCGCGGTGCTCGATGCCACTCCGGTGGTGAAGCGCGATTCGAAGGCGCCATGCATGGCCACTCCGGTGGAATCCGTCGCGGCGTCGCCGATGCGCACCGTATAGATGGTGCTGCCGGCGAGATTGGACGACGGGGTGTAGGTCACCACCGTGTTGCCCGAGGACCAGACAAAATTCCCGGTCGAAGCGGGCGTCGTGGAGAAAGCGGCCTGCACGCTGGCTGCGTTCATCGCCTGACTGAAGGTCACCGTGATGGATGAGGCGGGAGAGATGCCTGTGGCATCGTGCGTGGGCGTGATGCTGTTGACCACCGGCGAGAGAGCCCGGAGCTGTGATTGCGCGACGTAAATGCGGCAGGACAGCGCTGGCATGCTGAAGGAAGGAATTCCATCAACCTCAGCCGCCACGGTCAGCGTGTTGGCGGGATTCAAGACATCGACCAGCACCGTGCCTGCGGGATGGATGGTTGGACGAGCGCCGATGGTCTGTGCCGTTGTGGCCGTGTTCAGCACCACGTAAGCCTCTTCGCCATTGAGCCGGCGGGCGTAGGCGAGGAGACCCGGACCGCCGAAATTAGCCCACAGATTATTATGCGAGCCTGTGCGCAGCGCCGGATAAAGGCGGCGCAGGTTGTTCAACTTGGCCACCAGCTTGAACCGTGCGCTGGTCATGTTGAAGTTGTCCCCGAGCGACGGGCCCTGCTCGTAAGCACCGTCGAACATGTCCTCTCGGTTCGCGGGATCGGCGCCGCCGTTGAAATCCTGCTCGGTGCCGTAATAAAGGCTGGGAATACCGCGCGAGGTGTACATGAAGGCCAGCGCGCCCTCGAGGCGCGCCGTGCTGCTGCCGGTCGTTGCTAGGAAGCGCGAATTGTCATGGTTGTCGATATTGAGGACCAGCGAGTCGAGGGCCGAGGCATCGTAGTTCGCCGTGGTCAGGTTGTTGTAACGCCCTTCGATCTGGCCCGTGTTGCCCGTGCCACTGCCGAACACGCTGCCGATCTGGTAATAGAGCGGGTAGTCCAAGACGCTCTCCATCTTGTAACTCCCGCCGCTCTTCGTGCCCGTGTATGACCCGACTTTGGCGTCCGAACCGTCGAAAATTTCGCCGAATTGGAAGAAGTTCGGTTTGTCCGCCGCTTGCGCCGCCGCGCGGATGGCCGGCGACCACTCGTTCCAGAACCCCATCTCCACATGCTTCACCGTGTCGAGTCGGTAGGCATCAAAGCCCACTGAATCAATCCAGTGGGTCCAGATTTCTTTCATCTTCTGGCGGACGTATGGCGTTTCCGTTTTGAAGTCGTCGAGCGAGAGCAGTTCGCCCAACTCCACCTGCGTGGCATCCGACCAGTTCTGCGTGGTGCCGTTGTTGTGGAAGATGTTGTTGAGGTTCGAGTTTCCGTAAACGGAGGAAATCGAGGCCGGATCGAAGGGCACCGCGTATTGCCGGCCGCCGGAATTATAGCGCAGGTTGTAGCCGCCCGGCGGATAGACAAAGTTGGCATACCCGGCATCGCCGCTATCGACCCACGAACTGCCGTGGTTCACCACGACGTCGTTGATGACGAGCAAGCCGCGCTTCTGCGCCTCGCGGACGAGACGCTGCAGGTCCTGCAAGTTGCCGAAACGCGGGTCGACATTGTAAAAATCGGTCGCCGCGTAGCCGTGGTAATCGAAGTCGCCGTTGCCATTTTTCAGCACCGGCGAGAGCCAGATCGCCGTGGCACCGAGCGCTTTGATGTAGTCGAGTTTCCTTTCGACCCCGACCCAATCGCCACCGTGGGTCCTGTTGCCGGTGGAGGGCGACGCGCCTCCGTAGAAATTGTTGTTTGAAGGATCCCCGTCGAAAAACCGGTCCGTGATGATCTGGTAAATGTTCTGATTCCGCCAAAAGTTTGGATCGGGTGCGGGCGAGAAGTTCGGGTTCCGCGTGAGTAGGATGCGGTCGATGTCCAACCATGCGTCGCGCATCCAGAGGTTCAGCGTGTAGGTTCCGGCGGAAGGAATGTTGAACGTGACCGGTGTGCCGGACCCCGCAGCTGTGTTTGACCAAGTCCAGGCATTGAACTGCTGCATGTCGATGCGCGGATTGGCAAGACTCGTGCCGTTGAGTCCGAGGTAAACGCCCGCGCTGCTTGCGTCGCCGGCAAACCCGCGCACCCAGACGTAGTAGGTGCCGGGATTGCTGAACGTGATGCTGTAGTTGATCTGCGGGCTAGCCGTTTCCCAAGCCGTGGCAACCGTGGTGGCTGTCGCATCGTCGGCGGGATAAGCCTCGATGTATCCCGTTCCCGAGAAACCCGGCGTTGCCGCGTCATCGGTCCATGCGTAGCTGACGCTACCGATCGTGCGCGCAGTTCTGTCGGTCGAAGACTCTGCTTCCACCCGCACCATTCCAGTGGTCTCGGTGATCTGGGCGTGCGCTAGGCCGCCCCAAAAAAAGTTGACGGCGAAAACACAGATCAGGGCTATGTGGCGTGCGGAGCGGAACACGATCGGCCAAATATACTCAACAAAAAGGCCGTCACCAGCAGCAGCTAACAAAGCAGGAATCGTTTCCTGATATCCTGCTTGTCGTTTGGCGAAATCAGATCAACTCGGCGGCGATTTCGTCGGCGAGGAGGCGGCCGCGGGGGGTCAGGCGGACGCGGGGGCCATGGTCTTCGAGCAAACCTTCCTCGCGCAGGCCGCTGATCAGTTCATGCCGTTCCGCGAGGCGGGCTGGATCGATGCCGGCGTTCATGCGCAGTCCGAAGGCGATTTTTTCCGCTTCGCGCGTGGCGGCGGGGAGGATTTCTTCATTGCGAAGCGGACGCACGCCGGCTTGCACGGCTTGCACATAGGCGGCGGTGTCGGGTGCGTTCTGCCAGCGGCGCTCGCCGATCGTTGACCACGCGCTGGGGCCGAGTCCGAGGTAATCCGCGCCTTCCCAATACGCGAGGTTGTGCCGGCACTCGCGACCCGGGCGTGCGTGGTTGGATATTTCGTATTGCCCGTAGCCCGCGGCCGAAAGCATTTCCACCCCGCGCTCGAAGAACCCGGCATCGCTTTCCACGTCCTCGCGGAATTCGCCACGGGTCATGCGCTCGAAGTATTCGGTGTCTTCCTCGTAGGTAAGGCAATACGCCGAAATGTGTTCGGGCCCGAGTCCAACGGTTTGTCGGATGCTGTCCTCCCATTGCGCCAAACTTTGTCCGGGAACGCCGTAGATCAGGTCGAGGTTGAGATTGTCAAAACCTGCTTCGCGCAGGATGGCAAAAGAGCGGCGCACTTGGTCGGCGTCGTGGACGCGTCCGAGCAACTTGAGCAGGTGCGGATCCCATGATTGCACGCCCATGCTGACCCGGTTCACGCCGAAGCCGCGCAGCAACTCCGCTTTGCGTGCTGTCACGGTGGCCGGATTCATTTCGATGGTGAATTCGTCCGTGTCGGTGAAATCCAAGTGCCGCTGCAACCCGGCGAAGAGCCGTTCAAGTTGCGTGACGGAGAGTGCGGTGGGTGTTCCTCCCCCGATGAACACGGTGTGCGGCGCGCAACGGTTTCCGAAAAGTTCCGCCTCGCGAATGATGGCCTCGACCAGCGGATCGGCTTTGCCCGGTCCGGCGATGTCTTTGTAGAAGCTGCAGTAGGGACAGATCTGCAGGCAGAAGGGGATGTGGATATAGAGGTGCTTCGCACCCGTGGCGGGTGACGGGTGGCGGGTGGCGAGTGGTGAGGCCTCAACCCTCATGGGTGTGGCGGGGCCTCCGGACCCGCCGCGTGCGCGCGGGAAATGTTGTCGGCGCGTCGGGGACGCCGCGTCCTACCGGAGAATATTGATCGCTCATGCTTGCGAGAAGAGTTCCCCTTCAACTACGTCCGCAGCGACTCGATCGCGGTGCGGAGATCCTGCTCGGTGACATCCTCGGCGACGAAAGCCTCGCCGAGTTTCGGCGAGAGAACATAGCGGATTTGGCCTTCGGCGAATTTTTTGTCGCGGCGGGCGGCGGCGAGGAGTGTTTCCGTGTCGAGATCGGGGGTGAGGGCAAGCGGCAGGCCGAAGGCGGCGAGTTTATCGCGCACGCGTTGCGCTTCCGCGGCGGAGAGTCCGGATTTGTTCTGCGAAATTTGCAGCGCGGCGGCCAAGCCGATGCTCACCGCTTCGCCGTGCAGGAAGCGTCCGTAACCGGCGGCATTCTCGATGGCGTGCGCCACGGTGTGTCCGAAATTGAGCAGGGCGCGTGTGCCGGTTTGTTCGCGTTCGTCCTCCGCCACGATGGCGGCTTTGATCGCGATGTTGCGGGCGATGAGCGGACCGAGGGTCTCGCGCGGGGCATCTGGGTCGAGTTCATCAAGCATGGCGGCATCGCGGATGGCGGCGTGTTTGATCACCTCGGCGAAGCCTTCGCGGTATTCACGGTCGGGCAGGGTGCGGAGTGTGTCGGTGTCGGCCAGCACGAGGCGCGGCTGGTGGAAGCTGCCGATGAGATTTTTGCCGGCGCGGGCATTCACGCCGGTCTTGCCGCCGACCGAGCTATCGACCTGCGCCACAATCGTGGTCGGGATTTGCACGAACGGGATGCCGCGCTGGTAAATGGCCGCGACAAATCCGGCGAGATCGCCAACCACGCCGCCGCCGAGGGCGACAACAAAGGATGAACGATCGAGTCCGGCCGCGATCATGCGGTCGCACAAGTCCTCCGCGACCGACATCGCTTTTGATTTCTCGCCGGCCGGCACGATGAACACATGGACGCGGTATCCGGCGGCTTCGAGCGATCGCTGCACGGCTGCGTTGTGATGCCGCGCGACATTATCGTCGGTGATGATGGCGCAGGCTCCGCGCAGACCGGTTTCGCGGACGAGTTCGCCGGTGAGCTGGATCAGTCCGCGTCCGACAAGCACGCGGCATTCGCTGCCGGGGATGCGCACCGGCACTTCGATGAATGCGGAGCTTTTCACGCGGGCACGGCGTATTCCGCCGCGACAAGGGCTGCTCCGACAACGCCGGCTTGGTTTTGCAATTGCGCCGGCACCACGGGCAGTTTGACCATGCTTTGCACGACGGGCAGGAATTTGTCCGCTTTGCGGCTCACCCCGCCGCCGATGATGACGAGATCGGGATTGAGCAGGAAAGCGAGGCGGGCGACGACTTCGCCGACGCGCGCACCCCATTCCTCCCAGCCCAGATCTTTCTCCTCGCGCACCCGTTCCGCGGCACGTGTTTCGGCATCCTTGCCGCGCACTTCCATGTGTCCGAACTCGGTGTTGGGCATGAGTTTTCCGTCGAGAAACACCGCGCTGCCGATGCCGGTGCCGAGGGTGATGAGCACAACGGTGCCGGCGATGCCGCGTCCGGCGCCGAAGCGCATTTCCGCGATGCCCGCAGCGTCGGCGTCATTGATCACAACGGCCGGGCGTCCAAGTTTGGCCGAGAAGAATGTGGCGGCATCGAAATTGACCCAAGCCGGATCGACGTTCGCGGCGGTGAGGATGCGGCCGTTTTTGGCCACGCCGGGAAAGGTGATGCCGATCGGGCCGTTGGTGCCGGGGAAATTATCCGCAATCTGTTTGATCACCCCGGCCACGGCATCCGGCGAGGATGGGGTGGGGGTGGGGATACGTTGGCGTTCGGCGGCCAGCACACCGTCTGCGATGTTGACCGGGGCGCCTTTGATGCCCGAACCACCGATGTCGATCCCGAGGATTTGCATGCCTTCCGATTGCAACGCAGCTACGCGGCGCGGGCAAGAACGGAACCGCGCCGCCCTGATTTCATTCAGGCTTCAAGTCCCAGCCTTAGCCTTTTTCCTTCCGCCAGATCCACTGGACACTGAAAACCGAAAACTGGAAACTCTGCTACTTCAGTCGCCGCCATGACCCTCCGCATCGACCTCCATGTTCATTCGCTTTTCTCCGCCGATGGCGTGAGCCGTCCGGAGGACTTGATCGCGGCGGCGCGCGCGGCCGGGCTCAACGGCTTTGCCATCACCGACCACAACACATGCGATGCGGTCGATTACATGATTTCGCACGGACTCATGCGCGCCGACGGGCAGCCGGTCGATGGCATGCTCGTCATTCCCGGTATCGAGGTCACCACGGCCGACGGTCATTTGCTTTGCCTCGGCTGCGTCCTTCCGTCCTCGCTCAAAGGCATGCCGTCCGCCGAGGTGTGCCGTTTGGCGCAGGAGGCGGGCGGCTTGGCCGTGGCGCCGCATCCCTATGATTTGTTCCGCGCGGGCATCCGCGAGTCCGTGCTCGACGCCTTGCCGCTCGACGGGCTCGAGGTCTTCAACGCGGCGACGACCTTGAAGCGCCATAACCGTAAAGCCTACGACTACGCGCAGAAACGCGGACTGCCCATGACCGCGGGAAGCGATGCGCACCATGCGGGGGCGGTCGGGGTGGCTTGCACCATTGTCGAGACGGATGATTTCAGCGTGCGCGGCGTGCTTGAGGCCCTGCGTCGCGGGACCGAGCTGGAGCAGCAGTATTTGTCCACCCGCCAGACTATCCGGAAGACTTGGAACAACTGGTTCCGCCTGCGCCGGAAGAAACGCGCTGCCCACCCTGATGGGTAGGCCTATTCAAAGCCCTGATGCCGAGTGGGTTGTTTACCCAGAAAAGCTTCCCAAAATCCCCGCAAAAAAATCTGTTGACGAAGCTATCGGGGGTTTTAGATTTTGGGTATCTCTCCAACATCTCTCCTCCAACTCCCCAAACAATGAAAAACATCCTCTTCTCCTCTCTCGCCGCCGCAGTGCTCGCGGGGGGCGCGTTAAAGGCTCAAACTTTCAATGACGCCAGTGGCGACATTGACCCCTCAATCAGCACAGGTGGCGGAACACTCGACATCCTGAGCACCGAGGTTTCCAACCCGACGCCCACCGACATTCGTTTCAACATTACGGTGAACGGCAACATCAGCACCAATACCGGTGGGGTAGACTGGGGTAACTTCATGGTAGGTATCGCGACGGGCGGAACAGGAACAACCACCGGCAACGCGTGGAATCGTCCGATCAATTTGAACTCCCCGATTGGCGGCATGAACTATTGGATCGGATCATGGGTCAATGGCGGCGGTGGCGCGCAACTTTGGAGCTACAACGGCACCAGCTGGATCGAACAAACTGGAAGCGCGCCCACCATCAGCCTTACCGCGGGTGCCACAAGCCAGATTTCTCTCACATTACTCTTCGCGAGCATCGGCGCTCCCAGCGGAGATTGGTATTTTGATGTTTATTCGTCTGGCGGCGGAGCCAGCGATTCCGCGGTCGATGCTCTCTCGAATCCGGACGTTGCTATCACCTCTTGGGCAGGTCCCTACACGTCATCGCAAAATCCTCCCGGCACGGGCATCAGTGTTGTCCCCGAGCCCTCAACCTACGCTCTCCTTGCGATAAGCGCCTTGGGTTTGGCCGGTTACGCCGCCCGTCGCCGCGCTCGCAGATAAATTTCCCCCGAGCCGTATACAAAAACCCCGGTCCGGATTCTTCCCGGATCGGGGTTTTTGACTTTCGGCCTTTCGCGGCGCCGCAGGCAGAACGCATCATTGGACGCCGTGCGAAATTGGCATAACTTCGCATCCTTCATGGCGAAGCGAAATCCATCCGGTCCTTCCTCTCCCTCTGCGGCCAAACGCGGATTGTTTATCGTCATCACGATTGCCCTGCCGCTCCTCCTGCTTGTTGCGGTGGAACTGGCCCTGCGCGCGTTCGGTTGGGGCGGCTATCCGGCGTGGATCCGCGAAGCGGGCAAACTGCCTTCCGGTGAAACTCTTTGCCTTGTCGAGCCGGGCGCTTCGAAGCCGTATTTTTATGCCAATCCCACGCGCCCCGGGTATGCGGAGCAGACGAATTTCGTCATGCCCAAACCGAAGGACACGGTGCGTGTTTTCCTCGTCGGCGAATCCGCGGCGAAGGGCTATCCCCAGCCGCGCAATTTGGCCATGTCATCCTTCCTGCAAGCGATGCTCTCCGATGCGTGGCCGGAGAAGAAAGTGGAGGTGATCAATCTCGGCACGACGGCAGTGGCCAGCTTTCCGCTCGTTTATCAGGTCCACGACGCACTGAAGTTCGCGCCGGACCTTTTTGTTTTCTACACCGGCAACAACGAATTCTTCGGCGCCTACGGCACGGCTTCGATCAATGCCGCAGGGTCACTTCCGCTCTGGGCGCTACGATGGATGCGCGCCGCGCGCGGACTCGCGTTGGTGCAGTTGATGGACAGCTGGCTCTACGAAGGGGCTGACGAGAACAAGAGCCTCATGGAGGAAATGATCGGCCAAACCGTCATCCCTGCCGATTCGCCTTTGCGCGAAGCGGCGGCCCGCAACTTGGCGTCCAACCTCGGCGCCATGCTCGACGATGTTCGCGCGGCCGATGTGCCGGCCATTGTTTGCACCACGGCGAGCAATGAGGCCGGGCTCGCCCCGCTCGGGGAAGACGACGTCACCGGGCTCAACGAAAAACAGCAACGCGAGCTGCGGCGCCTGATGGGCGATGCGGCCGATGCGGCGGACGCCGACAACTTCGCGCATGCGGTCAATCTCCTGCGACAGGCGGTGCAACTCGCCCCGCGGCATGCGCGCGCCCGGTTCCTCCTCGGCCAAATTCTCGCCCGGGCCAAGCAGCCCGAGCTGGCTCGCGTTTCTTTCCTCGAGGCGCGTGACCTCGATACCATGCCGTGGCGTCCGATTTCGCTCACCGAGCAGGCCGTCCGCAATACCGCCTTGGTCAAAGGCGCCGTGTTCTGCGACGTGGCGGAGATTTTTCGCAGGGAAAGTCCCGATGGCGCCACGGGTTGGGAATTGCTCGACGACCACGTCCACCTTTCGCTTTCCGGTCAAGCCCGCGCGGCGCGTTCGATGGTCGGGGCGATGGTCAATCTGGCCGGACCGCTCCAACTCGGCCCCGACGAACTCGCCCTCGTGCAGGAGGACCAGGTCTACGCCGACGGTCTCGGCACCAACCGCTACGACGATTACCGCGTCAACCATACCCTGCGCGTCCTTTTCGGCGTGCCGTTCATGAAAAAAACCAACGAGCAGGCCTTCGGTGTTTATTCCGAGCTGTGCCGCACGTCCGAAGCGGAAATGTCGCCGTCCATCCTCGAAGCGGCGCGCGAGTGGCAGACCTTCAAACCGCACGCTGGCGGGTTGCGTCCGCTCACCGGCATGGTGGCGCGCATTTTGTTGCGCGAAGGGCAGACCGAGGAAGCGCTCAAGCTCTACGAAATCGCCGCGAGCCAAGTGCCCGACTACACCTCGTGGTATCTCGAATACGTTTACTTCGCCCTGGCCTGCCGGCAGAAAATCGACGGCCAACTCGCCCCGGAAGACCTCAAAATTGCCGCCGATGCCATTGCGCAGGGCAAGTTTCTCCTCGCCAACGGTTATTCCGAAAGTGGACTGACCGAGCGCTACGCCGGCCGATTGCATCAGCTCCGCGGCGAATTTGCCGAAGCCATTCCCTTCCTCCTCGCCGCCCGACCCAAGATGCAGGCCGAAGACTTGGTCGCCACCGACCAAGCGCTCATCCTTTCCTATCTGCAAACCGGCAAAAAAACCGACGCCCTCGCTCTGGCCGACGACGGCATCAAGAGCAGCGGCGGATTCGCGCACATCTACCAGCGGCTGCGCGAACAAGCGGAGAAGTAGGTGGATCGCGCCGTCCCCGGCGCGATCATGTCTGGCCTTTGCCGTCCGCGGGGACAAGCCCCCCCGGCGCGGTGGGCTGAGCGGCACGGTGGACCTTGTGTCCACCGACCGCGAGAGGTCCAGCCGGCGCCGCAGCAGGCACAATCCCTTCCCCCGCAGACGATTACCGCCGCTTGTCACTTATTCACATCTTACTCCCCAATGTGACATTTTCCGTGCCGTGTAAAATTTTTGTAACTCCCCGTTGACAATCGCTTATCTCGCGCGCACTTTTACTCTATTGGTAGGGCACGTAAGTTTGTCTGCCGGCACCAAAACCCAAAACCCCTAAACTCAAAATCCCTCTCATGAAAAAACTCCTCCTCGCGGCGGTCGCTTCAATGGCTCTTTCTTCGGGCGCTTTTGCGCAAGTCACTAACACCTTCAACGGTAACGGCAACACTGGGTTCGGTGGAGCTGTTGGCACCAGTTCATTGCAGGTCGTGAGTCTTGCCGACGGCACCCTCAACTTCACTTGGACTCGGGGCACCGGCGATTTCAACGACGCACTTGTGCTCTATATCGACTCCACATCCGGTGGCTTCGCGGACACGCTCAGTTTCAATGACCAAGCCGATCCCCTGCGCCAAGCCATTTCCGGCGCCTCGGGTGGCACGACCGGCATTGATGCTAACACCCGGTCAACTGTCACTTTCAATACTGGCTTCACTGCGAATTATGCCTTTGCTGCAAACACTGGCTTCGGTGGTCTTTGGACACTGGCTTCTGGAGGTAACAATTCACTCATCTTCAACGCTGCGACTGGCTTTGCTCCCACCGGGTCAGCGACAGCTGCAACTTACTCGTGGAGCTTCAACGCATCGAGCATCGGCCTCACTGCCAATTCTGGGGAATCGTTCAAATTCGTGGGAACTTACCTCAACTCCGGTAATTCTTTCCGCGCAAACGAAGCGCTAGGCTTCAACATAGCGGGCGGCAATCCGGGTGCGGGCGGCATTGGCAGCTATCCAAACACAATTGCTTCCAGCGAATTCACTTTCCAGACCATTCCTGAGCCTTCGACCTACGCCCTGCTCGGACTCGCTGCTACTGGGCTGGGCGCTCACGTCCTTCGCCGCCGCCGCCGCTAAGGCACCAGCAAGAGAGGTTTATAGTTTAATCGGCCACGCGCAAGCGTGGCCGATTTTTTGTCAGCGTTGGACCTCGATCCGTATTCTTCCGGTTGCTTCGGCTTTGCGTAGCCATTCTTGGGCTTTGGATTCATCGACATTCACGCCGATTCCCTGAGCATAGAGGTTTGCGACCGTGAGCATCGCCTCCGCTTTGCCCGAGTCCGCAGCTGCTAGTGCGTATTTCATGGCTTCCCCGCGTTGGGCTGCGAGCTCGGGTTTTCCGGCATACAAATTGGCCAGAAGATAAGATGCCTCCGCGTCACCCGCATTCGCCAGAGGTAAGAGCAGCGAAACGGCGCGGGCTGGATCGGCGCTCGTGCCACGCCCGGTGGCTGTCAGGGCGGAAAGCAATCTTGTTGATCGGCGATCGCCGGCGTCCGAGCTTTTTTGCAAAAGCTTGATGGCACCGGCTTCATCCTTGGGTGTGCCTTTGCCGCTAATCTTCAAGTTGGCGAGGGCAAATATCGAGTTGCTGTCGTCTTCGGCAGCGCCTTTCTGAAACCAACTCGCCGCTTCAGCATCGTCGGAAAAACCGGCGTCGCCCGTCGCAAGCAGACTTCCCAAGCTGTAAACAGCAGGAAGGTATCCCTGCTCGGCAGCCATGCGGCAGTAACGCAGTGCGTCGATGACGGATTTCGCGGTGCCTTTGCCGCTCGCATGCATTACGGCCAATTGGTATTGCGCTTCATGGTCGCCGGCATCGGAGGCAGCCTGCAAAAGTTTCATCGCTTGTTCCCAGCGCGAGAGATCGTTTTCTGCGCGCGCGTAGAGAACTCCCAAACGTGTTTGAGCCCAGGTTTTCCCTTGCGAAGCTTCGAGCAGATATTGTTGCTCCTCACCCGTTGGTTGGAGGAATTCCGATTGCGGGTCGCCGCGCGAAAGATCCACGGGTTGCTTGGCGGGTGGGGCGGTGGCTCCGGCGAGGGTGCGGCCGCTGGGTTTGGCGCTCAGGCCGGGGCTTTGTTGGGCCCAGGATGGTGATGATGCGAGGGCTCCGATCACGGCGGTGCGCAGAAGGATCCGACTGGGCGCTTTCATCGGCCGAAAATTAACGGCGGCACGTGGCCCCCGCCAGCGGAGAATTGGCGCATCCGAGACAGTCGGCGGCTTCCTTGAGTTTGCTCAAAGCTGGCATATTTGACATCTGGCCTGCCCAGTCTGCTGTTGCCGCGTTGGCCAGGAGATAAAGCGCCTCGGCATCCTTCTGCGCTGCGGCCATTTGCAGAAGTTCGATACCCTTCCGCTGTTGCTCTTCATCGTTGGAAGATCCCAGATAAACCTTGCCCAACTTGGTCTGCGCCCACGCCTCGCCGCGCATGGCCGCGTCGAAATAAAGCTCCTCGCTGGAGGTGGAGCGGACCGCGCTCTGCGGATTGGGACGGGTGAGGTCGATGGGCTGTTCGGTGGGGGCGTTGGTTCCGTCGAGGATGAATCCGCTCGGGCGCGTGGCGAGGCCGGGGTTTTGCTGCGCGCGGGCGGGGGATGTGGCCAAAGCGGCAGCCAAGGCTGCGGGCAACGCGCAACGGGCGAGTATCCTCCTCATCGTGCCGAAAAATAGCGGTGTCCCTTGGCCCCCGCCAGTGGAGAGTTGTGTACCCGGATCGGGGGTCCGGAGAGTCTGCCTCTATTCACGCACAAAGCGTTGACGGAAGACGGGACAAGCCGTCACGGAATCGTGACAAAATCTGGTTGGTATTTCCGGCCGGGACCATGGACTTTAACGGTCTCGCCTTCAACATCGAAAACGCCATGAAAACAAGCACTGCCGCCAACCTCCTCCGCAAGCTTCTCGCGCTGCTCTGCGCGGCAATTCTCCCCGCGCTTTTGGCGACGTCGGCGAATGCGCAGACTTATTTCAACATGTCGTCCGGTGATTATACCGAAAACTTTTCCAGCATCACCAACACCAACACTTGGGTCACGCCTTCAACCGGTTCATGGCAGGGACTGCAAACAAATGCTACGGGCAGCATTCCAAGCGCCACGCGCATCACTGCGGCGACAACAAACTTTGTGACGGGAGTAACTGGCGGCGCTCAACGTGGCACAAACGGCACTCTGCAACTCTTGGCAGCTGGCAGCACGGATAACTCATCTTCCACCGCACTCGACCTTCTGCTCAATTTTTCTGGGCGCAACGCTGGCAACCTTGGCTTTGACGCCGCGCAAGTTGCCAATAGCACCGGCAATCGCGTAGGCACGCTACGCGCCTACTACACTACCGACGGCACTACGTGGTCCGAAATCACCGGAGGCGGCTTGCCCTTTGCCGCGACCAATAACGTCGCCAGCAGCAATGCCGTGAGCGTTGCACTGCCTGCCGTAATCAATAACGCGTCCACTGTCCAGCTACGCTTTTACTACAACAATGGCACCGGAGGAACAACGGGCAGTCGTCCAAAGATCAGCATCGATAATGTGCTAGTGACCTCAACCCCCGCGAGCACTGCGCCATCCATAACCTCGTTCTCTCCGTCCTCCGGCCTTGTTGGTAGCACGGTGACAATCAACGGCAGCAACTTCGGCGCGACGCCGGGGGTCAAATTCAACGGCATCGCGGCGTCCAGCTCGGTCAATGGTGTAGGAACAGTCATCACCGCAACCGTCCCCTCGGGTGCAACCACCGGGTCGATCGCAGTGGAAGTGGCGGGCGAGCCCACGGCAACGAGCGCGACGGATTTCACGGTTCTCGCTCCCGACACGCCGATTATCACGCTTTCGACAAACACCATCGCTGGCCTGAGCACCTCCACTGGAGTCGCCTCGGCAGCAACCAACTATTCCGTCACCGGAACCAACCTCGGAGCCACGCCCATCACCGTCACGCCGGATTCCGCCCTGCTGCAGATCGGAACCAACGGCACGGATTTCACCGACAACCTGAGCTTGGCTCCGGTTGGCGGTGTTGTTTCCAACAGCATCTTCCTGCGCGTCGCGGCTACCAATGTGGTGACCAATTACTCGGCTTCCATCAGCCACATCAGCGGTTCGGCCAGCAATTCGCTCGCGCTCAGCGGCGCGATCACCAACCTTCCGCTGGTTCTCGCGGTCAGCACCAACACGCTGAGTGGATTCACGACGACGACCAACGTGCCGTCGATCGCTCAGTCCTTTACCGTGACGGGATCCAATCTGACCAGCAACGTGACGGTCGGAGCACCGAATGGATTCCAAGTAGCCAATGATGATGTCACGTGGGGCACGAACACCTCGCTCACACCGATCTCCGGCAGCGTAAGCAACACGGTCTCCGTGCGCCTGACAGCCTCGAGCGTTCCCGGCCCCCTCTCCGGAGATGTGAATGTGGCCAGCACCGGCGCCACGCCGCGCGCAGTGGCAGTGAGCGGTTTAGTCGAATCTCCAAGTGTCCCGGGACAAGTTTATTGGAATTTTAACAGTGCCACCCCGACCTCGGGAACCAATGGCGACTACGCCGCATGGATCTTCGGCCCGCTGACCCAAGGCAACAACAATGGAACAACCACCTTGTTCAGCAGCACCTCAGCCTCGTCGGGCTACACAAATCCCTTCAACGTCCCTGCTTCGGCCGGCACGAATGCCGGGGCCTCGGCTCGCCCCGGTGCATTCAACGCGGCCTCCAATGCGTTCTTCGAAGTTCAAATCGTAGTGCCGAGCAATACGACGACGACGGTCACGAATGTTTCGTTCGGATCGCGCTCCACATCCACAGGTCCAGCCGCTTATTCGGTTCGCACAAGTGCCGACGGGTTTGCCGCGGATGTCGCCACCAATGCGCTAACTACCAACTCGACATGGACAATGAATGTGGCGCCCGTGGCGATCGCTCTTTCCAACGGCACGAACACGGTGCGCATTTATGGATTCAATGGTGCGGGCACGTCTGGAACAGCCAACTGGCGCATCGACGATCTGACCTTGGCCCTTGCCGCCGGCGCGGGTCCGATCCCGCCAAGCGACCTGTTCTACACGCCTGCCTCTGCCAGCGGTTTTGTCGGCACTGCAATTACCAGCCTTGAGCCTTCGGTCACCGGGACGGTGACCAGTTACTCCGTCAATCCGCCGTTGCCGGGCGGTCTTTCCATCGATGCCTCCACGGGCGTGATTAGTGGAACGCCGACCATCGCAACTGCTTCGGCCAGCTACATCGTCACGGCTAGCAATGCCGGCGGCAGCACAACGGCTACTGTCACGATCAGCGTTGCCTCGGCATACCAAGGTTGGCTCAACGGGCAGCCCCAGAATTCCGCGAACCAGCTCAAATACGCCATTGGTGGAGCAAGCAATGCCTTGGCAACAAACGGCATCGCCATGAGTAATGCGGTTACCGCAACCGATCTCTTGATCACCGCAATCGTCAGGACCAATGATACCACCCTGAGCGTATTCGGTCAGAGCATCGTCAATCTGGCCACTGGAACTTGGGGTACGAATGGTGTCACCCGCACCACCGAAGGTGTCGACCAGACGGGCGTTCCCGCCGGGAACCAGCGGCAAATCTTCAGCACCCCGCGCGGAGCTGACGGCAGGAAGTTCCTCCGCTTGCAGACCACGCTGAGCAACCAGTAGTCGGATCCGACAGCAATCAGCAAACCCCGCGGCGGCAACGCCGCGGGGTTTGCTGCCCGGCAGCGAAGGCTTCACCGAAACCGAGCCCTCTGCTTCTCGGAAGCCTCCTGATTAGTCGGTTCGCTGCCTGATTTCGGCTGCATGGATAGGACTAATTCCCATAACGAAAAGGTTTTCGACTTCTGGTAAGGTGCTAGAAAACGACGGCCTCCAGGGGTGCGAGCCCCGCTGGAGACAGTTTATTCCGCCGAAGAAGACTTGTTCGTGGCCGGGGTCACACGGCGACACAAGTTCTCGTCTTCCGGAATCTTCTTTTATCGGTGGCCTGCCTCGTCTTTGACCCGGAAGTTGGCCATGAGGGGGAAGCCTCGGATTTCGCAGCCGAGGCGGCGGAGCCAGTTGGCCGTGGCGCGGTTGGAATTGTCGAAGAGGTGGTAGGGAGCGGGGTCGCGGCTGACCGGGACGCTGTCGAGTTGACGCACACGGACTTCGCCTTGGTTGCGTTGCCACCGGGCGTCGAGTTCTCGACGAAGGGAGTCGGCCTGGCTGCGCTCGACCTCGATACGCTCGGAACGCGTTCCGCCGGTTTGCTGCGGACCTATCGTGCCGTCCGGCGCGGCGGTCAATTGGCGGCGGGAGAAGGCGCCGGACCCGAAGCCGGTTCCGGCCCGCAGGATGGAAAAGATGCCGCGTTCCTCGAGGGCGTAGAAGTGCCACTCGCCGAAGCCGTATTCGGTGAACTTCGATGGGCCGGCGGGCAGCGCGACGCGGCAGTGTTTGCCGTATTGGGTGATCCATACCGGCACCGGATCGGCGACGGCGGATGGGGCGCGGATGGTCCATGCGCAGCCGGGGAGGGCAAGGGCGAGGGCTGCGAGAAGGAATTTTTTAGCCACGGATAGGGGAACCAGAACGGAGAAATTTTTAGCCACGGATTAACGCGGATAAACGGCTAGGATAAAGCCCTGGCGCGGGTGACCCCGCGACCGGGCAAATGCGCATCTGAAAAAAAGTGTAAGGACGGCTGAAGACCGTCAAAGGAACACTGAGCACTCCGCTGCCGGCGGTCAGATTGCCGGCGGTGCGGACTCTTTCGGATTCGGGCCGTATTGGTTGCTGCCGGGTTGGCTGTCGGTGACGTAGAAGACGATGAGGACGATCGGACCGACCAGCGGAACAAGTCCGATGAGAATCCACCATCCGCTGCGACCGGTGTCATGGAGACGGCGGACGGCGAGGGCAATCAAGGGAAGAATCATGGCCAGCGAGTAGAGGCCAGTGAGGATCCCGTAGCCGTTCTGGCCGCTGAGTCCGATCGTGCTTTCGATGAGGCCCAGGACGGCAAGGGCGATGAGATTGAAGAGGATGAACATCCAGTAGGCCTTGCGCCGCGCACGGCCTTTGAAGTTCGCGTAATTTTTCCAAGCGTCGAGATACCAGTTCATAAGTGGATGCCTTTCTTGTTTTGGGTTGGGGTTGGAACGACGAGATTTGGTTTAGGGCTGGCGCAGCAAAGGGGGAAGGAGAAAAGCGGGGAGCTGCAGACTGGTGGGGACTAAGCTGCAAGAGATGTCAGACTTTGATCGGCAGGTGGATCGCGATGTCCCATCGCGATTTTCTGAATGGAATATCGCGCCGGGACGGCGCGATCCACCGACGCTACAGCGTTACGCGGCGGGCGTGGCCTTTGCGGCAGCGGGTTCGTGCGCCAACTCGGCGAGGATCTTTTTGACGGCGGCGGCGGCGGTGACTCCGTTCTGTTCGCGCAGGATATCGACTTTGCCGTGGTCGATGAATTTGTCCGGCCAGCCGATGCGGACGACCGGGGTGGTGATGCGGGCTTCGGCCAAGGCCTCCACGACGGCGGCGCCGTAGCCGTTGTGCAGGACGTGGTCCTCGAAGGTGCAGACTACTTCGGCGGCGCGGGCGAAGAATTCGAGGGTTTGGGTGTCGAGGGGTTTGATCCAGCGGGCATTGATCACGGCGGCGTCGATCCGTTGGGCGGCAAGGAGGTCTGCGGTTTGCTCGGCCATTTCGACCATGTTGCCGAGTCCGAGGAGAACAACGCGGCGCCCGTGGCGGAGGACTTCACTTTGCCCGATTTCGAGGATTTGCGGATGCTCCTTCGGCTTGGCTCCGGTGCCGGCGCCTCGCGGGTAACGGATGGCGATGGGGCCCCGGTGATAATTGGCCATGGTCCAAAGCATGTCGGCGAATTCCTCTTCGTCCTTGGGCTGCATGAAGACGAAGTTCGGGATGTGGCGGAGGTAGCCGATGTCGAAGAGTCCGTGATGTGTCGGCCCGTCGTCGCCGCTCAGTCCGGCGCGGTCCATGCAGAGGGCGACGTTCAAATTCTGCAGGGCAATGTCATGGATGATCATGTCATAAGCCCGCTGCATGAACGTGCTGTAGATGGTGAGAAACGGTTTGTAGCCCTGAGTGGCGAGTCCGCAGGCGAAGAGGGCGGCATGTTCCTCGGCAATGCCCACGTCGTGGTAGCGGTCGGGGTGTCTCTTTTCGAAAATGCTCAGACCGGTGCCGCCGGCCATGGCCGCGGTGATGGCGACGATGCGGTTGTTGTGGTCGGCGAAGTCGGAGAGTTTCGTGCCGAGAAGCTGCGAGTAGGTGGGCGTGGTGGCCGGCTCGGTTTCGCCGGTGTCGGGTTTGAATTTGCCCAGACCGTGGAATTTGTCCGGCTGCTGCATGGCCGGCGGATATCCTTTGCCTTTCGTGGTGAGGATGTGGAGAAGGACGGGCTCGTTCTGCGTCTTGAGGAATTCGAAAGTGCGCTGGAGGAGGTCGGTATCGTGTCCGTCGATCGGCCCGTAGTAACGGAACCCCAGGTCTTCGAAGATCACGCTGGGTAGCAGCATATGCTTCATGCCGGTCTCGACCTTGTGGGCGAGATTGAGGGCGCCTTGCCCGCCGACCGCCTTGATGAATTTGGAGGCCTGCTCGTGGAGGTGGGCGTAGGCGGGATTGGTCGTGATCTTGCTGAGGTAGCTGGCCACGGCGCCGACGTTTCGCGAGATCGACCATTCGTTGTCGTTGAGCACGACGATGAAGCGTTTGGTTGTCTCGGCGACATTATTAAGCGCTTCGAAACTGACGCCACAGGTGAAGGCCGCGTCGCCGGCCACGACGACAACATGTTCGTCGGATCCGCGCAGGTCGCGGGCCGCGGCCATGCCGAGCCCGGCGGAGAGGGCGGTGCCGGCGTGTCCCGCTCCGTAGCAGTCGTGTTCGTTCTCGGTGCGGAGGAGGAAGCCGTTCAATCCGCCGTGCTGACGGATGGTATCAATCTCCTTGCGGCGACCGGTGAGCATTTTATGCACGTAGCCCTGATGGCTGACATCGAAGAGGATTTTGTCCTTGGGCGAATCGAAGGCGCGGTGCAGGGCGACAGTCAGTTCGACCACGCCGAGGTTCGGTCCGAGGTGTCCGCCGGTTTTCGAGACGGCCCGGATGAGTTCGTCGCGGATTTCCTGCGCGAGCAGCGGTAGATCCTCCTCCGGCACGGCGCGGAGATCGGCCGGGCTGTCGATCCCTTCGAGGACGGTCTGTTTATGTTTCTTCGCCATCATCGAAATTTTCCAGAGTCACACTGCCGTCGGCCTTTTGAGCGATGAGACGGACCTTCTGCTCGGCCGCTTCGAGCTTGTCGCCGCAATAGCGGGCGAGGGCGATGCCCTCTTCGTAGCGGGCGAGCATTTCGTCGAGGGGAAGTTTGTCTTCCTCGAGTTTGGCCACGATGGCGTCGAGTCGCGTCATGGCGTCCTCGAAGCTCTTCGGTTCGTCTTCTTTTTTACGGGCGGGCATGGGGCTAATCGCGAGGGGTCCAGCGGTCGCGGTTCGAGTAGAAGACGCACTCGTTGTCGATCGGCAAGGGCGTGAAATATTGCAACGGAAAGCGGTTCAGGTCGGCGGTGCGCATGATGAAGGTGGCCCAGGCGGCGTAGTCACCCTTGGCGATCTGGCTGAGAAACGGGCGGTTGCCGGACACAGGGGTAAGGTAAAGTCCGTTCACCGGTCCGCCGAGGATTTTGTAATCATGGATGTCGATGAATTGCTCGATCGTGGCGGGCAGGAGCAGCGAGGGGCGGCCGCCATACCAAGCGATGGCCCAGGGCATGTCGGAGCAAAGGAGTTCGCCGGGCTCCATCCAGGTCGAGACCTCGTGGATGAAGGGTGCCACATAGGGAGGCCAAGCGACGCGGCCGGGCGCCGCGGTGAGGAGGTTGACTGCCATGGGAAGGGCGGAGACGAAAAAGATGACAGCGAGGAAGGCGTTTCGTGCCGGGGCGAAGCGCAGGTCCATGCGGTTCCAGAGCACAATGAGGAAGGCCAAGCCGTAGGCGATGAAGATCGGCAGGAAGATGATGTGGAGTTGGTTGTGCGAGACATCCTTCTGCGGCGTGAAAGCAGCCATGCCGAGTGCGGCGAAGACCCACATGAGGACGACGCCCCAGCGCAGGAGATTGGTCAGGTGCCGGCGGAAAATATGCAGCAACGAAAAGAAAAACGCGGCGCCGGCCAGGTTGTAGCCGAGAAAAGAAAAGAGGTTCTGGAACTGGTCGAGCAGTCCGCCGCGCAATTTGCCGCGCACCGAGCCGAAGGCCGCCATGTCGGGTTGCATCGTGCTCATCACGGCGTGCTCCGAGCCGGCCGTGCCGTCGAGAATACTGAAGATGGCAAGTCCGAGCGGATTGCCGCAGACAAGGTAATTGCGCACGAGCCACGGAGACACCACGGCGGCAAAGACGAAGAAAACAAGCAACCCGCTCACGGCGCGCGGCTGGAACCACGAAAAGACGAAGACGAGGAAGCCGAGAAAAATCCACGAGCAGAGTGGCTGGGCCAGGGTCATGAGCCCGAAAAGCACGGCGGCCGCGGCGAGCAGGAGGAGCATGCGCCCGGTGCGGTCTTCCTCCCTCGCCTCCATGGCCCGGTGCAGGATCCAGAGAGCGGCGGTGAAGAGGAACAGCACGAGCATTTGCGGCAGTCCCGAAGTCGAAAAGCGCCACAGCAGGTCGGTGAGAAAAACGAGTCCGCAACTCATCCATGCAATGCGCGCATCAAAGAGGGCGCGCACGAGGAAAAAGAGAATGAAGACCGAGGCGATGAAGAGGGCGATGCCCGCCGCGGCAATGGCCATGTCGCCGATGTAGACGGTGTCGGTCGGTTGCATCGGCCACCAGCGCTTGATGGGGCGCAGCACGACGGCGTTGAGCAGCGGGTTGAGCGGGAAGTTGTAAATGTCCGGCATCAACCCCTGGGGCAACGTTTCGCGGTGGTTGAGAAATTGCCAAACGGCGAGTGGTCGGAGGTAGAACGTGGTGAAGCCGGCCCGGGCCGCGATTTGACGGCCGATCTGGGCCTGATCCATGGCTGTTTCGGAATCAAGTCCGCGGAAATTAACGAAAAGGTAGAGGGCGGCCAAACCCGCCACGGTGGCAATGAAGAGGGTGCGCAGGATGACATGCTTGAGTCCGCCCACCTCGATCTGGTGGACGAATTCCTGAACCTTTCTGTCTTCTTCTGGGATCATGCGCGACGGAGCGGAGACTGGAGGGACATTTTTAGCGGCGGGCGGGCGGGGCGTCGATGGAGAAGCGGGATGTCAGCGCCAGCGCGGGCGGTCGGCGTAAAAGATGGATTGTCCGTCGATCGGAAGATTGATGGCCGATCGCAGCATCCAGTTGTTGAGGTCCTCCGGTTTGACCTCGCGCAGGACGAACCGGGCCCATTCGCGGTAGCGGCCGTTGATGATGCTTTCATAGGTGGCGCGGTCGCCGCTGAAGGGCGTTAGGTAGAGGCCCACGAGCGGGGCTCGCAGCAGGTCCTCGCTGTGGATGAGTTCGAACTGTCCGATGTTGTCTGGCAGGAGCAATGACAGGCGCTGCGCATACCAAGCGGTGGCCCAAGGGATATCCGCGGCGAGGGCTTCATTGGGCTCGACCCATTGGCTGAATCGCGTGACGAGCGGGGGAAGGTAGGGAGGCCAATTGACCCGCGGTGGCGCGGAGAGGGCGGTGGCGATCAGGGGCACGGCGGAACCGGCGAAGAGCAGAAAAATGAAAATACCGCGGACCAAGGGCAGTTCGAAACCGAGCCGGGTCCACAGGACGAGGAGAAAGGCGAGCCCGTAGAACATCATGACGGGGAGAAAAAGAATATGGAGCTGGTTGACCGAGACCGCGCGATCGACACCGAACACGCACATCCCGGCCGCGGCTCCGAGCCACATAAGAAGGATGGCCCAGCGGAATTGCGAGGGGAGCCAGCGGCGGAAGACTTGGAGGAAAACGGCGAGAAAGAAGGACGCGGCCACGACGCTGCCGCCAAAGAAGGCGAAGAGGGACGAAGCCTGCGAGAGGGTTTGTTCGCCGGTGTTGGCCAGAAAATCGCGCCACTGGAAACGCAGGATCGGCTCGAAGTCGGCCAGCCATGCGAGGGGATCGGTGCCGTGTTTTCGGTAGAGTTCGTAGAACGTCAATCCGAACGGATTCCGCAGCGTACGCCAGTTGTGCCAAGCCCACGGCAGGAGGGGAATGACATAAAGCGCCGGCGCGGCCAGCGCGACGAGCCAGCGAGGGCGGATGACCATCACCACGAAGATCCAGAACCCGGCAAAAATCCACATCCCGAGGCCGTTGCCCAGAGTGAGCAAACTGAGCAGCGCAGTGGCCAGCAGCACGAGGAGGAAAGCCTTGAGTGTGCGGCCCGCAGCATTTGCTTCCATCGCGATGGCCAGCGCGAGGAGGGCGGCGCTGAAAAAGAAGAGCATGGCCATTTGCGGCAGGCCAGAAAAAGTGAAGCGCCACATGAGATCGGTGAGGAGGACAAGTCCGACGCCGATGAGGGCGAGAGGTGGGTCGAGAAGGCGGCGTCCGAGCAAGTAGGACAGCAAGAGCGCGCCGGCAAAAAAAAGAAAACTCGCCGCGGTGATGGCGCGCTCGGCTGGCGAGACGGTCGCGCCGGGAGCGAAGGCAAAGTTCATGCCGGTGACGCGGAAGACCGCTGCATTGATCAGCGGGCCGAGGGGTGCCTGGCTGGTTTCGCGCAGCGGCAGGTCGACGCGGCCGGCGCGGGCAAATCCGAGATGCATGGCCAGCGGTCGCGCGTAGAGCGTGCTGAAACCTTGCCCGCTGGCCAGTTGCCTCCCGATCTGCGCCTGATCCATCGCCTCGGGCACGGAAAATCCGTTGAATTTGAACCCGAACCACATCACCGCGATGAGGGACATCAGGAACACGACGATGAGTCGCTGGATCCAGACGGCCACGCGACCCTGATCGAACGCGTGCAGGAAGTTCTGGATGTTGGTCTCGAGGGACATGCGGTCAGGAATCGCCGAGTCCCGGATGTTCGCGGAGCTTGCGGTGGAGCGTGCGGCGGCTGATGCCGAGTTTATCCGCGGCGAGCGTGCGGTTGCCGCGGCATTCACCGAGGGCGCGACGGATGAGCGAAAGTTCCGTCTCGCCGAGGTTAAGCGGGAGCGGCCCGGATGGCGCGGTTTCGGCCGCACGACGGACGCCCGAAGGGAGATCTCGCAGGGTGATCTTCGGTCCGCCGGCCATGACAACCCCGTGCTCGACGGCTGCGCGCAATTCGCGGACGTTGCCCGGCCAATCGTAGTTCGCCAGGCACTTCATGGCATCGGAAGTCAGTTCGCGGAAAGGTTTGTCATTCTCCTTTGCCGCCTCGCGCAGGAAATGCACGGCGAGCAGGGGAATGTCCTCCCGCCGGTCGTGCAACGGAGGCAAGTGCAGTTGGACGACATTGAGACGGAAGAAGAGGTCTTCGCGGAAGTTTCCCTCGGCGACCATTTTGGTCAGGTCGCGGTTCGTCGCGGCGAGGAGGCGGACGTCGGCGGCGAGGGGTTTGTTGCCGCCGACGCGCTCGAAGACGCGTTCGCCGAGCACACGGAGGATTTTTACCTGCGTGGCGGCATCGATCTCGCCGATCTCGTCGAGAAACAGCGTGCCGCCCGAGGCCTGCTCGAAGCGTCCGATGCGCCGCTCGCCCGCTCCGGTGAACGCACCTTTCTCGTGGCCGAAGAGTTCGCTTTCGAGGAGTTGCGGTGAAAGGGCCGCACAATGCACGGCGACGAACGGTCCGCCATGGCGCGGGCTGAGGCGGTGGATGGCGTGCGCGACGAGTTCTTTGCCGGTGCCGCTTTCGCCCGAGATGAGGACGGTGGCCCGGGATGGTGCGACCTGTTTGATCGTGTCGAGCACATGCGCCATGGCCGGTGAATCGCCGACGAAAGTTTCCAACCCGTATCGCTTGTCGATCTGCTCGCGCAGGCGGACGTTCTCGCGCTCGATTTCCGATCCGTGCAAGGCGCGTTTGATCAGGAGTTCAAGCCGATCGATGTTGACCGGTTTGGTGACAAAGTCATAAGCGCCACGTTTCATCGCTTCGACCGCTTCCTCGATACCGCCGTAGGCCGTCATGATGATGCAGACAGGCGGGTGGTTTTGGCGGAGAGCCCAACTGACCAAGTCCATACCATTGTCCGTTCCGAGTCGGAGGTCGGTCATGAGCAGGTCGACGCGGTCGGCTTCCATGATGGCCTTCGCGCCGCCCGCATCGGCGGCCACATAGACCTCGTAGCCGTCTTCCAGCGAGGTGCGCAGTCCCTCGCGGGTGTTTTTCTCGTCGTCGACGATGAGGATGGTTTTCTTCACGGGGCCGGGTCGTAGGTGTGACATTTTTTCTCTATTGGTCGGGCGGTATTGGCAACACGCAAGTTGTCCGGCGTCCGGTTTCTGCTTGCCATCGCGGCTGCGGACACTATCTGTCCACCCATGATCAAAACCGCTTTCCTGACTCTCATGTCCGTGCTTGCCGCGGGCGCCCTGACCGGATGCCAAACCACGACGGGTGGAGGCAGTTCCTTCACTTTCGATCCGCCGGCCAAACAGCCCCGCAATCCTTCCAATGTGTCGGTGAAACTCAGCACCGGCGCCCAGCGACTTTACGTGGTGGAAGGAAACGATGTTTTGCTGGCCACACCGGTTTGCGTGGGCACGGCCTCCACGCCCACGCCCCACGGCAACTACACCATCTATTCCAAGACAGCTAACCGCCGCCGCGTCAGCAATCCGGGCGCCGGATATCCCATGACTTACTGGATGGAATTCAAACCTGCCTACGGCATGCACTGGGGCTTTGTGAAGCCGCACCCCGCAACGCATGGCTGCGTGCGTATGCCGCTGAAGGCGGCACAGAAAACCTTCAATCTCGTGCGCACCGGCACGCCGATCAACATCTCGCGCAGCCAACCGTGGGATGCAACCATCGGCAAATCCCTGCCTCGCGTCGACGACTCGCATCTGCCGGATCCGCCGATGTCCTACCTGCTCAGCCCGCAGGTCTTTGCCGACGCACGGCAGGGCAGAATGTGGCGGTTCTGACCGCGCCGCGCGCACGGCGCGGAGTCGGCAGTTTTCAGTGGTTCAGTTTTCAGGCTGAAAGCTTGCTTCGGCGACCTCTCTACTCACTCCCCGAGTAGACAGGGCGTGAGTAGGTAGAGTGCGCCGTGCGGAGTGTCCGCCAGGACCGGGGCGCACTCCCTCCATGGCTGGGGCGAAGCCGGCCAGCGTTCTGTCTCGCGTTTGCCCCAGAACAAATAGTGCACACCCAGACGGCGAGCTGCATTCCGCCAATCCGGTCCACCGGCCATCAATGCGCCCAGTTCCCCCTGGGTCGGGCCGTAATCGAGTCCTTGGCTGAACAGGTGTCCATCGTGGCCCATGACCACGGGCTGTCCGAGGATGAGTGCGGGATGTTCGTAGGATGGTGCGGTGGCGAGGCGCGCATTGACCGGAATGGTGCGCAGCATGAATTGCACCGCGGCCAACTCCGAGCGGTCGGCCAATTGGTAGCCGTGGCGCGAATCGAGTCCGCCGATCAGGGCGAGGGCGCCGGAAGCAAAGAGCAGGAGGCAAGTGCCAGCGCGGACCCAGACCGGCCACCGGGCGATGAGTGTGCTCCAAAGGAAAGGTGCCAACGCGAGGTAGGCCCAGAGCAGAAGTTTGGTGTTGTCCCATGCCCAAGGAGCGATCGCGAAGAGAAAGCAGAATACCAAGGTGGCGATGGCCACGCCGCAGAAGACGCGTGTCGTGGTATCCGCGCCGCGCGGACGAAAGACGGTCACGGCGCAGGCGGCAACCAGCGGCAGAAAGATGCCGAAATTCCAAAGCCAGAACCAAAGCCCACCTTCACCTTGCATCCACCCCGGTTCGAAGCGCAGTGCACCCGGCGCGGTGAAACCGGCGGTGACCAGATGGACGAGCCACGATGCGGGAATGATGCTGATGAGTCCCGTGGCGAGAAACGGGCGGAGGCGGCCGCCGCGCCAAGAGGCTACCGCGCAGGCGGCAAGAAGAATGCTGAGAAAAAGAAAGGCTGGCGCGTTGAAGAGGGGCGTCGGGGCATAGAGGGCGACTTGGGCCGGCACGGGCAAGGACGGCCCCTGCGCGTCTCCGCGCAATTGCGCACGCCAAACTGTCATAAGCACCAAGCCGGCCGGCAGCGAGTAGAGAAGTCCTCGTTGCGTGACAAACATGGTGAGGAATGTGTTTTTCCATTCCACCTGGTCGAGCATTCCATCGAGGGCGCCGCTTTGCAGGACGGTGAGCGCGCCGAACCCGCCGGCGAAGAGGAAGGCTGCCATGGTGAACCCGCGTCCCCAACGCCAGAGTGCAGCGGCGGCCGCGGCTGCTCCGAGCAGTGCGGTCCAGCGTAAGCCCTCATAGACCGGCACACCGGCGATGCGCAGCAGCGCGTTCCAAATGTCCATGCCCGGGTGGTAGGGGAAGATGGCGCCAGCGAGGAACGGATTTTCCGGCCAGAAGTTGCCGCCATTGGCGAAGCGGTGGATCAGATTGAGGTGCAGTGCCATGTCGCCAAGATTGTGCGGGGAGAGAACTTCCAAATTCCCGCCGTCGGGATAAATGACCCAAAGAAATGCCCGGGCGGCAGCGAGGGCGAAGACGACAAAGAGAATGGCGTCGGCCAAGGTGATCCTTTGCCGCGGGGCGGAGGCCGTTCGTGCCGTGGCCCAAGCCGCGATCAAGCCCGCGGCGAATGCGATCCATGTGCTTTGCGGCGTGAACTTCCCGCCAAGCACGGCGAGACCGGAGGCCGCGATAGTGGCTACGGCGACAAAGACGAGTCCGCTGCAAAGGATGCGCCACCCGGTCATAGTTCACCCCTCCGGGCCCGTTTTTGCTGCGGCAACTCCGCCACGGCATCGAGCAGATCCTGCGCAAAAAAGACCACGCATTCGTCTTTTCCAGAGCGCAGTTTGAAGGTGATTTCGGTGAAGCCCGGACCGATCCGCGGGCGGAGTTCCGCGGCCTTTTCCGCTTCGATGACATGGAATTTTTCCGTGGCTGGCAGTTCTGTGGGAATTTTGCCACCGTGGTATCCGATGTTCGGAAAATCCCCGAGCATCCACGGCAGCGGGTAGTAGCTCTCGAGGTAAATGGCACCCGGAGTGAGCGCGGCGCGCGGATCGGCCGCGGCGAGCGCCAGGAGAGGTCCGGTGAATTCATGCACCGTGTTGTAAGTCTGCACGTAGACGTAGGGCTCGCTGTCGTCCTCGTAGCGGAAAAAATTCAACCGGATGGAGAGCGCCGCAGAAGCGATGAGCAGGGCAATGGCGATCCAGCGAACGGATTTTCGTCCGGCAGCCTCGATGGCCGCGCCGAAAAAGAGAAACCAAGGCCAGAGGATGGCGATGATGCACCAAGGCGTTTTGTAGGGGACCAGCGAATAGGCCAGCAGCACTCCGCCGCCGAGGATGGCGAGCAGGCGCGGTGCGGCGGGTGACGGCCAGGCATAGCGCACCGACCAGACCAAACCGGCCAGCGCCGGCCACTCGTAGCGGGCGAGCAGTGCGAGCCAGTAATAATTCAGGAAAGGAATAATGTCATAAGCTTCCTTGCCATGCCCCTGACCCTCCGCCCCGGTTTTGGTCCAAACCGCGAGCGACTCGAACGGCCCGTAGAGTCCCTTCCAATGGAAAAAATTCCCCGAATAAAAGAAGACGAGGAGAAAGGCAGCGACAGCGCCGGCCGTCCAGGCATCACGTTTGGTCCACCGCCGCGTCGCGGCACGCTCCAACGGCGGGCGGAGCGGCGAGACGCGCTGCCAGGCGCTGAAAACAAGAGCTGCCAGTCCGAGCGAACCGGCGTGGATGATGTAGGTTTCCTTGTTGAGAATCATCCCGGCGAGGCCGAGCACGGCGGCCCAGAGACCGGCGCGGTCGCGTTCCAGCCACAATGCGATCGCGCCCCAGGTGAAAAGCATGGTGAAGAGGGCGAACCACGATTCGTGGATCGAATAACGTCCGTAGAAGACTTCAGCGGGGGAAAGGGCAAAAGCCAGAGCCGCCCAGCGCACAGCGGGTCGTCCGAACCAGCGCGCGAAAAGAAAGAAAACCGGAATGGCGAGCAAGCTGGCCAGCACCGCGGGCAGGCGCAGTGCCCAGAGGTTGCGTCCGAGCAGTTCTTGCGAGACAAAGATGGTGTAAAAATGCCAAGGCCCGTGGAAATTGGTCGGATCATAGGCGAAGTGCCCCTTTTCGCGCATGCTGTCGGCGAACCAACCGTTGACGCCTTCGTCGAAATGCGGCGCTTTGAGGTCCAGCAGAACGAAGCGGAAGACCGCGGCCAAAGCCATGATGGCGATGAGATCCCACGGAAGGCGGCGCAATGTCGCGGGCAGGGTCATGGAGAATTGCGACCATGACAGAAAATTCCGCCGCTGACGTGTCAATTGTGGTGCCGGCTTATGCCGAGGAGCGGCGTATCGGGCGCTGCGTGACGGGATTGAGGCAGTTGGCCGCGGAATTTCCCCGGTTGCGTGAGGTGATCGTGGTGGTCGAACCTTCCGGCGACCGGACTGCCGAGGTGGCCCGGTTGGCCGCGGAGGGCGATCCTGTGGTGCAAGTGCGGGAAAATCCGGTGCACCGCGGCAAAGGATCGGCCGTCCGCACCGGGATGCTCGCCGCCAGCGGGGAAATCATTTTCTTCATGGACGCCGATCTCAGCGTTCCCTTGCGTTACGTTGCCCCCTTTGTCGCGCATCTCGAGGCCCACCCCCGGACGGCGGCGGTGATCGGAAGCCGGCGTCATCCGGAAAGCGTGGTTTCCAAGCGCCAGCATTTCCTGCGCGAGCGTGCCGGGCGGGCTTTCAACCATCTCGTGCGTGCTCTGGGGTTGAGTCCGAGCAAGGACACGCAGTGCGGATTCAAGGCGTTCCGTCGGACTGCTGCGCAGGAAATTTTTTCGCGGTCGCAAATCGATGGGTTTGCCTTCGACACGGAAATTCTTTTGCTCGCACAAAAGTCGGGCCTGCGCGTCGACGAATTGCCGGTCGAGTGGATCAACGACGAGGAAACGAAGTTCCGGCCGGTGCGCGATGGATGGCGAAGCGCTTGGGATCTTTGGCGGGTGCGGGCGATGCACCGGCGCTCATAGAGCGCCGCTACAAGGAGGCCGATTTCAGCGGCGCGGTGTCTTCGGTGGCTTGCACGCGGAACGTGAGCAGGGCGGCGATGAGGAAGCAAACTCCGCCGAATGCGACGGCGCCGACGGGGTCATTGCCGAGGAATTGTTTGACGAAAAGTCCGAGACCGAGCGAGGCGACAACCTGCGGGATGACGATGAAGAAATTGAAGATGCCCATGAAGAGTCCCATTTTCTTCGGATCGACCGCGCCGGAAAGCATGGCATAGGGCATGGAAAGAATGGACGCCCACGCGATGCCCACGCCGGTCATGGAAAGAAGCAGGAGTTTCGGATCGGTGAAGAGCATGACAGAGCCGAGACCGGCCGCGCCGCAGAGCAGGCAGAGGATGTGGATGGCTTTGGCGCTGTAGCGGCGAGCCAGAGCCATTATGACGAAGGAAAAGACGAAGCAGACGCCGTTGTAGGCGGCGAAACAAAGACCGGCCCAGGCCACACCCTCGCTGAAGAGTTTGCGTTGCTCGTCAGTGCCGTCGGCCACTCCGCCGTAGAAATGCACACCGACGCTGACCGAGAAATAAATCCACATGGCGAAGAGTCCGAGCCAGGTGAAGAATTGGACGGCGGCCAGTTGTTTCATCACGGTCGGCATTGAGCCGATTCCGGCGAAAATTTCGCGCACACCGCGCCAGAAGCCCTTGGTTTCCTCTTTCTCACGGAGGAACGTGTCGATGTCCTCCGGCGGGTATTCCGGGGTGGTCAGGATGGTGACGAGAACGGCGAAGAGGAACGCGCCGGCGCCGATATAAAAGGCGAGTTTGATCGCGGTGGGGATGTGTCCTTCGGCGGCTTCCATCGACATGCCGAAGTTGTTGCTGAGGATCCACGGCAGGGCCGAGGCGATGACGGCGCCGAGTCCGATGAACAGACTTTGCATGGCGAAGCCCTGTTTGCGCTGCTCCTCGGGAAGTTTGTCGGCCACGAAGGCGCGGAACGGCTCCATGGTGATATTGATCGAGGCATCGAGGATCCAGAGCAGGCCGACGGCCATCCAAAGGACGGATGAGTTCGGCATGGCGATCAGGGCGGCCGAGGCGATGAGCGCGCCGATCAGGAAATACGGGCGGCGTCGTCCCAGACGATTCCACGTGCGGTCGCTGAGGTAGCCGATGATGGGCTGCACGATGAGACCGGTCAGCGGTGCGGCGATCCAGAGGAGGGAGAGTTGCTCGGATTTGGCTCCGAGGAAGGTGTAGATGGCCGACATGTTGGCCATCTGCAGTCCCCAGCCGAATTGGATTCCGAGGAACCCGAAGGACATGTTCCAGATCTGCCAGAAGGAGAGGTGCGGTTTTTGCATGGGGGAGTATGGGAAGCGGGAGGGTTAAACAAAAAGCCGGTCCCCGGCAAGTGTCACCCGCGCCACCGCCACCAACCGGCCAAGAGGCTGCCGATGAGCGAGTGACAAACGCTGGATAAGGCGGAGGGCACGGCGGTCAGCGGCTCGGCCGCGAAGCGTGTTTTGGCCAGCACGGCGCCGAGTGCGGAATTTTGCATGCCGACCTCGATGGAAACGGTGCGCGCCACCGAGTCGTCGTAGCGGAAAACCTTCGCCGCGGCGTATCCGAGCACGAAGCCGCCGCCGTGGAGCATAAAGACGGCGAGAAGAAGGACCGCACCGTAGGTGAAAATGGCCGCCGCGTTCTGCGCGATGATTGCACCGACGATGAGGCTGATCACCATCACGGAAAGAAGCGGACCGGCCGGCAGGACGAACTCCGTGAAGCGCGGCGCCTTGTGGTGCAAGAGCAAACCGATGAGCACCGGTGCGAGGACGACTTGTGCCGTGGTAAGGAAAATTCCCGCGGCATCTACCGGCACGTAAGCGCCAGCCAACCATTGCGTGAGCAGCGGGGTCATGATCACCGCGGCGAGGGTCGAGCACATGGTCATGACCACCGACAGCGCGACATTGGCCCGCGCGAGGTAAGTCACCACATTTGAGGCTGTGCCGCCCGGACAGCAGGCCACGAGGATGAGTCCCACGGCGAAGGCCGGAGGCAAGGAGAGGAGTTTGGCCACGCTCCAGCCGAGCAGGGGCATGATGGTGTATTGGGCGGCGAAGCCGAGGGCCACCGCGCGCGGCATGCGCACCACCGCGGCAAAATCCTCCACGCTCAAGGTCAGTCCCATCCCGAGCATGACCACGGCCAGTCCCCAAACGATCCAAGGGCCCGAGAACCAGGCAAAAAGCGGCGGGTGCCAGAGCGCGAGCAGGGCGGCGCCGAGCACCCACGCGGGGAACCAATTGGCGGCGTCGAGGAGCAGGCGGCGCATGGGTCCGTCACTTCGAAGGCTTCCGAGGGTGTTTGACAATGAAAAAGGAGCGGATTACTCCGGAAGACTACGTCCATGAAATTGACCTACTACGGGCACTCGTGTTTCGGCGTCGAGGTGGAAGGGGTTCACCTGCTCTTCGACCCGTTTGTCACCCCCAACCCCAAGGCATCCGCCATTGATATCGGCAAAATCCCGGCCGACTACATCCTCGTTTCCCACGGGCATTTCGATCACGTGGCCGACGTGGCTGCCATCGCCAAGCGCACCGGCGCGACGCTCGTGGCCAACTGGGAAATTGTCGATTGGTTCGCCAAACAGGGCGTCGAAAAAGCGCACCCCATGAATCTGGGCGGAGCCAAACAATTTCCCTTCGGCCGCGTCAAAATGACGGCGGCCACCCATTCCAGCAGCATGCCCGACGGCAGCTATGGCGGAAATCCGGGCGGCTTCCTCGTCGAGACGCCGCAGGGACATTTCTATTACTCGGGCGACACCGCGCTGACCCGGAACATGAAGCTCATCGGCGACAGTGCCTCGTTGAAATTCGCCGTGCTCTGCATCGGCGACAACTTCACCATGGGTCCGGAAGACGCGGCACGTGCCGCCGGTTTTCTCGAGGTCAAGGAAGTGGTTGGCGTGCATTATGACACCTTCCCGCCGATTGAAATCGATCGGAACGAAGCCATCCGCGAATTCGCCGACCGGCAATTGCATCTGAATTTGCTCGATATCGGGGCTTCGAAGGAGTTTTAAGCAAGTCAGACCAGTCAGGTAGGGCGGCCTCCGGACCCGCCGAGCGCTGGAGCAAATATTCCCGGCACGTCGGGACAGGGGCAAATTGGGATGTAGCAACGGCGTCTCTCGGATCTGTATGCCCACCAGCCGGAAGCCTCAAACGGTTCGCGACGTCTGGTGGGGGTGGATCGCGCCGTCCCGGCGCGATATTCCAATCAGTCAATCGCGATAGGGACATCGCGATCCACCGGGACAACGACGCTACAGGGAGGCCGTGGTTTGGAGCGGGATGCCCTCCTCGCCGAGTTTGGCCAAGGTGAGACCTTCGAACGCCGGAACGGCGGCGGACATTTCTTTGAAGATGCCTTCGAGTGTTTGCGGGGCATCGGCGCCGAGGGCGCGGAGGAGGTCGGAGAGAATTTCCCAGTCATCGCGGGCTTGGCCCGGGGGCTGTGTCGCGCGGTTGAGGCGCTGGATGCGGCCTTTGACGTTGACCATCGAGCCGCGTTTTTCGGCGAAGCCGGCGCCGGGGAGGATGGCGGTGGCGAGTTTGGTCGCGGTGTTGGGGAGGATGTCGAGGCAGACGATAAGATCGAGGTGGGCGAGGTCGGCCTCGGTGAGGCCGTAATGACGGGGATCCTCGCCGAGGCAGAGCAGGGCTTTGACCTTGCCGTTGCGCACGGCCGCGGCGATTTCGTTCGCCTTGGCCCCGGGTTCATTGTGCGTGATGCCGAGCAATTGCGCGCCGGTGGTGTTCGGATTGCCGTCATCGCCGACCAAAATGCCGTCGGCTTTTTGCGGGCGCGCCACCACGTCGTGCAGGCTGATGCCGAGGTGGCGGGCGACTTTGCCGGCCAGCCAGAGTTCTTCGTTGGTCATGCGGGCGGAAGCAATCATCGCGGTTTCGCCGCGCGGGACGGCGGACAATTTTTGCGCGACTTCCTGAGTCACGCGGGGCCAGGTGGATTTCTGCAGCTGGCCGTTCTCGCGGAGTTGCGGCTGCACAAGCCGGTCTTCGCGGTAGAGGTAGGCGTAGTTGAGGCGTCCGTGGTCGCACATCCAGTAGGAATTGACCGCATCGTTCTGCCGCGGGGTCTGGCGGATGATTTCGTTTTCGCGGGCGCCGATGATGGTGTTGCAGCCGGTGCCGCAGGAGGTGCAGAGGCTTTTCGTTTCGCGCAGGAACCAGACGCGCATCTTGAAGCGGAAATCTTTGCTGGTCAGCGCGCCGACCGGGCAGATGTCGACCGTATTGAGCGAGTAATTGCTGTCGAGGCGCTGTCCTTCGTGAACGGTCAGCGTGGTGTGGCTGCCGCGGTCGACGAAGCCGAGGACGTCGTCGTGGGCCACTTCCTGCATGAAGCGGACGCAGCGGGAGCAGAGGATGCAGCGTTCGTCGTCGAGGACGATGTGTTTGCCGATGTCTTGGCGTTTGGGTTTTTTGACTTTGTCCTCGATGAAGTTCGATCCGCCGTTGCCGAACTCGACGGCGAATTCCTGCAGGCGGCATTCCCCGGCTTTGTCGCAGATGGGGCAGTCGAGCGGATGGTTGATGAGGAGGAATTCCATCACGCCCTTGCGGCAATCCTCGACCAGCGGGGAATTGGTGCGGGCGGCCATGCCTTCGGTGATTTCCAGCGCGCAGGAAATTTGCGGTTTGGGCGACCAGGCGATTTCGGGGCGTCCGTCGGTGCCGAGGATCGGCTGGCGGTTGGCGTCCATTTTCGGCCCGCCGATTTCGAGCAAGCACATGCGGCAATTGCCCGGGGTGCTGAGGGCCGGATGGTAGCAGTAATGCGGGACGAAGCTGCCGCTCTGCATGCACGCCTCGATGAGCTTGGTTCCTTTGGGGAACTGGCGCCATTGGCCGTCGATCTGGACGTTGATCATCGTGGTGCCGTTGCTGCCGTTCGCGCTCATGGGTTGGTGAAAACTGCCGGGAAAATTAATGGCCAGCATGACTTGGTCGGGTGCGCGGGAAAAGAAGGAAGTGAAGAGGGGCTGCGAGTGACGCGTGTCGCGTGGCGAGTTTGACTCGGAGGTGGCCCGCTGGTTTGCTGCGGGGATGGAAAAGATGCTTTGGTTGCTGCCCGTGCTGGGCTTGGCGCTTTTTGCCGGCTGCGCGTCGAAGCCGCCGCTCAAAGCGGTGGACTACGTGGATCTGCCGCGATTCATGGGGGATTGGTGGGTCATCGGGCACATCCCCTATTGGCTGGAGCGGGACACCTACGATTCGAAGGACACCTACCGCATGCGGCCGGATGGGAAGATGGACAACATTTTCAGTTACCGGAAGGGCGGCTTTGACGGTCCGGAGAAAGTGATGAACGGGATCGCATGGGTGGTGGACAAGAAATCCAACGCCGAGTGGCGCGTGCAATTCCTCTGGCCGATTGCGCTGCCCTATTACGTTCTCTATCTCGATCCGGCCTACCGATTCATGGCCGTGGGCCATCCTTCGCGCGATTACGGCTGGGTCATGGCGCGGGACAAAAGGATGAGTGATGCGGACTACGCGGCGGTCATGAAATCGCTGGCGGAGCAAGGGTACGATCCGTCGCGGTTCCGCAAAGTGCCGCAAAGGTAGTTGAGGGTTGAGAGATGAAAGTTGAGAGAAAAGGCAGGATAGCAGGGCTAGTTTTTCCGTTCCCTCAACCCTCATCTCTCACCTCTCAGCTGCGCCCCGCGCAATGATCGCCTACTGGGTCCACAATTTGGATCCATTCGCCGTGCAGGTCGGCGACGGGTTCGGGGTGCGTTGGTATGGACTCGCCTATCTTGCGGCTTTTGCGGCCTCGTATTTCATCTACCTCTATTTGGCCAAGCGCGGGCTTTCGGTCATCCCGCCGGAGAAAATTGGTGATTTTATCACGGGTTGCGCCGTCTTCGGCGTGCTCATCGGCGGGCGCCTCGGCGAGATGTTGTTCTACGACCTCGATGGTTTCCTGCGCGATCCGCTCATGTTTTTTCGTGTCTGGGAGGGAGGCATGTCCGCGCACGGCGGCATGCTCGGTGTGGCTCTCTACACACTCTGGTATGCGTGGCGTCACCAAGTCAGCTGGCCCGGGTTGGGCGACAATGTTGTCATTGGTGCGGCGGCCGGGATTTTCTTGGGGCGTCTGGCCAATTTCGTCAACGGCGAGCTCTACGGCCGGCCCGTCGAAGTGGCTTGGGCGGTGAAATTTCCCAAGGAGCTTTACGAGGCGCCGGTGGAGACACAGCGCGAGGTGCTCGGGCGCGCGCAGGAATATTTCTCCGGTCCGGCCGGATTGGACGATGTGGTCGCTTCAGTCCCCGGATCGCCCGAACTGGCCGGTATGGTCGGCGAGTATCTGACCCCGAGGCACCCGTCGCAGATCTACGAGGCGATGCTGGAGGGAGCATTGTTGTTGGTCATTCTTTGGCTGGTGCGGACCAAGGTGCGCGTGCCGAACGGGGTGATTACCGGCCTCTTCTTTGTCGGCTACGCATTGACCCGGAGCCTCGCGGAGATTTTCCGGTCGCCCGATGCGGGCTATGTTTGGCTCCTGACCAAGGGGCAGTTTCTTTCCGTCTTCACGCTGTTGGTCGGAGTGGGATTTCTGGTCGCTGCTTGGCGGCGCCCTGATTATCCCCCGGCTTGGTCCGGGCGAGGGTGATTTCATTGGATAACCGCAGAGAACGCAGAAATCACAGAAGCAAAAAGGGGTTCGAGCGGATCTATCTGTGCGCTCTGCGTCCTCTGTGGTTTTCATCCCCGCGCGGGGAAAGGTGGCTAAATTTCACCACCGCGCCGGGAGGTGTCTCGGATTAGACAGTTGAGCCGGCCCCTGCTTCTGATCTTGGCGCCTTGGCACGCTTCGTGCTTTTCTTTAAGAGTTAACGACTTTCTGCTGCGCCTTCGAGCGAAGCTGGAAGTCTTTTCAGTCCCTAAACATCAACCAATCACCACTATGAGCAACATGTCAGCACGCGCCGCCGCTGTAGCGGCCATCGCCGCCCGCAAATCGCAGGACGCCTCCGTCAACTTCATCGAGGAGACGCCGGAAACTGTCTTCGGTTCCAACACCTTCAGCCTCGGCGTCATGAAGGAAACCCTCAAGCCCGCCACCTACAAAGCGGTGATCGAAACGGTGGAAAACGGCACCAAGCTTCCCGAAGGCGTGGCCGATGAGGTGGCTGAAGCGATGAAGAATTGGGCGGTCAGCCGCGGGGCAACGCACTTCGCGCACGTTTTTTATCCGCTGACCGGAACTTCGGCCGAGAAGCACGATTCGTTCTATGATCCCGGCACCGACGGCCGCACGACGATTTCGAAATTCAAAGGCAAGACCCTCATCCAGGGCGAGCCCGATGCGTCGTCCTTCCCGTCCGGCGGCATCCGCGCCACGCACAGCGCGCGAGGTTACACCGCGTGGGACGTGACCAGCCCGGCGTTCCTCATGGAAAACGCCAATGGCACGACGCTCTGCATTCCCACCTCGTTCGTGTCATGGACCGGCGAGGCGCTCGACACCAAAACGCCGTTGCTCAAGTCGATGCAGGTCCTGGACAAACAGGCCCGCCGCATCCTCAACCTTTTCGGCCACAAATCCATTGCCCGCGTCGCGGCCACGGCCGGACCCGAGCAGGAATATTTCCTCGTCGACAAAATGTTCTTCTTCGCGCGCCCCGACCTGCTTTCGGCCGGCCGCTCGCTCTTCGGCGCAGCCGCGCCGAAGGGTCAGGAATTCGAGGACCACTACTTCGGCCTCATTCCGGATCGCGTCATGGCTTTCATGTATGAAGTCGACCGCGAACTCTTCAAACTCGGCATCCCGGCCAAGACCCGCCACAACGAAGTCGCGCCCGGGCAGTTCGAGATCGCGCCGCTTTTCGAGTCGGCCAACCTCGCCGCCGATCACCAGCAGTTGATCATGACGGTGCTGAAAAAGACCGCCGACAAGCACGGTCTGGCCTGCCTGCTGCACGAGAAGCCCTTCGCCGGCATCAACGGCTCGGGCAAGCACGTCAACTGGTCGCTGGGCAACGCCACGCAGGGCAACCTGCTCGATCCGGGCGACACGCCGCACGAGAACGCGCAGTTCCTTGTCTTCGCCGGCGCGGTCATCCGTGCGGTCGACAAATTCGCCCCGCTCCTCCGCTCGAGCATTGCCTCGGCCGGCAATGACCACCGTCTCGGCGCCAACGAGGCGCCTCCGGCCATCATCTCGATTTACCTCGGCGACCAGCTCGCCGATGTCTTCGAGCAAATCAAAGCCGGCGGAGCGACCACGTCCAAGCAGCGCGGCACGCTGAAAATCGGCGTCGATGTTTTGCCCGAGCTGCCCAAGGACGCGGGCGACCGCAACCGCACCTCGCCGTTCGCCTTCACCGGCAACCGCTTCGAGTTCCGCGCGGTCGGCTCCAACCAGTCGATCTCCGGTCCGCTCATCGCGATGAACACCATCCTGGCCGATTCGCTCGAGTGGATGGCCTCGAAACTCGAGGGTGCCTCGGATCTCAACAAAGGTATCCAAGACGCGCTGAAAGAGGTCATGGACAAACACGGCCGCGTTATCTTCAACGGCAACGGCTACTCCGAAGAGTGGCACGCCGAGGCCGCCGAACGCGGATTGCCCAACCTCAAGACTTCGGCCGATGCCTTCCCCGCGCTCGTCACGCCGGACGTCATCGAGGTCTTCGAGAAATACGGTGTCCTTTCCGAAACCGAGCTGAAGAGCCGTCACGCCATCCTTTGCGAGCAATACGAAAAGGTGGTCAACGTCGAGGCGAAGCTGGTCGCGGAAATCGCGCAGACCAAAATCTTCCCGGTGGCCGCCGCCTACGCGGCGAGCCTCGCCGAGGGTGTGTCCAAGATGAAGGCCGCCGGCGTATCCGTCAGCACGTCCACGCTCGAGAAGGTTGCCGCCCTCGTCTCCCAGCTAGAGAGCGATCTGACCATGCTGCATTCGGTGCACGCCGCCGCGCATGAAGTCGGCGATTGGACCTTCAAGGTCTTGCCTGCCATGCTCAAAGTCCGCGGCACGGTGGACGAATTGGAAAGCCTGCTGCCCGACGACGTCTGGCCGCTGCCGACCTACCAAGAGATGCTCTTCATCAAGTAAGAAGAAAACTTAGGCAAAATAAACAAGCGCGCCGCCGGGTCGATGATACCCGGCGGCGTTGTTTTTGGTGGATCGCGATGTCCCATCGCGATTTCCGTTTGAATTATCGCGCCGAGGACGGCGCGATCCACCTATGGCTCGATCGGGCGTCCCGCGTCCTTCGGCTTGCGGAAGAGGGCGATCATCACGCCCTGGATGACCAGCTCGTGCGCGGGGATGAGGTCCGGATATTTCGGGTTTTCCGCGCGGAGAAACGGACGCCGGTTGCGCACGAGATAGCGTTTCAAAGTCGTCTCGCCGTCGATCAACGCGGCCACGATGTTGCCGTGGTTCGGTTCGCGCAACTCGAGCACGACGAGATCACCGTCGACAATGTGTGCGCCGGTCATGGAATCACCGCGCACGCGCACGGCAAAGGTCCGCGCCGTGCGCCGGATGTCGAGCGAGTCCAGATCTGCGTAGACGCAGCCATCCGGACGCTGTTCGCGGGTGTCGGGGAAACCCGCCGGGATGTCGCCGTAGATGGGGATGGCCGTGACCTCCTTGCGATCGTCTCCCATGACGCGCAAGGCGCGGGCTGAGCCGGGTTCGCGCTGCAGGAGTTTTTTCTTTTCCAGCGCACGCAGGTGGGAGGCTGCCGCGTTGGGGCTGGCAAAGCCGAAATGGTTTTGGATCTCGCGCACGGTCGGCGGTAGGCCGTGTCGCGTGCGATGGCGCCGGATGTAGTCGAGGATCTGTTTTTGCCGCGCTGTAGGATTGCTGGACATATGTCCAGTATTCTCGAGGCTTCGCAAGCGGTCAAGAAATGGAGCGGCGGCACAGAGGATCCGGTGGATCGCGATGTCCCATCGCGATAGGAGAACAGAATGCTCGCGCCGGGACGGCGCGATCCACCGAATGCGTTACGGTTCGACGCTGCCGAGCAGTTCCTTCCGCCGTCGCTTGGCGTCCTTGCGCTCCTTTTTCAGTCGGGCGTAGAGGCGGTCTTTTTGCTCGGCGGTCAGCTTGTCGGTGTCGGCATCGCCCACCTCGTCTAAGTCCATCGATGTCACCTCCACGGGACGCAGGGCCACGATGCGTGATCCGCAAATGATGCCGATATTGGCTCCGTCCACGGCGTCCTTCAGGCAGGCGCCGAGGTGCTTTTTCGCCTCGGTGATGGTGATGGTCTTCACGAGACAGAGGATGGGGGCCAGGCAACAACGAGACCGAAGAGCGCGCCGAAGATCGCCCCGCGCCACCATGTGGCGGTGAGAGGGCAGGTGCCGGAGGTGCATTGACCGAAGTAACCCAGGGCAGCGCCGACCGTCGCGCCGATGAGAATCGGAAGCAAAAAACGGGTCATGATTTCAATTTAGCGAGCAGCGACGGATTGCAAAGGTAAAGCGAAGCGGTTTTGCTGCCGGCATGACGAAAGCTCTGGCTCTGCGCCCCAAAGGCAAGCATCCGCTGCACGTGCTGTGGGAGCATGAGGTCTGGCCCGGCGGCGCGGAAGAGGTCGGTGCGCCCGCCGGCCTGCGCGAGAAGATACTTTCCGGATTGCCCCGCATGGAGCGCGCCGGGACGGCTTGGAGCACGGTCGGTTTGCGGTCGGACAAGGTTTTGCAGGAGATTTTCCATACCGAGGAGCAGATCACGGCGGCCGACGTGCCGCGCTTGTGCTGCAGTTTGCCAGGGATCGAGGGCTGTCTGGTTTCCCGACGGCGCGAAGTGCTTGCCGCTTGGAGTATTCCCCTTGATCTCAAGCAAACCGAGTTGCTCGACGCGGCATCCGGCGCGATGGACCGGGCGATCGACGCGCGGGAGGCGGGTTGGGGCGAGCCGCGCGGGATCACGCTGCATCTGGAAGTCGGAAATGCCAGTTTGCTGCGTTGCGACGCCCTGCAACTCCTCGTGCTTCACGAAAAACGCGGCTTTGCCCCCGGTGTGCGGGAAAAATTGACCTTGGCGCTGGGCGCCGTGGCGCGCTCGCTGCGGGCTGGGGCGTAGTCCGCGCCCCGGACTTTCGCCTCACCGTTTCCCGGCGAGGGGATTACTCGAACCATTCCCGCGGTAAACGCTCCGCCTTGGCGCTGGGCATGCGGATGAGAGCGAGAGATTGGCGGCTTTTGGTCAGGATGGTTCCGTCGTCGACCCGAACCACCTCGAACTCCACCCAGAAGCGCACGCGGCCGACCTCGCTGACCCCGCCGCGAACGATAATGCGATCGCCGAACTTGCCGGGTGAAAGGTAGTCGATCTCGGTGCGCAGGACGACCGGATAGAGTCCTTCCTCTGCCATCTCGGGCAGGCGCATGCCCATTTGCGCGGCCATGATCGTGCGCGCTGTCTCGACAAAGCGCAGGTAAGCGAGGTTGTGGATGACCCCGCCGCAGTCCGTGTCGAAGAACATGACCGGCACCTCGTGCTCGATGCGCGGCAAGGGGTTTTGGTCCATGAAACCAGTCTGCCCGGGGAGGCCGATCCGGGCCAAAGCAAAATTCCTGCAGATTTCCGGTTGCACTCCGCGCCGCGCGGCCCTATTAGCGCGCTCGCGAAATATGAAAGATTGGGACGTTTCCTCGGCTGTCGCGCTCTACAATGTGGAGCGTTGGGGCTCCCCGTATTTCACCGTCAACGGTCAAGGGCACGTCGCGGTGCGGCCGGATGGCGATGCGGCGCGCGAGATCGACATGATGGAACTCGTGCGCGAAGCACGCGAGCGCGGCTTGGCTTTTCCGCTCACCCTTCGTTTCCAGGATTTGCTCCGTCACCGCGTCCAGACGGTCAACCGCGCTTTCGCCGAGGCTATCGCCGAAGCCGGATACAAAAACGTCTACCGCGGCGTCTTCCCGATCAAAGTGAACCAGCTTCGCGAAGTCGTGGAGGAAGTGGTCGATGCCGGGGCGGAATTCCATTTCGGCCTCGAAGCCGGCAGCAAGCCCGAGTTGCTCGCCGCGCTCTCCATTCACGATGACCTGGAAAGTCTCATCATTTGCAATGGCTACAAGGACGCCGATTACGTGCGCAATGCCATGCTCGGTCGCAAGCTCGGCAAGCGCCTGGTCATGGTCGTGGAAAAAATCGAGGAACTCACGCAGGTCCTCACCGTGGCCAAGCAGATGGATGTCGAACCTTGGATCGGCGTGCGCGTGCGCCTCGCCACCAAAGGCGCCGGCAAGTGGGCGACGAGCGGCGGCGAGGACGCCAAGTTCGGCCTGTCCACCGCGGAACTGGTCGGGGCGAGCGAATTGCTCCGCCGCGAGGGCATGGCCCATTGCCTCAAGCTTGTCCATTTCCACGTCGGATCGCAGATTCCCGACATCGGCACGATCAAACGCGCCGTGCGCGAGGCCGCGCGGTTCTATGCCAAGCTGCAGAAACTCGGTCACGAACTCGGCTACCTCGATGTCGGAGGCGGACTCGGCATCGACTACGACGGGTCGCGCACCACTTTCGACAGCTCGGTCAACTATTCGCTCCACGAATACACCCGCGACGTCGTTGGCGCCGTGCAGGAAGTCTGTGATGAAGAAAAGGTGGCGCATCCGGTGCTGGTCAGCGAAAGCGGACGCGCCATCGCCGCGCACCATTCCGTGCTCGTGGTCGAAGCCTTCGGCGCGATCGAGAAAGTTTCGCGCGGACCCGAAGTGACCGCCGCCGAGTCCGATCCCGCCGTGGTGCGCGACATCATCGCGATCTACCAGTCCCTCGGCAGCAAGCACCGCCTCGAGAGCCTGCATGATGCGCAGGAGATCCGCGAAAAAGCCGATTCGATGTTTTCCCTCGGTCTCCTCGACCTGCCGGCCAAGGCCAAAATCGAAACCGTCTACTGGCGCATCGCCGCCAAGGTGGTCGAGCTTTTCCGCGGCGTCCGCTATGTGCCCGAGGAAGTCAAAGATCTGGAAATTTCCCTCGGCGATCAGGTCATGTGCAATTTTTCCGTCTTCCAGTCGCTTCTCGATCACTGGGCGCTCGGACAGCTTTTCCCGGTCATGCCGCTCCACCGTCTCGCGGAGGCGCCGGATCGCCAGGCCACGCTGGTCGACATCACGTGTGATTCCGACGGCAAGGTGGCACGATTCATCGATCTGCAGGACGTAAAGCCGACCTTGCCCGTGCACCGTCCGGAAGAAGGCAAGCCCTACTACCTCGGATTTTTCCTCGCCGGTGCCTATCAGGACATCATGGGCGACATGCACAACCTTTTCGGCCGCGTCAACGAGATGCACATCTTTTTGGATGAGGACGAAGAGAGCGGTTACTACATCGAAGAAATCATCGGCGGAAACACCATCGGCAATGTCCTCGCGCTGACCCAATGGGAAAAAAGCGAACTGACCCGCCGCATGAAAGTGCAGGTTGACTCCGCGATCAAAAAGGACCGCCTCAAGCCGACCGAAGGTATGCGCCTCCTCGACTCCTATGAAAAGGCTCTCGAGGGGTATACTTACCTGAATTGTTTCGGCCCTTCGCCGGCGGAACAAAAACTGTAGCGTCGCTACAAGCGTGGTGGGGAAAACCACGCGAACGGCACGGCGCCGTGCGAGAGCAGCCGGTCGTTGAATTGTCGCAGCGAGCCTCGGTGCGCGGCGAAGAGCGCGGCCACTTTCTCGCGTCCGAGCAGGTAGCTCATCGGCACGGTCGGCGCGGCGGTATACCAATTCACGTCGGCCGCGGCGCGGGCCCGGGTGAAGCCGACGTGTTCCATCATGTGTTTGGTTGCCGCGGCGTGGGACATGCCGCCGGTATGGAGTCCGATATCGACGAGAATGCGGTGGGCCCGCCAAAGGGCATCGTGCAATTGGATGAGCCGCGCGTGCGGCGCGCGGTAGATCTTTTTCTCGATGCAGAGTTTTTCGCACCACAGCGTCCAGCCTTCGTAGAAAATGGCGTGCGAGAACATGCGGCGCAGCCGGCTCGGATGGCGGTTCTGCACGATGAATTGCAGGTGGTGCCCCGGATAAGCCTCGTGTGCGCAGGTCAGTTCCAAGCCGAAGTGCTGCGCGATCTCGGCACATCGATCCGCGTCGTTCTTCGCCTGCTGAGAGAGATCATTGACCCAAAAAATGCCGGTTTGGTCCGCGTCGAAGGGTCCGGGTGCGCTGTAGGCAGCGGTCGGGAATTGTTCGCGCAGGAATTCGGGGACAGGAACAACCTTCAATTTCTCCCCGCGGGGCAAGCTGACCAGACCGGCCTTCGCGAGCTGCTTTTTGATGCTGCCGGTGACTTCGCGGTATTCGGGGAGCAACTCTCCGGCCGATGGTTGCCATTCATTGCGCAGGCGCTCGAGAATTTCGTGCGCGGGGCGCCGTCCGAATTTGGCCGCTTCGGATTTCAGTTCGGCCGAGACCGAGGCGACCAGCCGATGGCCTTCGGCCAGCAATTCCGCCGCACTGGCATCGGTGCCCATGCGCTCACGCAGGAGGAATTCAAAGTTCGCGCGGCCGACGGCAAATCCGTTGGCCGCACCAACGGTGATTTTCCCGAGGTGTCGGGCGTAGGTGCGAAAGGCCGCGGCGGCCTCGGCGAAAAGCCGCCGGGCGCGGGCAGGGGACTTGGCCAGCGGCACGATTTGCGCCGAGGTCTGCTCGAGAAAAGTGGCCGCATGCGTGCTCGAACGCACCGCGAGCTTGGTCCAAAGGGGAACCGGGCAACGCAGGCACGCGCGCCCTTCCTCGAGAAAACGTGGGATACCGGCCAGCAGCGAGAGAATGTCGGGAGTGACCGCGCGCAGGTCGTCCGCGTGGCGCACGAGGAGATGAAACACGGCGTTGACCGCTGTGCCGCTGTGCGTCTGCGGGTCAATCTGCCAGCGCGGATGGTCGCGCTCGAAAAACAGCGTGGTGCGCAGGTAGGCGAGAAAAGCGCGGCGATCGGTCCAATCGTCACCCTGGCCGGACGGAAGGGCTTCGATCAGTGGCAGCGTCTCCTCGAGCAGGCGGATGCGGCGTCGGTGGGTGTCGGGGGCATTCTGCCCGAGTCTTCCGCGGTATTCGCGCAGTCCGAGTCCCGCGGCATCCTGCGGAGCGATCTCCCATGCGGCGCGGAAAAACTTCTCCGCCGCAGCGTGCAGTTGCTGAGCACTGCTGTTCGGTGGAGGACGGAAGATGGTCACGGTTCGGCCAGAAGCGCGGCGTGAGGTGCCGCGGTGAATCAATCTTTCTTCACGATCCGCCCGTCCAAGTCGACGCGGGCGGACATGATCGTGTTGATCTCGACGGCGAGATCGCGCATTTGGTCGACCTCGGATTTGGACGGCGCGCGGTCCGCCGCATCGCCGGCGATTTTGCGGATGGTTTCGAGGCGCGAGGTGATGGCGGTGACCAGTTCGGTGTTTTTCAGCCGAGGATTGAGCGTCGAGAGGCGGTCGAGGAAGTAGTCCATCACGTCGGGTTTCATCAATCCGGCGGCGCGTTGCGGACTGTAGTCCTCCGCCGTGACAACGCACCCGATCTCGAAGCCGCGCAGCCATCCGCCAAGACTGATCATGTGCGCCATTTCTTCGTCGCGCAATTCGACCATGGCTTCTTCCACGTCGGTCTGTGTTTTGATCAGTTCGAGTTTGAGTCCGGGCCAGTCGCCGCGCATGCCGAGTTCGAGGAGGCTGTTCGCGCGGGTGGAGAGGCGCTGTCCCACGGCGAGGCTTTTGGCCTGGCGGAGGAGGGCGCGTCCGACGTTTTGGATGATGCCTTTTTGTTCCGCGACCACGGCGAAGAAACCATCGCAGATGAGCGAGCCGAAATTGAGCGAGGTCTGGAAGCGGTTGTTGTAGGTGCGGTCGAAATCGGTCGCAGCCAACAGATCAATCGGCACCGGTTTGAAAACCTCGAGTTCGGTGAAGAGGCGCTGGATGGACGGCGCGGTCAACTCGTTCACCCCCAGCTCCTCGCGGGCAAATTCGTCCTGCAAGATTTCGGCCGGCGTCTCCGCTCGAAGCGGGATGGCCGAGAGGACCATCAGGGCACTGTAAAAGGCAACCCGCATAAGATGTCCCACCCTGCCACAAACCGCCGCCGGTGTCCATGGGAGGCCGACCCCATTTCGCGCTGGCCCGCGGGCGGCGGCAGGCGGATGATGTCTCCATGAAAAAGGTGCTGGTGCCGGTGGATTTCAGCGATGCTCAGGGGCGGTTGATCACCGCCGCCGAGGAGGAGGCGAAAATACGGGGAGCATCTCTGGTGCTCCTTCATGTCATTGAACCGGCGGCCGAGGTGGCCGGCTTCGAGACCGACCCGGAAATGATGCGCTTGCGTATCGGTCAGGATCTCGAAGCCGAGCAGCGCATCGAGGGCGAACGTCTCAAGGAACTGGCCAAACAAGTCGAGTCACGCGGCGCGAAATGCGAGTCTGCCGTGCGCTTCGGTTTGCCCGCCGACGAAATTCTCTCCGCGGCGGCCGAACACGGCGCCAATCTCCTCGTCATGGGCTCGCACGGTCACGGTGCGCTCTACCATTTGTTCACCGGCAGTGTCGTGACGGGAGTGCTCAAGCGCACGCCCTGTCCAGTCCTCGTTGTCCCGTTGCGGGACAAAACCAAATAGCCCTGCGTTCTTCTCCCATGACCACCGATTGGTCCACATGGCAGCCGCGCGAACGCGCCAATCTTTGCTTCGTCGTCCGTGGCCCCGAAGTCCTTCTCATCCATAAAAAGCGCGGACTCGGCGCGGGCAAGATCAATGGTCCGGGCGGACGTCTCGAACCGGGTGAAACCGCCGTCCAGGCCGCGGTGCGCGAGGTGCAGGAAGAACTTTGTGTCACACCGCTCGATCCGCAAAAGCGCGGCGAGCTGCATTTCCAATTCGCCGACGGCTACTCGCTGCACTGCACGGTCTTCGTGGCCGACGGCTGCGAGGGCGAGCCGGTCGAAACCGAGGAGGCCGTGCCGCTCTGGGTGCGGCAGGATGAAATTCCGTTCGATCGCATGTGGGCCGACGATCAGCACTGGTTGCCGGGTGTGCTCGCGGGCCGGAGTTTTCGCGGGTTCTTCGAGTTCGACAGCGACACCATGCTCGCGCACCGCATGGAATGGCTCGAGGAGGAGTTGCCGGCATCATGACAACCGCTCAAATCTTGCTCGGCATCGGCATCGGCGCGCTGACCGGTGTCCTTGCCGCGCTCTGCGGGGTGGGTGGCGGACTCATCATGGTCCCCGCCTTTGTCTTCCTCATGGCCCTGGATCAGAAATCCGCGGTGGCCACCTCGCTCGCGGTCATCATTTCCGTCTCGCTCGTCGCCACGTACAAATACCAATCCGCCTCGCTGATCAAATGGCAGATCGTGTGGCCTGTCATGCTCGGCGCCGTGGTCACCACTTGGCTGGCCACGGATTGGCTCAAGCATCTTTCCAACGACTTTCTCAGCCGCATTTTCGCAATCTTGATGATTGTAGTAGGGATTCGAATGCTGCTCGTGAAATAATTCGGAGATTTTCGGTCACGTCACGGAATTGTAACACTTCGTAAGTCATTGCAATGCATAGCCTTCAACAAACAGTCTCCAGCCTCCGCAATATTCTTCATTTTTTCCCTTGCACATCACGGGGGGCGTGTTACTTTACTCATATCTTTAGTAAAGATTGTTCTGGGGGGAACAGCAGCCCTTCTCGCCACTCGGTGAGGAGGGCTGCAACTTTTCAGGGGTAAATGTTCGGGGCGCGTCTTTCCCCTAACTGCCATGAATCGGGAGTCTAAACCTGCTTCAAATCCCCGCGTCCTTCTGTTCGGAGGACTCGTCATTGCCCTTGGCCTTGGCTGGTTGACTCATGGGCCCGTTCTCTCCGCGCTCGCCGGTCGCGCCCTGCCCTGGGCGGCCGAGCGCTCCGGCTACACCGCAACTTTGGGTGGGGTCCGGGCCCGGTTTTTTGAACCCATCCGCCTGACCGGCGTGGCCTTGACGCGTCCGGGCGGGACGCAGTTGCAGGCGTCCGAGGTGGATTTGGACTGGGCCCGCTGGGGAGAGTGGGGGTGGTCGCCGTCAACTTGGATACGTCGCGTGGAAGTGCGCGGACTTTCCGGCCAAGTGGCACCTGCCGTCGCGGCTCCCGAGGCAAAGGAAAGCACAGCCGCCACCGGATCGGTTCCCGTTCCCGGCTTTACGCGCATTGTCGAGGTCAAGGACGGTAACCTTTCCTTCGCCGGCCATGGCTGGAAGATTGATTTGCTCGGTCTTGATCTGCGCCTCGATGCGGGTGGCACGGGTGCTCTGCGCATTCGCGAAGCGCAGGCCCGCGCGGGACAGCTGGAGAAAAAGTTTACCGATCTCTCCGGCGTCACGGCGTGGCGCGATGGCGTGGCCTATTTCGCCGACCTCTCGCTCGATCGGAATGTGGTCATTGATGCGCTGACCGTCGTCTTGGCCGGTCCATCGGCGGTCACCCTCGAGGCACGGGCCGGCGGCGGCTACGTTTACGCGGACATCAGCGGCAGCGGGGCGGCAACCAAGGCGGCCGTCAATGCGCTCAATCTTTCCCTTGCCGGCATCGCCGAGTTCGCGGGTGTCGAGGGCGACATGGAGGGCACTCTAGGTCTGGCCAAGCTGACTTTCAACGGAGATCCCGGCGAGCCACTCTCCAGCCAAACGTCCCTGCGGCTCGAAGCGAAGGATTTTGCCTGGCGCAAAAACGCGGTCGAGGACCTCGCTGCCGGCCTGAGTATTGCCGGCCGTCGCATCAGGCTCAACGAATGCCACCTGCGGCAAAAAGCGAATGACGTCAAACTGCGCGGCACGCTCACTCTGCCGCCCGCGTCGGCCGACTGGCGCGAGGCTCCTTTCGAGTTCGATGTCGATGCGGATGTCGGCAACCTGCGTGCATTGACCGGACTGTTCGGCGCGCCGTGGAACGAACTTTCCGGCGGACTGCGGGTCGAAGGCCGGGGCTCGGGCAAAGCGTCCGATGGCGAGGGATGGCTTAAAGTCCGCGGCTGGGACTTGAGCGCGCGGGGCATCCCGGCCGGCAGCATGCAGGCCGACATGAAGCTCGAGGGACGCGACCTCAAGTTGACCGGCCTCGAGGCCCAAAGTGGTCCCGATTTCGCCCGCGGCGGCGGACAACTCACGCTCGGCGATCCGGTTTCCTACCAAGGACGTCTCGAACTGCGGGTCCGCGAAGTGTCACGCTACCTGGCGCGGATCGGACGCTTTGCTCCGGATTGGGCGCGCGAGGGCGGCGTGCTTCTTTTTTGGGACGGCGATGGTTCGGCCACGGCGCATTCCGGCGTGACCACAGTCGAACTCGTGCGTTTCACCGGGGATCTCAATCCTGTTCCGGTCAACGGCAAGCTCTCCGCGAGTTATTCCCCGGGCAACATTTACGTGAGCCGCTTCCTGCTCGACCGCGGTCCGCTTTCCTTGTCGTCCACCGTCTACTTCGGGGAGAAAGGACTCACCGTGCCGGACATGCAAATGTTCAGCGGCCGCTCGCGTTTGTTGCGCGGCGAGTTGTTTCTCCCGCTCTCGCTCCCGGCCGTGCTCGCGCGGCAACCTTGGGAGCAGACGCTGCTCAAAGAGGGGCAAGTCTACGCCTCCGTGCGCTCGGACAATCTTGACCTGGAATCGCTCGTTGAATTGTTCGGACAAGAGACAACGCTTCGCGGCAAGGCCGATTTGAAACTCGATGCCAGCGGGCCTTGGGACAATGCCTTGATCGATGGAAAGCTATCCATCAACGGTCTGCGGGCGGCTTTTCCCTCGCTTAAGATCCCCGATGCGCAGGCCTCTCTCGGCTTGCAGGTCAAAGATCGTCGGGGCGCAGTCGATGGTCGCTTGCGACCCGATGGCGGGGAGGAAATCAAATGGCAGGCCGATCTTCCGCTCCTTGGCACGAATGCGGAAGGTGGGTGGACCCTCATCGATCAGGTCAAACCATGGAGCGCCCTCTTGGAGGTTCCGCCGACCGACCTTGCGCGGTTCGCGCCCGTGTTTGCCGGGGCCGTTTTCGATCGCGGCATGGTGAGCGGCAAGGTGCAATGGACCGGAACGTCAGCCGCGCCGCAGGCCGAGGGTGCGATCGAATGGAAAAACGGACGCATCTCCTTCCCCGATCCATGGCTGCCGATGGAAGACGTCGAGACCAGGATCGGTTTTTCCGCGGATCAGGCCGTCTTCGAAGAAACCCGCGGACGTATGGGCGAGGGGACATTCGGACTCGCCGGTAAAATTATTTTTTCCGATTGGCGCAATCCCCGATGGGAAGGCCAATTTCGGGGCGCAAATCTTTCGCTCTACGCGGACGAAAACCTGCTCCTCAAGGCCGCGCCCGATCTCGCAGCCAACGGCACCGAGGAGTCCGGAGAAATCAAGGGCACACTCGGTCTTGAGGGAAGTGCCGTGCGGCGCGCGTTGGCCGTCACACCGCAGTTGCTCCCTGCCGCTCCGGAGACAACGCCGGACACGGTCCCGCCGGCGGCAACCCGGCCGGCTGCTTGGACTTTGGATCTCAAGCTGACTTCCGCCGCGCCGATTCCGGTCGGAGCGGACGGTGCTTCGGGATCGCTGGTGCCGGATCTTTATCTCCAAGGCACCGTGCAGGAGCCCTTGCTGATGGGAACAATTCACGCGGACAAGTTGGAGGTCACCTGGCCATCCGGCGCAAAATTGGCAGCCGCCGGCCGCGTGCACTTCACGGCGGCAAAGCCGTGGATTCCGGTGTTGGATCTTGCCGGCGCAGGCGAAGCCGGTGCTTACGATATCCGTGCGGGTGTTTTCGGTCCGCTCGACGAGAAAAAACTTCTCCTCTCGTCCGCTCCCCCGCTGACCACCGGGCAAATGGTTCTGCTGCTCACCGCTGGAGCCTCGCCTGCGCCCGCCGCGTCACCGGACATGATTCCGCCGACCGCAGAGCAGAAGATGAATACGGAACCGTCATGGTTGGACCTGGACAAAGTGCGCGGCCTCCTCGGTTGGGGCACGCAGACACCAAGCGAAGGGGAAACGGCCGAATGGAGCCTCGGTCGCGAGGCGGCGGGGTACGAGTGGGGTTGGCGGTAGGGAGTTTCCGACGGTCAGAGACCGCCGCTACAAGGGGTGGAGAGCGATGGCCCATCGCGATTTCTGGTGGATTATCGCGCCGGGACGGCGCGATCTACCTACTTCTCCGCCGCGGCCAAAGCCGGGGGCTCGGTGCCACCTTTGGTTTTGAAGGCGAGTTTGTCGCCGTCTTTCACCACGTGGAGTTCTTGGCCGGGCTGGTAGCTGCCGCGGAGGATTTCTTCCGCCACCGGGTCTTCGAGATAACGTTCCACCGCTCGGCGCATCGGACGCGCGCCGTATTGCGGGTCGTAGCCCTTGGCGATGAGGAATTCTTTGGCGTCCGGTTCGAGGACGACACTGATGTCCTTGGCCTTGAGACGTTGGATGACTTTTTTCACTTCCAGGTCGACGATGTGCTCGAGGTCGCTCTTCTGCAGGCTGTGGAAGACGATGATGTCGTCGAGGCGGTTGAGGAATTCGGGTTTGAAGACGCGCTTGGTCTCTTCCATCACCTTGTCGCGCATGCCTTCATGGCTCTCGTCGAGTTTGGCCGCGCCGAAGCCGAGTGAGGTCTGCTTCTTGAGCAGTTCGGCTCCGACGTTGGACGTCATGATGATGATGGTGTTGCGGAAATCGATCTTGCGGCCGAGCGAATCGGTCAGCTTGCCTTCCTCGAGGATCTGCAGAAGCAGATGCATGACGTCGGGGTGGGCTTTCTCCACTTCGTCGAAAAGCACCACGGAATAGGGGCGACGGCGCACGGCCTCGCTGAGTTGTCCGCCTTCCTCGTGACCGACATAGCCCGGAGGCGATCCGATGAGACGCGAGGCGGTGAATTTCTCCATGTATTCCGACATGTCGATCTGGATGAGCGAGTCGGCATCGCCGAACATGAATTCAGCCAGCGTGCGGGCGAGGAAAGTTTTTCCGACGCCGGTCGGACCGAGGAAAATGAACGATCCGATCGGGCGGCGCGGGTCTTTCAAGTCGGCGCGCGAGCGGCGGAGGGCCTTGCTGATGGCGATGACGGCTTCGTCCTGGCCGATGACCGACTTCTTCAGTTCGCCTTCCATGGCGAGGAGTTTGCGCGTCTCGTTCTGGTCCATGCGGGCCAGCGGGATGCCGGTCCATTTGGAAATGACGTGCAGGATTTCGTCCTCGCCGACCACCACTTCCTTCTCGTCGCGCTGGGTGCGCCACTCGGACATGATTTTTTCCAGCTTCTCGCGGGCCTGTTTCTCGCTGTCGCGGAGGCCGGCGGCCTTCTCGAAATCCTGCGCTTTGATCGCGGCTTCTTTTTGTCCGCGGATTTCCTCGATTTCGACCTCGAGGGTTTTCACATCGGGCGGGCGCGTCATGTTCTGGATGCGCGCGCGGGCACCGGCTTCGTCCATCACGTCGATGGCTTTGTCCGGCAGGAAGCGTCCGGTCAGGTAGCGGTCGGAAAGTTTGGCCGCAGACTCGAGGGCTTCGTCGGTCAGCTTGGCTTTGTGGTGCGCCTCGTATTTCGAGCGGATGCCTTTGAGGATAAGGATGGTGTCCTCCACGCTCGGAGCTTCGACTTTCACCGTCTGGAAACGGCGCTCGAGGGCGGCGTCCTTCTCGATGTATTTGCGGTATTCGTTGAGCGTGGTGGCGCCGACACACTGCAATTCGCCGCGGGAGAGGGCGGGCTTGATGATGTTCGAGGCGTCCATCGCGCCCTCGGCCGAACCGGCGCCGACGATGGTGTGCAACTCGTCGATGAAAAGGATGATATTCTTGCTCTTGCGGATTTCGTCCATCACCGCCTTGATGCGTTCCTCGAATTGACCACGGTATTTGGTGCCGGCGACCATGAGGGCGAGGTCGAGGGTGATGACACGTTTGTCGCGCAGGAGTTCGGGCACATTGCCGGCCACGATTTCCTGGGCGAGGCCTTCGGCGATGGCGGTTTTGCCCACGCCGGCTTCGCCGATGAGGACGGGATTGTTTTTCGTGCGCCGGCAGAGGATCTGGATGACGCGCTCGATCTCGCTGCTGCGGCCGATGATGGGATCCATGTTCCCTTTTTTGGCGATCTCGTTGAGGTCGCGCCCGAAGGCGCGCAGGGCGGGGGTCTTCACTTGCTTGCCGCCGGCGGCACCGCTCCCGCCGCCGACATCGGCGGTTTCCATGTCGTCGTCTTCCGGGGTGAAATTCGGATTCAGCTCGCGGAGGATTTCGTTGCGCGTGCGCTCGATATCGACATCGAGATTTTTGAGCACCTTGGCCGCCACGCCATCGCCTTCGCGGAGGAGTCCGAGCAAGACGTGTTCCGTGCCGACGTAGGAATGGCCGAGCGCTTTGGCTTCCTTGCCGGCGAGGGCGAGGACCTTCTTCACGCGCGGGGTGTAGGGAATGTTGCCGACCATCTTGGTCTCGGGTCCGGAGCCGACTTGCTTTTCGACTTCCATGCGGACCGTTTCGAGGTCGAGGCCCATCTTGGCGAGGACGTTGATGGCTACGCCTTGGCCGAGTTTGATCAGGCCGAGGAGAAGGTGCTCGGTGCCCACATAGTTGTGGTTGAACCGGTCGGCCTCCTTGCGGGCGAGCGCGAGGACTTGTTGGGCGCGGGGCGTGAAATTGTTCATTTGTCCTTCTTCTTGCCGTTACCGTTGCTAGTCGGGGTGACCTTGGCGATATCGGGTTCGGGAATCTTCTTTACTTTTGCACGGACCAGATCGGCGCGCAAGGTGTCGCGTTCCTCCGGGCTGAGCTTCTCTTTTTTCTCCGCCAGCTGAAGGTGCGCCGGCTGGGTGGTCATGAAGAGTTCGTCCACCGCCAGCTGGGCGGATTCGGGGAAAAGTCCGAGGTCGGCCCCCAGCTTCATGACCGAGAGGAGGTTGAGGGTTTCCTTCGAGGCGATGGCCCGGGCATTGCCCAGAATGCCGTAGGCGCGCCCGATCTGGTCGAGGAGCATGTTGGCCCGGCGTTCGAGGAGCATCTGACGGGCGTTCTGCTCGTGCTCGATGATTTGTTCGATGACCTTGACCAGCCGGTCGATGATTTCCTCTTCGGCTTCGCCCAGCGTGGTTTGGTTCGAGACTTGGAAGAGGTTGCCGAGGGCTTCGGTGCCCTCGCCATAGAGGCCGCGGACGGCCAGACCGATTTTGCCGACCGAATTGACGATCTGGTTGATCTGCTCGGCGAGGACAAGGCCGGGCAGGTGGACCATGGCCGAGGCGCGCAGGCCTGTGCCGACATTGGTCGGGCAGGCGGTGAGATAGCCGAGTTCCGGATGGAAGGCGTAGGGCAGGCGGTCTTCGAGGAAGAGGTCGGCTTCGTTGTTGATCTTGTAGGCCTCGCGCAGTTGGAGGCCGGGGAGGAGGGACTGCATGCGCAGATGGTCCTCCTCGTTGATCATGATGCTGAGTTGCTGATCGTGGCTGATGACCACCGCGCTGCCGGCGCTCTTCGAGGCGTGCTCGCGGCTGACCAGATGGCGCTCGACGAGGATTTGCTTTTGCAGGGCGCTGAGGTCCTGCAGCGGGGCGTTGTAGCCGTCATCCATCGCGGGGATGGCCGCTACTTGGTCTTGGATTTCGCCGAGGATTTTCAGCCGCTCCGCTTTTTTGGCCCATCCGGGGAACGGGCGGTCTTTGAGATTGCGGGCGAAACGGATGCGGCTGCTCACCACGATTTTGTCGTGCGGGCCGTCGCCGCGGAGCCACTGGCCCGCGTGGGTCACGAGGTCGTCGAAGGTCATGCCTGCAATTCGTGTTCGAGTTTCTGGATTTCGTCCCGAAGGCGCGCGGCGTCCTCGTATTTCTCGTTTTTGACCGCTTTTTTCAGGTCGGTTTCGAGGGATTTGACCCGGTCGGCCATGGCGAATCGCCGGGAGAGTTTGGCCGGCATTTTGCCCGTGTGCTTGAGGCCCTTGTGCATGCCCTTGAGCAGGTTGGCCAGGCCGTCGGCAAAGGTGTCATAGCACGCGCTGCAGCCGAGGCGTCCGGTCTTTTTGAAATCGATCTGGGTGAACCCGCAGACGGGGCATTTTTGCGCGGGTTGTCCGCCGTGCTCGATCTGCTGCGTGGCGCCCAGCCCGAGCAGGAGGTCGGCCATGGCGAAACCGGTCGGGTCGCTCACGCCTTTCTCTTTGGCGCAGTCCTCGCAGAGATTCACCTTCTGCATTTTCCCCTCGACGATTTGCGTAAGGTAAACCGTGGCATCGTTTTTTTGGCAGACGTCGCAGAGCATGATTCTCCTTTAACCGATCGGCGTGCCGGTGGTCCGCGTCAACTCGCGGAAGAGACCGGTGAGGCGCAGGGTGACGGGGCCGGGCTTGCCATCGTGGATGAGGCGCGCGTCAAGCTCGACGGCGGGGATGATTTCCGCGGCGGTGCCGGTGAGGAAACATTCGTCGGCCGTGTAGATATCGTAGCGCGTGATGTTCTCCTCGCGGATCTCGACGCCGAGATCGCGGGCCAGTTCGAAAACCACGGCGCGGGTCACTCCGGCCAGCGCCCCGGCGGCGATCGGCGGGGTGGTGATGCGTCCGTCACTGATGACGAAGACATTGTCGCCGGTGCATTCGGCCACGTAGCCCTGCTCGTTGAGCATGAGGCCTTCGCCTGCGCCGGCCTGCTCGGCCTCGATTTTGGCCATGATGTTGTTGAGGTAGTTGAGCGATTTGACCATCGGGCTGAGTGCGCCGTGGGCGATGCGGCGCGTGGCGCAGGTGACGAGCTTGAGGCCATTTTTATACATCTCGTCGGGGTAGAGGGTGATGGTGGACGCGATGATGAACACGGTCGGGCGCGGGCAACTTTTGGGCGAAAGCCCCAGGGAGCCTTCGCCGCGGGTGACGACGAGGCGCACGTAGCCATCGGTCAGGCCGTTGGCGCGGATCGTTTCCAAAACGGCGAGCGACATCTCGTCCGGCGTCATGGGGATGGTTAGCGCGATGGCCCGTGCCGAGCGGTAGAGGCGGTCGATGTGGTCGTCGAGGCGGAAGACGCGGCCGGCGTAGAACCGGATGCCCTCGAAGACGCCGTCGCCGTAAAGGAGGCCGTGGTCGAAGACCGAGACAGCGGCCTGTTCTTTCGGGACGAGTTTGCCGTTGAAGTAGATTTTCATGAAATGGGAGCCCCGGGGTTACGCGCGGGACAAGTCCATCAGATTGAATGGAGGGAGAGGGGAAGACAAGAAGGTCCGGAGGCGGATGGGAGTTCGAGTGATGTGGTCCGGCGCACACAGACCGCCGCCACAAGTGCTGGTCAATGATCAGCGCTGCAACAGGTCCGCGATGCAGGCGGTCCAGCCGGTTTGGTGGGAGGCGCCGAGGCCGCGGCCGGTTTCGGCGTGGAAGTATTCGTGAAAGAGGAGCGGGTCACCGTCGCGTCCGCCGTCGCAGGGGCGGGTGCCGTCGGGGCCGGGGAGGAAGAGGGAGGTGAGGCGTTTGGTCAGTTCGTCGGCGATTTGCGCGAGGTTGAGTCGACGGCCGGAGCCGGTGGGGAATTCGGCGGTGAGATCGTCGCCGTAATAGGTGTGGTATTTGCGGAGGGATTCGATGAGGAGGAAGTTGACGGGCATCCAGACCGGGCCGCGCCAGTTGGAGTTGCCGCCGAAGAGGCCGGAGTCGGACTCGCCCGGGGCGTAGTCGACGCGGTAGGTGTGGCCGTTGATTTCGACCTGGAAGGGTTGGTCGAGGTGGCGGAGGGAGAGGGAGCGGAGGCCGAAGGGGCCGAGGAATTCGTTTTCGTCGAGGACGGTGGCGAGAAGGCGTTCGAGGCGGGGGCGTTCGAGCAGGGAGAAGAGGTGAATACTTTGGGCGTTGGCGGTGCGCCAGCGTGAGGAGATCTCGCGGAGGTCGGGGCGGCGGTCGATGAACCAGGTCCAGCGGTTGGTGAGGGGGCGGCCGACATCGGCCAGTTCGGATGGGATGGTCTCGACGGCGAAGAGGGGGATGAGGCCGGCGACGGAGCGGAGTTTGATGGGAATGCGGCGGCCGTCGGGGAGGTGGAGCTGGTCGTAGTAGAAACCTTCGTCTTCGTCCCAGAGGTCGGCGCCTTTTTGTCCGGCCAGGTCCAGCGAGGAGGAGATGTAGAGGAAGTGCATGAGGAACTTCCCGCAGAGGGGTTGGTAGGCGATGTGCTCACGGGTCAGTTCGAGGGCGATGAGGAGCATGTTGAGGGCAAACATGGCCATCCAGCTGGTGCCGTCGCTTTGCACGAGGTAGCCGCCATCGGGGGGCGGTTCGCTGCGGTTGAAGGGGCTGGCATTGTCGAGGCCGAGGAAGCCGCCGCCGAAGACTTCGAGTTGGTCGTCGGTGGAGGCGTCGTTGGACCACCAAGTGAAGTTGATGAGTAGTGCGTGAAAGACGTGCTCGAGGAAGAGCCGGTCGGGGCGTCCGGTGCGGCGGGCATCGGCGAAGTAGGTGCGGAGTGCCGCCCAGGCATAAACGGGAGGGTTGGGGTCGCCAAAGTTCCACTCGTAAGCGGGGAGGCGTCCGTTGGGGTGCATATACCATTCCTTGAGCAGGAGCTTGAGTTGGTGCTTGGCCAGGGCGGGATCGGAGAGGGAGAACGGGATGGTGTGAAAGGCGAGGTCCCAGCAGGCGAACCACGGATATTCCCAGTCGTCGGGCATGGAGATGACGTCGTGGGCGATGAAGTTGCGCCATTGGAGGTTGCGCGGGTTGGTGCGGTCGGGCGGCGGGAAGGCGGGGTCGCCGTCGAGCCATTTGCCGACGTCGTAGTGGTAGAACATTTTGTTCCAGTTCAGACCGGCGAGGGCTTGCTGCTGGATTTGCCGCTTGGCGGGATCGAGGGAGGGCGCGGCGATGGTGTCATAATATTCGGCGCACTCGCGGCTCCGGGTGGTCATCACCTGGCGGAAAGCCACCCGGCTCGTGGCCCGCGCCGAGCGGAGTCGCATTTCCAAAGTGGCCGAGGTGCCCGGGGCGAGGTTGAAATGGTAAACGGCGGCGGCTTTGGTTCCGACTTTCGCCGGATTGACTGCCCCTTTTTCGCCGCCGACGAGGTGGCGATGAAAGGCATCCTTGGTGAACGGCGAGGCGTCCGGCGTGCCGAAGAGGAGCGTGTTGTTGGTTTCGTTTTCGGTGAAGAGGATTTCCCCGGGAGTGGGGCCTTCCAGCAACCATGCGCCGAGCGATTCGTCCTGAGCCGTGAGGAGTGCGGTGGATGAAGTGCCGAGACCCGATGCTTTCGGTCGCGCGGGATCCCATGTCCAGCGATTGCGGAACCAGAGCGTCGGCAGAATCCAGAGCGGGGCCTGGTCGGGTCCGCAATTTTTCGCGGTGATACGGATGAGGATGTCGTCCGGCGAAACCTTCGCGTAAGCGACCTCGATCTCGAAGAAGCGATCCTCCGCGAAGACGCCGGTATCGCGGAGTTCGTATTCCGGATCGAGCGGACCGCGCCGGGCGTTTTCTGCGACCAAGCGGTCGTAGGGGAAGGGGCGTTGCGGATAGCGGTAGAGGGCGCGCAACCACGAGGCGGTGGGCGCGGCTTCGAGATACCAGTATTCCTCCTTCACGTCCTCGCCGTGGTTGCCTTGCGGACCGGTGAGACCGAAGAAGCGTTCTTTGAGGATGGGGTCGGCGCCGTTCCAAAAGGTCGGAGCGAAGCACAGGCGTTGTTCCCGGTCGCAAAGCCCGAAGATACCGTCCTCTCCCCACCTGTAGGCCCGGCTGCGGGCGTGTTCGTGGGGGAAATAGGTCCACGCCTCACCGTCCTTGCTGTAGTCCTCCCGCACGGTGCCCCATTGGCGCGAGGAGACGTAGGGACCCCAGACGCGCCACGGGTCTTGTGGTGCGGGATTTTCAGCGAGACGTTGCGCTTCGGGGTTCATGGGAGGAAGAGGGATGAGACTTGAGTGGGAAACTTGAGTGGAAGGGTGGCATCGGCATCTCTCCGAGCCGTAGGCTCTACGAGCCGGAGGTCCTGCCGATGATGACCGGGCGTCACGGCCAAGATGCCCGCGCCACTTTTCATGCCCGACCCTCCGTGATCCAGCGCGTGATGCGTTCGAGCACGTCGTCGGTATCGACATCGTGCCACAGGAGGTGGTGGCTTTGCGGATAGAGGACGTATTCTTTCTCGGGTGCGGCGATGCAGTCGAAGAAGGCGCGGCTTTGCTCGGGGCGGATGAAGATATCGCGTCCGGCCGAGAGCATGAGGGTGGGCACATCGATGCGCGCGGCGCACTGCTGCGTTTCGCGCATGAGGTCGTGGAAGTTGGTCAGGAATTCCAAAGTGAAGCCGCCGACGCGGTGCGGGATATTTTTGAGATAGTGCATGTAAGCATCGTCGGACGTGAGCCGGGGGAGGCAGGTCTTGCCGTGGACGAAGCGCAGCGGGGAGAGTTTGGCCCGCGGGGCGACTTTGGAAGCTTGGCGCAAAAGTCCGACCATCCAACCAGGGAGGGGTGCGCGGATTTCGGTCACGGGCGCGCTTAGAACGAGGCGCTGCGGCCGCAGCGCGCCGTGGGCCACGGCATCGACCGAAACGAGCGACCCCATGCTTTCGCCCACGAGATGCAAGGGACGACCGTCGAGGTGCGCATCGGCGAAAGCCGCGAGGTCGGCCCGCCATTCGTGCGGATCGAGGAAATGTCCGCGCCGGCGATGGTCGGGGTCATTGCCTTGCCCGCGCAAATTGATGGCCCACACGGTGAAGCCTTGCGCGGCGAGTTGCCGCCCGAGCGGACCGAAATCCGCCGCGGCGCCGCTCAAGCCGTGGATGCAGAGCACCTGCGCCTTGGGTTCCCCCAGCGGCTCCCAGACCAGGCCGGGGAAACCGGCGCCATCGTGTCCGTTCCACTGGAAGGACCGCGCCCCGCGGGTGACGTGCTCATAGGTATGGGCGGAAGCCATGAAGCGGCGATTTTCCCCCGCGGCGGAGTCGGGAGCAAGTGGCGATCGCGCTTGCCGGTGTCGTGCTGTCCGCGCAACTTCGCTGGATGGATCCGGTGAATTTGGCGGAATACGAGGACGTGGCGCGGGGGAAATTAGCGCGCGAGGCATACGATTACTACGCGGGTGGGGCGAATGACGGCATCACCTTGCGCGCCAACGTCGAGGCTTACGGGAAGTTGCCGCTTTATCATCGCGTGCTGCGCGATGTGGCGGCGAGAGACACTTCGGTCGAGGTGCTCGGGGAGCGGATTTCTTTTCCGGTGATGGTGGCACCGACGGCTTTTCATCGTCTGGCCTGTGCGCATGGCGAATGCGCCACGGCGCGGGCGGCGGCGCGGGCGGGGACGATCATGGTAATGAGCACGCTGTCGAATACCGTGATCGAAGAAGTGGCCGCCGTGGCGGACGGCCCGAAGTGGTTTCAGCTCTACATTTACAAGGATCGCGGGGCGACGCTGGATCTGGTGCGGCGGGCCGAGGAATCGGGTTGCCGGGCGCTGGTGCTCACGGTGGACACGGCGTTGTGGGGACGGCGGGAGGCGGATGTGCGCAATAATTTCACGCTGCCGGATGGTTTGACCGTGGCGAACTTGGCGGCGCACGCGAAGCAGAATTTTCCCGCGGGCTTGGCTGGTTCCGGCTTGGCGGCGTATGCGGCGGCGATGCTTGATCCGTCGTTGACGTGGAAGGATCTCGAGTGGTTGCACGGACAGACGAAGTTGCCGGTCGTGCTCAAAGGCGTGGTGCATCCCGACGATGCGCGGGCCGCAGTGGAACACGGGGCGGCGGCTGTGATTGTGTCCAACCACGGTGGACGTCAGCTCGATTCATCGCCGGCGACGATCGATGCGTTGCCCGTCGTGGCGGAGGCGGTGGGAGGCAAGGTGCCCGTGTTGGTCGATGGCGGCGTGCGACGTGGGACGGATGTAATCAAAGCGCTGGCGCTGGGAGCGCGGGCGGTGCTGATTGGGCGTCCAATTTTGTGGGGTCTGGCAGCGGATGGTGAGGAGGGAGCGTATCGCGTGCTGGAGTTGCTCAAGTCGGAGTTCGATCTGGCCATGGCGCTGTGCGGGGCGCGGACGGTGGGGGAGATCAATCGCCCGCTGGTGATGTAGCGGCGGATTTCTCGCCGCCGGTCGTGGTTTCGCTTCATCGCCGGGAACGGCGACGCTACAGTTTTTTTATGCGTGCGGTGCTGCAGCGTGTGTCGAGGGCCTCGGTCACAGTCGAGGGCCGTGTCAGCGGATCGATCGCTGGTGGGTTGCTCGTGTTGGTCGGGGTGGCGGCGGATGATGCGGACGATGACATCGCGTGGCTGGCGGGGAAGATCGTGCAGCAGAAACTTTTTGCCGACGAAACGGGCCGGATGAATCTGTCCGTCGTGGAAAGCGGCGGCGGCGTTCTCGTTGTCAGTCAGTTCACCTTGCTGGCCAGCACGCGCAAGGGAACGAAACCTTCTTGGCATCGCGCGGCGGGGCCGGAGGTGGCGGTTCCGCTTTACGAGGCGTTTGTGCGGAAGATGGAGAAACTGCTCGGTCGTTCGGTGGCCACGGGGGAATTCGGGGCGATGATGGAGGTGGCCCTGGTCAATGACGGACCGGTGACTCTGGTGCTGGATTCGCGGTTGCGGGAGTGAAAGGTAGAGCGGGGCCTCCGGACCCGCCGTGTGCATGGTTGGTTGTGTGGTGGGAGGAATGTTCCCGGCGCGTCCGGAGGCCGCGCCCTACCGCTCAATCGAAATAGACGTCGGCGTGGTCGTAGGGCGGTGCGCAGCAGCAGAGGAAGCGGAGTTTTGTTTGTGCGGTGATTTGGTGGCGGGCGCCAGCCGGGATGAGGATGGCGTCGCCGGGACCCACGGCACGGGTTTCGCCGTCGATTTCCATTTGCGCGGTTCCCTCGAGGAGGAAGTAGAATTCTTCGAAGAGCTTGTGGTAGTGGCGGTCGGTGGACTGGCCGGGGGTCATGCTGGCTTCGGCCAGGCTCTGTTTTTCGACGGGGGCGTTGGTGCGGTCGAGAATACTGCGGATGGTCGAGCCGTCCTTCGTGGTGAAGGGGCTTTGATTTTCGAGTTGCTGGACTATCATAGGGGTAAAGATATGCGATTTTTCGAAGGTTGCACCGCTCTAATCACCGGCGCCTCATCGGGGCTGGGGGAGGAATTCGCCCGGGAGTTGGCGCCGGTGGCGGAAAAACTGGTGCTCGTGGCGCGGCGCGGTGAGCACCTTGATGCACTGAAGGCGGATTTGGAGAACCGGCATACGAACGTGCGGGTTTTTGTTTACGTGATGGACCTTACGCGGGAGAACCAAACGCGCGACTTTGTCGAATGGTTGGAGCGCGAAAAAATCCGCATCAATTTTCTGGTCAACAATGCGGGCATGGGTGATCGCGGGCCTTTCGCCACGGGGGACTGGACCAAGATTCACGACATGCTCGAGCTGAATATCGTGGCCCTGACGCGCCTGACGCATCATCTGCTACCGATGCTCCTCGAGGGCGGGCGCGGGGCGGTTTTGAATGTGAGCTCGATTGCGGGGTTGATTCCTCTGCCGCATATGTCGGTCTATGCCGCAACGAAAGCTTACGTGAACAGTTTCAGCGACGGACTGCGCATGGAACTGCGCGACACGGGAATTTCAGTCACGGCAGTGCTGCCCGGTCCGGTCGAGACGGAATTCGGTCAGGTCGCCTCGCGCGGCACCGGCGAACCGGAATGGAAAACGCCGGACGACTTGACCTTGCCGGCGGCGGAGGTGGTGCGCTCGGCATTGTCCGCGGTTGCGGCCGACAAAGCCCGCGTGATACCCGGATGGAAGCTGGTCTTGCTCATGGGTATTGCCGTGGCACTCCCGCTGGGAATCTTGCGCGCCGTTCTGCAAAGGAAGGCCCGCTGAGGCCTGCCCCTCATCTGAAAGCGCCGCCCGCGCGTAAATCCCTTGTCGTGAATCCTGCCAAGCCCCGAAACATCCCGGTCGATCCCGCCGCAATGGCGCGGTTCAAGAAGACGTTCGAGCTGATCAATACGCATCTCTACAGCGTGGAAGAACGCATCCGGGCCCAGGCGAGGGCCTTCGATCCCGCGGTGGAAGGTTACGTGGACTATGTTTGTGGATCCGCCGGCAAGAGGCTGCGCCCGGCCTTGGCCCTGCTGGCCGGCGGGGCCACGGGAAAGATCACCTCCAGTCACGTTGATCTGGCCGTGATCATCGAGCTGATCCATGTCGCCACGCTGGTGCATGACGACATCATGGATGGCGCCGACCTGCGCCGGGAGCGGCCGACGGTCAATGCCAAGTGGGGCAATGCGATTAGCGTCCTGCTCGGCGATGCGCTGCTGGCCCATGCCATGCGGCTGGCCACCAATTTTTCCGAAACCGAAGTTGTGCGGCGCATTGCCGATGCGGCGGCGGAAGTTTGCACGGGGGAAATTATCCAGACGCAGCGGCGTTTCGATCTCAAGCTGTCGGTGGCGGATTATTATAAAATCGTCGAGATGAAGACGGGGGCATTGTTCGCGGCGGCGGCTGAGCTGGGGGCGTTTCTGAGCGAGACGACGCCGGAGCGGATCGGGGCGCTCAAGCAATTCGGGTCGAAGCTCGGGACGGCTTACCAAGTTTATGACGATTGCCTGGATCTGGTCGGCGACGAGGAAGAAATCGGCAAAACCCTCGGGAGCGATTTGCGCAAGGGGAAGTTGACCCTGCCGTTGATCTTCCTGATGCAGTCGGCGCGGCGCAGTGGCGATCACGATAAAGTGAGCGCGTTGTTGCTGGGGGGCGAAGAGGTGGAGGCGGAGCAGATTGTGACTATGCTAGCGGAGCGCGGGGCGCTGCAGCAGACGGCGGCCGCAGCAGCCCAGTTGGTCGATGAGGCGCTGGAGGGATTGGACGCTTTGGATGACAACCGGTTCACATCCGGTTTGCGCGGGGTGGCGGAGTATTTGCAGGCGTTGATCAAGCGGGTGGCGGGGTAAGGGGGTCCGGCGGTCGCAGACCGCCGCTACAACCGGAGCAGGCTGGCGCGTGCCCTGTGGCGATGCTTATGCTCTGACCCGTGTCGACGCCCAAGATCAAGGATTGGCCGGAGGAGGAGCGGCCGCGTGAGAAGTTGATGCATCGCGGGGCGGAGGCGTTGAGCGATGGGGAACTGCTGGCGATCTTTTTGAGAACCGGAACGCCGGGGCGCACGGCGATTGATGTCGGGGATGAGATGATCAAGGCCGCGGGCGGTTCGTTGGCGCGGATGGCGCCGATGACCGTGAAAGAACTTCGCAAACTGGCCAAGGGTGTGGGTTTGGCCAAGGCGTGCGAAATGGCGGCGGCGTTCGAAGTGGGCAAGCGGTTGGCGCGGCAGACGGCGCAAAGCGAGCCGTTGGGGACACCGGAAAAAATTTACGCGTTCATGGGGCCGCTGCTGCAGAACCTGCCGCGGGAATCGTTGCGCGTCGTGCTGCTCGATACGCGCCATCGCTTGCTCCACGCGGAAGAAGTTTCTCTGGGAACGATCAACGAAAGTCTGGCCCACCCGCGGGAGATCCTGCGCCCGGCCATCAGCCATGGCGCTTATGCTTTCGTGCTCGTGCACAACCATCCCTCGGGTGATCCGACACCCAGCGAAGCTGATCGGTCACTAACCAGGCGTATTCGAGAGGCGGCCGATTTGATGCAGATTCATCTGCTCGACCATGTCATTATCGGCCGAGAGCGGCCCGGTGCGCCGCCTTACTTCAGCTTTAAGGAACACGGACTGATATGAAGATCCATCCCACCGCGATCATTGCGGACGGCGCAAAATTGGCGCCCGATGTCGAGATCGGGCCGTTTTCGATCATTGGGGCCGATGTGGAGATCGGGCGGGGATGTGCCATCGGCGCTCACGTGATTTTGGAACACCGCGTCGTGCTGGGTGAGGGAACGAAAGTCGGGCACGGGACGATCCTGGGGGCGAACCCGCAGGATCTGGGATTCGATGCGAAGCGGACCGACACCGGGGTGCGGGTCGGGAAAAACAACACGATCCGCGAACACGTCACGATCAACCGGGCCACGCGGGAAAACGGGGACACGATGGTGGGGGACGACAATTTCCTGATGACCGGGTGTCATCTGGGACACGATTGCCGCCTTGGTAATCGTGTTATCGTGGCCAATGGTGTCCTCCTTGCTGGCCATGTGAATGTGGCGGACAGCGCTTTTCTCGGCGGGGGTTCGGTGTTTCACCAGTTTGTCACGGTCGGTCGTTTGGCCATGGTGCAGGGGGATTCTGGTTGCAGCAAAAACGTCCCTCCTTACACCGTTGCCTCCAGGCTAAACACGGTCGTCGGCCTCAACTCGATCGGACTGCGGCGTGCCGGGCTATCAGCCGAGGCGCGTCTGCAGCTCAAGCGGGCCTTCAAGCTGCTCTACCTTTCGCACTTGAATGTGACGCAGGCCTTGGAGGCTGCAGCGAAAGAGAATTGGGGACCGGAAGCGTCGCAGTTTTTCGAATTCGTGCGCGCGTCGAAGAAGCGGGGGATTTGCGATTACTCGGGGAAAGAACTTGGGGCGGACGAGTGAAGGGCTGTCTTAATCGCGCATGAGCGTGATGGTTTTCTCGTAGGCCTCGTAGATGATTTTCCTTCGTTCCACGTATTCGCAGCGGATGACGCGTTTTCCGTTGGCCAGGATATAGCGGAAGATCACGCGGAAGGGGCCCACGCGCAGGCGGCAGAAGCCATGGAGTCGTTCTTCGAGTTGCTTGATGTCGCCTTGCTCGCCGGCCAGTTGACGCAATGCGCGGCGGAGCATTTTTCGTCCGTCGGGCGCTTGGCTGCCGACGAAGGTTGAAACTTGTTCGCTCAGCTCAATCTTCATCGCCGGGTTCGTCGAGGATGGAGAGCGGGTAGTATTTTGTTTTTCCGGCTTCGGCGTCGTGGATGGCTTTCATGGCCTCGGGGTTGGCTAGGATTTCCATGGTTTCGAGGAGTGCTTCGAAACGTTCCGGCGAGAGGAGGTAGCCGACGACTTTGTCGCGGCGGGTGATGATGACCGGTTGCTCGGCGGCTTCGCGGATCACGGCGGGAAATTTGGCTTGGGCTTCGGTGATGGAATACGTAGTTGCCATAGGAAACTACGTAGCATGGTTGCGGAGGGATGGCAATGGGGGGGAGAAAGTGGCATCGGCATCTTGCCGATGGGTTCGGGTCGGTCATGTGCAGAGATGGGCCCATGACACGGAGAGGGGTGCGACGGTCATAGACCGCCGCTACAAGCGTCGAAAGGAACGGGCGCTTAGGCTTCGACGTTTTCGGCGGCTTCCTCTTGGCTTTCGCTCACGACCGGGGCCATGGCTTGGAGGTGCTCGCCTTCGCCGAGACCGATAAGGCGCACGCCTTGGGCGTTGCGGCCGGTCATGCGGATCTCGCTCACCCGGGTGCGGACGCTTTGTCCGCCGCTGGTGATGAGCATGATTTCGTCGTTTTCGCGGACGCTCAGGGCGCTGACCACCTCGCCGGTCTTGTCGGTGACCTTCATGGTGATGATGCCTTTGCCGCCGCGTTTCTGCAGCCGGTATTCGTCGAACTCGGTGCGCTTGCCTACGCCGTTGGCGCCGGCCACCAGCAGGGTGGCGTCGGCCACGACTAGGGCGGCGCCGATGACGAAATCTTTTTTGTCCGGACGGATGCCCCACACGCCGGTGGCGGTGCGGCCCATGTCGCGGATGTCTTCCTCGCTGAAACGGATGCTCATTCCGTCCTTGGTAATGAGGACGATTTCGTTGTGTCCGTCGGTCATGAGCGCGGCGATGAGCTCATCGCCGTCCTCGATATTGATCGCGATGATGCCGCCCTTGCGGATGTTGCGGTAGGAGGAGAGGTTGCTCTTCTTGATCACGCCTGTCTTGGTGGCGAAGAGGATGTGCAGGTTTTCGTCCCACGTCTCATCCTTGCCGGCGCCGGTTTTGGACTGGATGCGCATGACCGCGGCGATTTCTTCGCCGGGTTTGAACTCCAGAAGATTGGCGATGGAGCGACCTTTGGCTGCGCGGCCCATTTCCGGGATGTTGTAGGCCTTCTCGACGTAGCAGCGGCCCTTCTTGGTGAAGAAGACGAGGTAGTCGTGCGTGCTGGCGGTGAAGAGGTGTTCGACGAAGTCGTCTTCCTCGTTTTCCGCGTTGGCTTCGCGGGTTTGCATCCCGATGACACCTTTGCCGCCGCGTTTCTGGGCGCGGTAGTTGCTGACCGCGGTGCGCTTGATGAAGCCGCGGTGGGTCACCGTGATGATGCAGCCCTCGTTGGTGATGAGATCTTCGATGTTGATCTCGCCTTCGTCGGGGACGATGTCGGTGAGGCGCGGACCGGCGTATTTCGTTTTGATCTCGCGCAGCTCGGTCTTGATGATGTCGAGGACGCGTTCCTCGCGGGCGAGGATGTCCATGAGGTCCTCGATGGTGGAGAGGAGTTCCCGGTATTCCCCGAGGACCTTGTCGCTTTCCAGGCCGGTCAGTTGGTAGAGGCGGAGTTCGAGGATGTCGTCAACCTGCTGTTCGCTGAGGAGGTATTCGCCGTCGGTCAGGCGCGCTTCGCTGCGGATTTTCACCCCGAATTTTTCGACCTGCTTACGGGTGAATTCGAAGGCGAGGAGTTTGACTTTGGCTTCCTCGCGGTTTTTCGATCCGCGGATGATGCGGATGAATTCGTCGAGGTTGGCCAGGGCGATGAGGAAGGCCTCGAGTTTTTCCGCGCGGACTTCGGCTTCGCCGAGAAGGTGGGAGGTGCGGCGCAGGACGACTTCGCGGCGGTGCTCGATGTAGCAGAAGATGGCTTCCTTGAGCGAAAGGAGCTTCGGCTTCCCGTGGTCGATGGCCAGCATCGTGATGGGGAACGAGCTTTCCAGCGCGGTGTGCTTGTAGAGGTTGTTGATGACAACCTTCGGGTTGGCGTCGCGCTTGAGTTCGACGACGACGCGCGTTTTTTCGTCCGACTCGTCGCGGATGGCGCTGATGTCGGTGATCGTCTTCTGGTTGACCAGATCGGCGATGCGCTCGACGAGGGTGGCGCGGTTGACGTTGTAGGGGATCTCGGTGATGACGATCTGCTCGCGGTTGCCTTTGAGTTCCTCGACGCCGGCTTTGCCGCGGACTTTGACCGAACCGCGTCCGGTTTCGAGGTATTGGCGGATGCCACCGACGCCGCAAAGTTGGCAGCCGGTCGGGAAGTCCGGGCCTTTGACGTATTTCATCAGGCCGTCGAGCGTGATGTCGGGTTTGTCGATCTGCGCGCAGATGGCGTCGATGACCTCGCCGAGATTGTGCGGCGGCATGTTGGTTGCCATGCCGACGGCGATGCCGGTGCCGCCGTTGACGAGAAGGTTCGGGAAGGCCGCGGGGAAGACGACAGGTTCAGTCAGCCGCTCGTCGTAGTTGGGGACGAAATCGACGGTCGATTTGTCCATGTCGGCCATAAGGGCCGTGCCGAGGTGGGTGAGGCGCGCCTCGGTGTAACGCATGGCGGCCGGCGGATCGCCTTCGACCGAACCGAAGTTGCCTTGGCCGTCGACCAGCGTTTCGCGCATAGCCCAGCTTTGCGCCATGTGGACGAGGGTCGGGTAGATGACCGCTTCGCCGTGCGGGTGGTAGTTACCGCTGGTGTCGCCGCAAATTTTCGCGCACTTGATTTGTTGGCGTCCGGGAAAGAGTCGCAGATCGTGCATCGCGTAGAGGATGCGGCGCTGGGCGGGCTTGAGGCCGTCGCGCGCGTCGGGCAAAGCGCGCGAAATGATGACGGACATGGAGTAGTCGAGGAAGGAGCGTGACATCTCCTCCGCGACATCGATCGGTTCGACTTTTTCGTTTTGTGTATACACGTGGAAAAGGGGTGATTGGCGGGGCGTTCCGGGCACGGCCGGGACGCATTAGTATTCTGGCCGCTCTGGTGGGTCCAGACCAGCGCAAACATCGGCCGGAAATGCCGTTTTTGAAGCTTACTCCTGCGGCTTGGCGGGGACTTGGCGAATGGCCCGAATCTCGCCTTCCGGCGCGGTGAGGACGAGTTCATCGCCGTCTATGGCCCACGTGGCGGCGGCGCCGAGCAGGGCGAGGAATTTGTGCTCCTGCTGCATGATGTCCGGCTCGCAAGCGCGACGGGTGCTGCGCAGCGGGCCGACCTCGATTTTGTCGCCTTCGATTTTGCAGGATCCGCCGAAGCGGTTGCATGAGCCGTCGCCTGCGATGTTGCCTTCGTTGTCGAATTCGAAGGTGATCGGATGATCGGCGAGCGGGGGTTGTCCGGCGAAGGTGGTGACTTGCCACGCGCTGCCGGGGAGCCTGACGGGAGCTTGGTTGGTTTCCATGGCGAGAGAAGTGGTGATGGTGAGGAGCAGCGGGAGGAGGAGTTTCATAGAGGAGTCGTCAGTTGGCAGTCGTCAGTCTTCAGCAAGAAAAAGAATTAGGCCAGCGCCTGCTGGGTGGTTTTGAAGTGAAGTTTGGCGGTGGATCGAAGGGCGTCGGGGCCGTGTTTGTGGACGAGGGCGCGGGCGGCTTCGAGGACGGCGCCCGAGGCGCCTTTGGGGAATTTGGCGCCCCATTTTTTTTCGGCGTCAGCCAGCCAGTCGATGAATTTTTCCCGGGCGAGAATGGAAGCGGCGGCCACGGCGTAGTCGCTCTCCGCTTTGGTCTGCTGGCGCAGTTCGATTTTGCGGCCCTTTTCCATCAGTGCGCGTTGCAGCACGATCGGGTTGGCGAACTGGTCGCTCAAGGCGGATGGACAATCGGGCTTTCGCTCGCACAGGTTTTCAATGACCCGCGCGTGGCCCCAGGCAAGGAGGCGGTTGAGATTGCCGATCTTTTCGTAGAGCGGATTATATTTCTCCGGCGAGACGACGATCACCTCGCTGACCAGACCCGGCGTGGCGCGAATAACATCAGCAAATTTGCGGATTTGGGCGTCGGATCCGATTGATTTGCTGTCGCGGATGCCGGCTTCGAGCAAGTGGCGGGCGATGGGTTCGTTCGTGTAGGCGCCGGCAATGACGAGTGGACCGAAAAAGTCGCCTTTGCCGCTTTCGTCGATGCCGAAATGCGGGGCGAAACGTTCGGGATGGTGCAATTCCTCGTAGCCGAGCCGCGCTTCGCCGAGGACTTCGGGCTCGAGGGTGAATTGGATGAAACTTTCCGTGTCCTTGCCTTGGACCACGGCCTTCGGGCCCTTCTCGTAGACCGCGATGGTCAGTCCGGGCTTTTGCGCGAAATAAAGCGTGTAGGGCCGCTGCTCAAACTTGAATCCTTGGTCCGTCAGGATGCCGCGAAGCTTGTCTGCCTGTTCGGCGGTCAAGGCGACGGTGTGGGAGCGAAGCGGCGGCATCGGGTGATCCGAAGGGTGTAATCGTTGGATATCCTATCGTCGAGAAGGTTGGGCTTCGTCTGTGCGGCCGGCTTTGGTCTGATGGCCCCGTGAACGGCAAAGAGTTCCGCCAACGCCTGTGCGCCTGGTTCCGGCGGCACGGACGCGACCTGCCGTGGCGGCAGACGCGGGATCCTTACGCGATTTTGGTCAGCGAAATGATGCTTCAGCAGACGACGGTTGCAGCGGTCGTGCCCTATTTCGAGCGATGGATGAAGCGCTTTCCCTCGGTGCATGAACTTGCCGCGGCGGATGAATCCGAAGTTTTGGCCCTCTGGCAGGGGCTCGGCTATTACCGCCGCGCGCGGAATCTGCATGCTGCGGCGAAAAAAATCTCCTTGGGATTGGCCGGGAAGTTTCCGCGGGACTACGATGGCCTGCGCGATTTGCCCGGGGTTGGGGACTATACGGCCCAAGCGGTGCGGGCCTTTGCTTTCGACGAGTCGGTGCCGGTGCTCGATGCCAATGTGATCCGCGTGGTGGCTCGGTTGTTCGATATCCGCACGCCGGTTGATACTGCGAAGGGATCGGCCAAGGTCCGCGGAAAACTCGAAGAACTTCTACCGTCCAAAGGCGGGCACGAATTTGTTTCGGCCATCATGGAACTAGGCGCGCTGGTTTGCCGCGCAGGCCGTCCGGATTGCCTGCTCTGCCCGGTGAAAAGTTTCTGTGAGGCGAAACATCCCGAAAAATTGCCGGTCAAAGCGCCTAAGGCGGCGATCAAGGAACGATCCGAACACGCGGCGTGGGTCTCGGATGGGAAGGCCGTGCTTCTGCAGCAATCGACCGCGCGTCGATGGGGCGGGCTATGGCGTTTGCCGCCGCTGGATGACGAACCGCCGAGCGGACCGGCGGTGGAACTGACCTACAGCATCGTCCGCGAGAGGGTGAGATTGCGCGTTCACCGCATGCGGAAAGGTGGCTTGTCGGCGTCCGCGGAACCGCGCAAAGCGTTTTCTCTTAGGGAGTTGGAGCAGATAGCCGTTCCCTCCCCGCACCGCCGAGCCATTGCCAAGATGATCCAAGAGGTTTCTGACCGCCGATGACACTGATGACACCGATTTAGAATACAAAGGAAAGATGCCTTCTCTAATCATCCGTGATATTCGTGCAATCCGTGGTTAAAGTTTTTTCATGAGCGCCGCCATCACCGCCCAACCCGACGCCAAGGGCCACTTTGGTCCGTATGGTGGCGTGTTCGTGCCCGAGACGTTGATGACCGCTCTCGAAGAGCTAACTCAGGCCTACGAGTCGGCGCGCAAAGATCCCGAATTCCGCCGCGAATTGAATCAGCTTCTGGCTGAATTTGTCGGGCGTCCGACGCCGCTTTATCTGGCTGAACGCCTCACCGCGCAACTCGGTGGAGCGAAAATTTATCTCAAGCGCGAGGACTTGGTCCATACCGGCGCGCACAAGATCAACAATGCGATGGGTCAGATCATTCTCGCGCGCCGCATGGGGAAGAAGCGCGTCATTGCCGAAACCGGCGCCGGTCAGCATGGCGTAGCCACCGCGACGGCCGCCGCGCGCTTCGGCATGGAATGCGTGGTCTACATGGGCGAGGTGGACATGAAGCGTCAGGCGCTCAATGTCACCCGCATGAAATTCCTCGGGGCGAAAGTCGTGCCGGTTACGGCCGGACAAGCCACGCTGAAGGAAGCGGTCAACGAAGCGATGCGCGACTGGGTGACCAATGTGCGTTCGACCCACTACATCCTCGGCACGGCTTACGGCGCGCATCCCTATCCCATGATGGTGCGCAATTTCCACCGAGTGATCGGCGAGGAGTCACGCCGCCAGATTCTCGAACGCGAGGAGCGCCTGCCCGATTTGCTCGTGGCCTGCGTGGGCGGCGGCAGCAACGCGATCGGCCTTTTCTATCCGTTTCTTGAGGACAAAACCGTCCGCATGGTCGGCGTCGAAGCCGGTGGCGAGGGGATCAAACCCGGACGCCATGCCGCGCGCTTCCAGGGCGGCAAACTCGGCGTATTGCAGGGATGCAAAACATTCCTGCTGGCCAATGACGATGGACAGATCGAGTTGACCCATTCCGTTTCCGCCGGTCTCGACTACGCAGCGGTCGGACCCGAGCACAGCTTCCTGCGCGATGCGGGTCGCGTGGAATACGACTTCGCCACCGACGACGAAGCGCTTGAGGCTTTCAAGACGCTCTCCAAAGTCGAGGGCATCATTCCCGCGCTGGAAAGCGCCCACGGCGTGGCCCATGCGATCAAAGTTGCCCCGAAAATGTCCAAGGATCAGATCATCCTCGTGAATCTCTCCGGCCGCGGGGACAAAGACGTCCAGCAGGCGGCAGAGTTTGTTTTCGGCGGAACGGGAATTTAGCCACGGATACGGGAAGATAAACGGCTATGATTCGGACAAGCCCCGCTGACACGGGACTTGTCAAAATGTATTCGGATACTGTTTTTCGCCGGTGTCAGCCGGCGAAAAACATCCTCTGACATCTTCCTTTATCTGTGGCTAAAACGTCTTCGCTCTCCTCCGTCGAACACGATCCCGTTCTTTTCGGTGCGGATGCAAGCCAGGGCATCGTCGCGGTCGAGTTTGTCACGCCTGACCGCGTCCAGATTTACCGGCGGGAGGGGAACAAGACGGTCTCCGAAGAAGTGGTGCACAAGCCTTTCGCTTGGGCCACCGAGCCATTGCCGGGCGATGCGCGGGAGTTGGCGGGCGAAAACGCGTTCCGGTTTACTGTTGCTTTCGATGGCGCGGCGGAGTTTTCCAAAGCAAAAGCCACTTACAAAAGGGAGCTCTTTGCGCTGAATGACCTTGCGCAGCAATATTTGCTGCAGAGCGGGCGAACGCTGTTCAAAGGGATGGCCTTCGAAGACCTGCGGCGGATGCAGGTTGATATTGAAACGTTCATCGGCGTGGACGGCGCCATGTCCGATGCGAGCAGAGACCCGCTGCTCGCCATCGCGCTGAGCGACAGCTCGGGATGGGAGGAAGTTCTGGTTGTCGAGGATCCGGAGGACGAGGCGCAGGAAAGGGCTGTCTTGGAAAAATTCGTCGCGCTGGTGCGCGAGCGTAATCCTGATGTGATCGAGGGGCACAATATTTTCCGATTTGATCTGCCGTATCTCGAGGCGCGGGCGAGGAAGTTGAAGATCAAACTCGATCTCGGCCGCGATGGTAGCACGCTGCGGTCGCATCCCTCGCGTCTTCAGATCGCCGAGCGGCTCATCCAATACCGTAAGTTCGAGATCCACGGACGTCATATTGTGGACACGCTTTTTCTCGTCCAGTTCCACGACGTTGGGGCACGGGAACTGGAAAGCTTCGGACTCAAGGCCGCGGCGCGGCATTTCGGGGTGGCTGAAGACGACCGGGTGGAACTCGGAGCGCGGGAGATCACCGAGGCGCACGCGAAGAAGCGGAAGACTTTCGTTCAATACGCATTGCAAGACGTGCGCGAGACGCGGGGGCTGTCCGCCGCTTTGAGTCCGGCCTGGTTCACGCAAACGACGATTTTTCCCTACAACTATCAGGATGTGGTCATTCGCGGGAACGCGACGAAGATCAACAGCCTCTTCCTGCGCGAATACTTGCGTCAGGGTCAATCGGTGCCGGCTCTGTCCGAAGTGCAGCGCTTCGAGGGCGGCTACACGGACATCTTTTTCACCGGCGTGGCGCGCGACGTGTGGCATTGCGACATCGCGTCGCTTTATCCGTCGGTCATGCTGGCTTTCGGGATTTTTCCGGAGTCGGACACCCTCGGTGTTTTCGGCGATATGCTCGCGCGGTTGCGCAAGTTCCGTCTCGAGGCCAAGACCGCCATGCGTTCGGCCACGGGTGCACAAAAAGCGCATCTCGATGCGCTGCAGGGGACTTTCAAAATCCTGATCAATAGCTTTTACGGGTATCTCGGATTTGCGCAGGGAAACTTCGCCGATTTCGAGGCGGCGGCCGCAGTCACGGCCAAAGGGCGCGAACTTTTGCGCGGGATGGTCGATTGGTTGCGTCAGCGCGGGGCGGAGGTCATCGAAATCGACACGGACGGCATCTACTTCACCCCGCCGAAGGCTGCGACGTGGGATGGCCTTTATCGCGAACTGGCGGTGACGTTGCCGGAGGGGATCGAGGTGGAGTTCGATGCGCGGTATGCCGCGATGTTTAGCTATAAGGCGAAGAACTACGCGCTGCTTTCGGAGGACGGGAAATTATCGATCAAGGGCGCGGCTTTGAAGTCGCGCGGGCTGGAGAAATTCCAGCGCGTCTTCATCGAGCGCGCGGTCCGGGCGTTGCTCGAGGGGAAGCCAGAAACTATCCCGGCTATGCACAACGAATTTTCCAAAGCACTGCGCGAGCGGGTTTGGGAGCCGGAGATGTTTGCCAAGAACGAGGCACTGCAGGATTCGCTCGAGGCGTACCAAAAGAAAATCGCCGCTTCATCGCGCAACCGTTCGGCCGCCTTCGAGCTCGCCCTGCGTAGTGGGCGCAAGATGCAAGCGGGCGATCGAGTGTCCTATTACATCACGGGGACAAAAAAGACGGTGAAGGCCTACGAGAGCGCGAAGCTGGTGGCCGAATGGGATCCAAAGAACCGCGACGAGAACACGGCTTACTACTTGGCCAAACTCGATGAGTTGGCGGGGAAGTTCGAGGCGTTTGTGCCGGCGAGTGTGGGTGGCGATCGGTTGCTCTAAACGACTTCGATCGCTTCGCACTTTTCCCGCCATCCGTCGAAGCGCCACTTGTTTGGAAAATCGCGGCACTGCTGGGGTTTGACCGCCTGGATGGTGCAAGTGTTGACGCCTTCCAGGAAGATGCAGGAGCCGTCCGGGTTGGATTTCAGCATGAGGCCCGAGCGGCTGGGGCGGAGTTCGGTGTGTTGTTCGATGAATTCGGCGGGGGTGAGTTGGAGAAAGGCGGCGGTGGCGTTGACTTCCTGGTCATCGAGGCGGACAAAGCCCGGCCAGCGGCAGCAGTTGCCGCAGCGCTGGCAGAGGTAGCGGGGATCGCTCACCCGAAGACGATACGGCAGACGATGATCGAGGCGATCATGCCGGCGACGTCGGCAAGCAGTCCGGCGGGCACGGCGTGGCGCGTGCGGCGGATGGCGACCGATCCGAAATAGACGGCGAGGACGTAGAAGGTTGTTTCCGTGCTGCCCATGATCGTGCCGGCCATGCGCGCGAGAATGCTGTCGGGTCCGTGCGTAGCGACGAGTTCGGAAAAAATGCCGAGGCTGCCACTGCCGCTGAGCGGACGCATCAGGGC
>CAJBKE010000054.1 GCA_903953565.1 uncultured Verrucomicrobiota bacterium | reverse complement strand
GGGCCAAACTCGTCAACGTAGCGACGTTGCTTTGGTTTTGCGCCGAGCCGACACCGACATTGAGAGTCGTTGTGCTGACAACGTTGGAGAAGGTATTGTCGGTGTAGGTGCTGTAGCGAGTGACGTTGTTGGCATTGAACTTGTGCGAACCGAAGAAGGTCAGGTCGTACGACAGCGAAGAGTTCAGGCCCTGCAGGACAAATTTGGAATCAGTGTAGTAGTCGATGGCGGCAGCGTCTGAACCACCGAGCAACCCGAGAGCCGCAGAGTCGATCTGGACGTTGTCGAGGTTTTGTTGAGTTACAGGATTGTCTGTCGCGCCCGCCGGTCCGTTGAAGCTGTCTGTCCCGCCGGCAGTGCTGAAGCCGAAGCCGATGGAGGTGTTGGTGCCGGTCACATCGACCACGCCCGAGTAATAGGCGCCGGAATAAACGCTGGTCCAAAAGTTGCCGTTGGCATCGGCCCCGACTTGGCTGGCTCCGCGGAAGCTGTTGCTGTTGCCGAAGTCGATCAGGACGGTCTGCGCGTGCGTCGTGCCCAGGGTCACACAAATCGTGAATAAGCCAAGGGCTGCAACTTTCGCCAAGGGGGGGATTTTCATGGTCATTTTGCTGAGGGAGGTGGCTGATGCTTGTTTTGAGGTATGCCGCGCAAACTGCGCACTGCACGCATCTATACACCCTAAACACAGAGTAACCGTTCCCGCAAACGGTTAGTTGCCTCTGCGGGCTAGCTGTCTTATTTACGTAAAGCGCTTGCCATCCCGCGCCGTGTCCACAAGGGCTTGCGCCGCACCCCCTGAGCCAATTTCAGAATAAGCCGGCGCTCGCGCCAAAAGACGACTGCTGCGATGGCCGCGGCACCCCACAAGACCCGCGCCTCGGGAATGGGAGCCAGTTCTCCGTTGCCGCCAATGAGCGTGCCGCCGTTGATGTTCTCGTTGGCCCAGTAAACCTGCGCAAGTTGCGTTGAGGTCAAGCCACCGCTGCCGAAAAGGATCTCGGCCACATCGCTAGAGGTATTGGCGATGCCCTGCCAGTTGGTGATGGTGAGAGTGCCCGTCCAGGTGATCCCCGAGCTGTTCGCGAAGATAAGCTGGCGCAGTCCGGTGGAATAACTCCCGAGATCGATTGTGGAACTGGCGCTGAGTGTCAGCGTTCCGAGCGTCTCCGAGTACCCGGCATCCGACGTGCCGACGATGAATGTGCCGCCATTGAGGATCAGGCTGGTAGTATTGCCGATCTGGTCGTCGGCGCCGAGTTGCAGCGCGGCCCCGCTGTCGACTTGAATGGACGCCGGCGCAAAGGAGTTCGGCGTGCCCGTGTTGCTTAAGACCATTTTACCCTCGGACAAAACCAGCGCCCCCGAACCGGAGGCCGAGCCCGTCATAGTCATCGTCGTGGAGGGCGAGGCCATGGCGACCGTTCCGCCACCGTTGGTCAGGACAAGCGAGCGGTCCATAGTCACATCGCCACCGGTGTAATCGACTACCGCGTCTGCCGCCGCCGATCCGGCCAAAACAATCGAGCCATTCGTGCCGATGCTGCTGGCCGAACCCGCATTGGCCAATGTGCCGACGCGCATCGTGCCGTTGGTGAGGATGGTCGCGCCGGCGTAATTGTTTGTTGCGCCGGTCACGGCGAGCACCCCGCCCCCGATCAACTCAAGTCCGCCCGATCCGGTGACAAACCCGGAGAGTGTATTTGTCGTACCCGCCGCCACATCGTAGACGGTGTTCAGATTGGTGATCGTCCCGGAGAGCGTGTTGCCGCCGTTGATGAACGCCACTTTGTAAAGGGCCATGCTGCTGGCGATCGTCCCACCGGCGTTGATCTGCAAAGTCGAGGCGCCGTCGGACTGCACCAGGGAACCGGTGCCGAGCGCCGAGGTGTTTTCGATACGCAACGCCCCCGCCGACAGTGTCGTGCCGCCGGAGAAGATGCTGCTGGCCGACAACACCAGCGTCCCGGCCCCGCTCTTGTTCAAGCTGCCCGTGCCGCTGATCGAAGCAGATTGGGTGAGATTATCGGAGCGGTTGTAGACCAGCGATGCGTTGTTGGTGATTGCCCCGGCCAGCGAGCCGGTCGTCCCGCCATCGCCTATTTGCAGGGTGCCTTGGCCAATGGTCGTCCCGCTTTGCGAATTAGCGCCGGTAAGAATAAGGGTCCCGCTCTGCGTTTTGAGAAGCGATCCCGTGCCGCTCAGCGTCCCCGCGTAGGTGCCGGAGGAAGACTGATCGAAAATAAGCGTCGCGCTGTTGGTGATCGTCCCTTGAATGCTCGTGGTATTGCCAAACAGTGTGCCCGCAGCGACCAAGGTGCCACCGGCATAGCTGTTGGCACCTGCGAGAGTGAGCGTTCCTGCTCCTGACTTTGTCACTGCTCCCGTTCCCTCGATCACGCCGCTGTAAGCGGTGGATGCGTTGTTTGCTCCGACGCTGATGCTGTTGGCGCCGAGCGAGAGGGTTCCGTCTGCTGCGCCCGAGAGGGCGCCGATGTTGTAGGTGTTGGTGCCGGCCGCGCCGAAGGCCACGGTTTTGTTGGTCGCGCTGCCGTAGAGGTAAAGCTGGGCGTTGGCCAGCGC
>CAJBKE010000053.1 GCA_903953565.1 uncultured Verrucomicrobiota bacterium | reverse complement strand
TGCCATTGCGGCGCCCGATATACATGTTGCCGTTGCCCGCGGTGTTGAAGGTTCCGCCGTTGATATTCAACACACCCGTGCCGCTCTCGCGGCCCACAACCACCTCATTGGAAATGGTGAGTGCTCCGGTGCCGCTCAAAGTGTAGGTGCCCGAAGCGCCGGCGTTTTCATTGCCGATGTAGAGTTCGTTGTTGGCCGTGATCGTCCCGCCGCTCTGCACCACGCTGCCCGTGCCGTTGTTGTGGCCGACGAGGAACTTTTCGTCACCGGTCTTGGTGATCGTGCCGCCGGTCATGTTCAGCGCACCTGTGCCGCCCTCGCGGCCGACGACAAAATCGCGACCGACGTTCAAGACCGCGTTGCTGCTTATGTTGAGGGTGCCGCTTGATCCACTGCCTTGTCCCACATAGAGATTGTTGCTCAGCGTGATGGTGCCGGCACTCTGGCTGAGTAGGCCCGTGCCGCCTTGACGACCCACGGCCGTTTCCTTCGCCACGTTGAGATTTCCCCCACTCAGCGTGTAGGTGCCCGAGGCGCCGGCATTTTCATTGCCGATGTAGAGTTCGTTGTTGGCCGTGATTGTCCCGCCGCTCTGCACCACGGTGCCCGTGCCGTTGTTGTGGCCGACGAGGAACTTCTCATCCCCGGTCTTGGTGATCGTCCCGCCGGTCATGTTCAGCGCGCCCGTGCCGCCCTCGCGGCCGATAACAAAATCACGGCCGGTGTTGAGCACCGCGCTGCTGCTGAGGTTAAGGGTGCCGTTGCCTCCGCTCCCTTGTCCCACATAGAAATCGTGGTTCAGGGTGATGGTTCCGCCACTCTGGGTGAGGGTTCCGGTGCCATTGTCGCGGCCGACAAAAGTCTGGTCGCCGCCGGTTTTGGTCATCGTGCCGCCCGACATGGTCAGTATGCCGACACCCCGGTTGTTACCGATAAAAATCTTGTTGTTCACCGTCATGGTGCCGTTTTCGAGGCTGAAGGTGCCCGTGCTGTTGAGCGAGTCACCAATGAAGAGTTCCCCGGATACGGCGAGGGTTCCCGCGGTGTTCACGCGCACAGTTCCTGTCCGGTTGTCACCAAAGGCCCCCACGAGCAGATTGCCTGTGGCATTGAGCGAACCCGATCCTTGGGCGAAGCCCGTGAGGCCGGCGCCGCCCGTGGATGTGTCCGCCAGATTGTAGGTGCCGGCTGAGTTGTCTTGGCCCACGAACATCCAAGCGCCACCGGTTGTTCCCGCGGTTCCCGCCGTGTGATCCAAGCGGCTGCCATTCCTTACGTCGATGTCATTGGGAGTCACTGACAGATTCGCGGAGATCGTGGCAACATTCCCCGAAGCTCCGTTGTTAATGATGGCGTTTTGCCCCGTGGGAACGGCGTCGCCGGACCAGTTGCCTGCCGTATTCCAGTCCGTGCTGGTGGCACCGGTCCAATCCGCAGCACTCGCGGCGGAGATCCCCATGGCCGCGATGAGCGCGGTTATGAATAGGCGTCCGAGAATCGAGTTATAAAATTTTGGAGTATTGCGTTTGGGCTTCATGGAATGCTGTGGTGGTTGGGGATACTTTCTGTTCGTCGCTGAGCCGATAATTCGAGTCAGTGGGGAAAGGGAGATTGCATGCGTGAGACGGGCGGGTTTGGAACGAGTAGGCTATAACAATTGCCTGAATTCCCGCTGCTTGCCTATCGTCCGAAATGACTAGTCCGGACCGCCTGACTGGCTTGCGAAAACAACCTCCAACCCGATGATTACCGGGGCAGCGGATAATTGCCGCCATCCGCAAGGGACAGGCGGCTTGGCGGTTCCCTCCGGGCACGGCAACCGACAAGGCCACACCGCCAAATGAATCATCTTGTCTGGCTTGCACTTGCCAGCCGCGTCTTCACCCGGGGGAGCGGCAAAAGAGCCGCGGACACCTAAGGTCAGTGGTCGTTCGCCAAGGCTACGAGGGCGGCACCGATGGCTTGCGACAAATCTCCGAGGCGCGCCGGCAGGATCTCCATCTTCTCCCTTTGCGCAGGCCAGAGAAACGGTGCCGCTGTCGTCCGCACCAGACTCAGGTAGCGGTCGCGGAATTCCTCCGTGGTTGCCTCGGGGTCCATGAGGCCTCCGCCGATCACCACGATTCCGGCATCAAGCGTCATGGTGAGCGAGGCCACGTGCAGGCCCATCACACGGGCTTGCAAATCGAAGATACTTGCCGCGAGGGGATCACCCTGCTGGGCGCGATCGCGCAGCGAGAGCACTTTGGTCTTTTGTGGCATGGTCGAAGTCGCCAGTTCGTGCTCGGGAAATTCCGCGAGCTTTTCCTCCAGCAGGTGTCCGAGTCCGGAGATCGTCGTGTAAGCCTCCACGCAGCCCCAAGTGCGCCCGCACCCGCAGGGCAACGGTTTCTTGTTCCACCCCAGCACGTGCATGGCGGCCGGTTGGTGCCCGGACTCCAATCCGGCGAGCGTGTCTCCGTCCAGCGGGCGGCCGTCGGCGTCGATGTAAGCGCAGCCTAGACCGGATCCCGGCATGAGCATTAGCACCGAGGCCCGGCGCCCGGCTCGTGCCAACCTCGCCTCGGCCACCCCGCCGAAATTGCCATCGTTGCCCACGATCAAAGAAAGCGGGCGCCCGACGCGCGAGGACAAAGCACGGGAGAAATCCTCATGTACATTCCAGCCGGAAAACTCGGCGGGAAAATTCGCCGAGCGGTCCATAACACCGTAACCGAGATACGGTCCGGGAATAGCCAATCCGACCCCGGCGATTTGCTCCCGCGAGAAATCGTGGGCCGCGAGAAATGCGTCGATGGCCCGGATCCAGCCGTCGATCACGCCGCCGCGTCCCGCAGCGGATTCTGTCGGCCGCTGCAGCACTTCCTGCGCCACCGGTTCGCCATCGCTGCGGACCGCCGCAATCTTCGTCGTGGTCGCCCCGCTGTCTGTGCCGATGTAGATTTTTTCGCTCACTGGTTTGAGGCTATCGAAGGGACGCGGCGAGGTTGGAGCCCGGCCGAGGATGCTTCGATGGTTTGATTGCAATGCTATGGAAAACGAATCCTCCGGTAAGTTGTCCATTGCTTCCCGGCGCTTCGCGCTGGCGGTTGACTTGGGCTTTGTCGATACCGGTCGCCGCGTCATCGATCCATCGACGGATCTCTTCAAGGGTTTTGTCTCCGCAGTTGCGCTCGCCCCTGAGTAGTTCCAACACGTTGATCTCGAACGCTGTGGCGCGCGACCGGATGCCGTGGCGACCGAGAGCATTGACGGCGCGCGGCGATAGGCCCGCCAACTCGCCCGCACCGCGCAGCCTCTTCATCACGCGGCGGTGTCGCGAGAGCATGAGCGAGATAGCCTGGGGACACACCGCAAACTCCTTGGAGATCTCACGGAACGTGTAGCCAAGGCCGCGCAGCGTGGCGATGTCGCGAATCCGTTGCGGCAACTCATCGAGGATTGCCGCGGAACTTGGGCTGGTTGTGGTGGCCGCAAGGCGGGAATCCCCGCGACAGGCCTCATTCATAGCTGAGTCCGAATCCGAAGGGGTATTGCGGATTTTCCATTTTCTCACGGTTGTGTCCGAGGGGAACTTGATCCATCGAACGCGGCCAAGTGAACGACAACTTTCCGGTGGCCGACGCGTCTCCCGTCAGCACATCGACCACCCCGTCTCCTTCCGTCCCGGGGAGCCAGGCGGCAAGGATGGCATCCGCCTGATCCGCCACTTCGCCTAGAATCATGGGGCGGCCGGACAACACAATGACCACCACTGGCAGGCCGGCGGCTTTCAGCTTGGCGACCGCGGCGGCGTCTTCTTGGGAGAGTGCCAAATCATAGCGGTCTCCTTTCATTTCGGCATATGGACCTTCACCCACCACGACAATGCCCAAGTCGGCACCTTCAGACTGCGATCCGTCGGCTTTGTAGCTGACTTCAGTCGCGTTGCCGGCAACCTCTTTGAGCGCGTCGAGGATGGTGGTTCCGTCCGGCGTGAGGTCGCCGCGCTCGCCCTGCCACCCGATGGTCCATCCGCCGCACTGCATGCCCAGATCGTCCGCCCCGCTACCGGCCACGTGGATGCGCCGCGGCAGCTCCTTGATCGGCAGGAGCGCATTTTCGTTTTTAAGCAGGACCACGGATTCGGACACAGCCTGACGGGCGACTTTGCGGTGGGCCTCCGAGCCGAACTGCGGTTGCAGTTGTTTATTCGGCCAGAGATTCGGCTCCGCATCCATCATGCCGAGCGCGAATTTGACCCGCAGAATCCGGGTGACCGCATCGTCGATCCGCGACATGGGCACTTTCCCCTCCTCCACCAACTCCTGCAGCAAGGTGATAAACTCTTTGTAGCGGTCGGTCAGCATCACCATGTCCATGCCCGCATTGATCGAAATCTCGATGCACTTCTTGTAATCCGAGCTGCGCACCTGCCCCGCCGCATTGTTGCTCTCCGGCGCGGAATCGTCGGTCTCCGGACTGACCAGCTGGTCGATGGCGTTGTAATCGGAAATGAGAAATCCCTCGAAGCCGAGCTCGTTCTTCAGGATGTCGGTCAGAAGATGCTTGTTACCGGAGCATTTGACTCCGTTCCAGCTGCTGTAGGACGGCATGATCGTCGCGACGCCAGCCTTGATCGCAGCAGGGTATCCGCTCAGGTGCACAGCTCTAAGGGTCGCTTCGTCGACCCGGACGTCGCCTTGGTCAAGCATGCCCTCTCCCCCCCCCGGTTTGAATTCTGTTCCTCCATCGCCGATGAAATGCTTGGCACACGCGGCGACCGACTCTTCCCCCGAAAGATCCGCCCCCTGCAAGCCACGCACTGCAGCGGTGCCGAGCAGGGCCACGACGGCAGGGTCTTCCGAGAATCCCTCGTAAGTCCGACCCCAGCGGATGTCCCTGGGCACGGCGACAGACGGGGCGAAGGTCCATTGGATCCCCGAAGCCCGCACTTCCCGAGCCGTGATCCGCGTGATCTCCTCCACCAGCTCAGGATTCCGGGTGCAGCCCAGACCGATGTTGTGCGGAAAGACCACAGCGCCGAGGAGGTTGTTGTGGCCGTGGACTGCATCCACCCCGTAGATCAGGGGAATTCCGAGCCGCGACCTGAGCGCGCGCTTCTGGCGCTCCGTGTAAAAATCCGCCCAGTCCGAGAGTTTGTTGCCGCTCTCGGGGTCCGAACTTCCGCCGCTAAGCATGGATCCCAGCGCAAGCGTCGTGATGTCGTCGAGGTCCTTCACCGATGCGCTGTCCGGCTGGGTCATCTGCCCGACCTTCTCCGCCAGAGTCATCTTTCCCACGATGGCCTTGATTTTTTCATCGTTGGCCGTGAGCCCTGGCGGGGAGCCGGCCATCACCACGTTGCTGAGAAAAACCGCCATGGTGGCGAGGGCGACCCGCATGGCGGGAACAAAAGGAAATGGAGTGAGCCGCGACATGAGCCGCAACGCTATCCGCGCAGAGGCCCGTTTTGACAGGCCAATAGCGGGAGCCGGACTAGTCATTCCGGACTATAGTCGTCCCGCCAAACACGGCGCATGTTGCGGCGCCGATGTCATCCGTTCACCCCTACCGTTGCCCCTTCCGCTGCGGCTCGCGAGCACCGACGCGGCGGCTAACAATCCCTACCATGAAAACCAAACGCAATACCCCCAAATTGCGCAGCTCACGTCTCGGAATTCCCCTCGTCACCGTATTCGCCGTTTCATTTGGCCTCTCCGCTGCCGACGCCGCGGACTGGACTGGCACCAACCGGCACGGATTGGAACACACCGAGGGTTGGGCTTGGCCGGACACGTGGTTATCAGTCGCCGCCGCTAAAAGACACAGCCTCTAAAACAAGACGCCCGTCGATCGGCGGGCGTTCTTTTTTCCGCCCGCAGGCGGCCTAGGACAACAAGCAATTGGAACAGCGATTACGCTTTTCCAGACCGTTGCCCTCGCCTCTTCAGGGCACACTAGTCATTCCGGACTATAGCGAGTTTGCGACTTGGTGGTAACTTAAATTCCGAGTTTCCCCATACCCCTCAATATCCGGCCTGCCCACCCCGCAATTTCCACCATGCTCTCCCCTCGATATTCACGGAACATCCTCGGCACTTTTCTGCTCTGCAACCTCCCCCTTACCATGATTTCTGCCCAAGCGTCCGAGAAGCCGCCTCGTGGTTGGTCGGTGGTGGAGACCGCGAAGGAGAACGGACGCAAACTCAGCGCCGTGCCGGCACCGGCCAAGGCGGCGGAACCTGTCCAAAGCACCATCGTCTGCGATCCGTCCAAGTCGTTCCAAGAAATCGTCGGCTTCGGCGGTGCGCTCACCGAGTCCTCCGCCTGGGTATTGGCCCAACTGCCGCCGGAAAATCGGATGGCGATTCTTCGCCGCTACTATGACCCCAAGGAGGGCATCGGTTACACACTGGCCCGCACCCACATCAACAGTTGCGACTTTTCGCTGAGCCTCTGGTCGCTCACCCCCACCCCCGGCGACTACGACCTGCATGATTTCACTCTCGAACCGATGCGCCGCTGGATCATGCCGCTGATCCACGACACGCGAAAGGTAGCCGGAGCGGACCGCTTCAAGCTGATGGCCTCCCCCTGGAGCCCGCCGGCTTGGATGAAAAATAACAACCGCATGGATGACGGTGGCTCCCTCCGCTGGGAATACCGTCCGGCTTGGGCCGGTGTTTATGTCAAATTCGTCCAGGCCATGGCGAAGGAAGAGGGCATTCCGATCTGGGCTCTTTCCGTGCAGAACGAACCCGGGGCCCACCAGCGGTGGGAATCCTGCACCTACACCCCGGAGCACGAGGCGGAGTTCATCCGCGACTTCCTCGGGCCCGCCTTGCACGGCGCGGGGCTGGCGGACGTGAAACTGCTGGGCCATGACCACAACCGGGATTCGATCGAAAAATTCGCGGCGGCTGAACTCGGAGACCCCGCCACCGCGAAGTATCTTTGGGGCCTCGGGCTGCACTGGTATATGAGCGAGGACTACGCCGCCTCGTCACGGGTGCACGACAAATTCCCGGATAAGCACATCCTCTTCACCGAAGGATGCGTCGAAGGCGCTCCCCAGTGCATCGGCAAATGGGAGAACGGCGAACGCTATGCGCGCAATATCATTGGCGACTTCAGCAACTGGGTCTGCGGCTTCATCGACTGGAACATCGTTCTCGACCAGCGCGGCGGCCCGAACCACGTCGGCAATTTCTGCGACGCGCCGGTTATCGTCGACACTACCACCAAGGAAGTCACCTACGGACCATCCTTCTACTACCTCGCCCACTTCAGCAAATTCGTCCAATCCGGCGCCCGCCGCATCCACTCGGAAGGCGGTCCGCAAGGCATCCAGTCCATCGCTTTCCGCAACCCTGACGGCACCCTCGCCGTCGTCGTCTTCAACCCGACCGAACAACCCGCCGAGTTCGCTCTCGGAGTCGCCGGAGAAGAAGGCGTGACCTGCCGGATTCCGGCGCGCGGCATCCAAACCTATTTCGAATCCCCGCAGTCTTAAGCCACCCAATTCCAACCAGCCCCCGTCCAACCCCCAAAACACCATGAAACCCTCGAACAATAATCCGAAAACCGGCAACTTCAATCCGGGCGCACCGCTGGTGGTCGCCCTTTTCCTCGGTGTGAGTGCGCCGCTCAGCCTCGGTGCTGACAACATTTGGACCGGAGCCTCCAGCCCGGATTGGAACAACGGGGCCAACTGGTCGCTGGGCGGCGTGCCGGATGCAGCATTCGGCGACAACGCTGTTGTTTCGACGAACTCTCCCAATATCGCGACGATCGCCGCCGACATCACTTTCACGCCCAACGACATCATCGTAACGGGAGGCGGCCGGATCGATCACCAGGCAGGCGTGGCGGGCACCTTCGGCGGCGCTTGGATGTTCGTCGGTCAGAATAGCACCCCGAGCGTGTACAACCTCGCGGACACGTCGACGCCGGGAACGGGCATCACCGGATATGCCCAAGGGACGGGAACTTTGAATCCGAGTGGAAATCTCCAAGTGGCATCTTGGGGTGCCGACCGCAGCGGCACGATCAACATCAACACCAGCGGCAGCGTGAACATCGGCGGAGGCCTCTACATCGCCAATGACATCGGCTGCGTTGGCGTGATGAACTTGGAAACCGGCGCAATAGTCGTTTCCCACAGCCCCGGCTTCGCTACCGACAATATCCAGATCGGCAACAACGGCGGTAACGGAACCCTGAACATCTCCGGCGGATCCCTAAATGCGGCGCGAAACTTCCGGGTCGGCAACGAAGGTGGCACGGGAACTATCAACATTACCGGGGGCTTGCTCACTATCGCCGGGACCGACGACATGTTCATCGGACGCGACAGGGGCACGGGCGTGGTCAACCAATCCGGCGGCGTTGTTGAATTCAACCACAACACTTTCATCGGCAACGGAAATAACCAAGCTGTTGCTACGAGCGGGTCCTACAACCTGACCGCCGGGGAACTGAATGTGCGGCGCGAATTTGTCATCGGCCGCGAGGGCGGCACAGGTGCGTTGAACATGACCGGCGGCACGATCACCAAGACCGGTGACGAAAAGTTCCTCGTCGGCCACAACAACGGCACGGGCACCGTGGTGCAGAGCGGCGGGACGATCACGGCCAACAACGAACTCTACATAGGCAATGAAAACGCCGGCGCCTCGGGCACCTACGCTTTGAGCGGCACCGGAGCACTCACCATTTCCAATGAGGTGGTTGTGGGCCGCGAGAGCGGCACGGGTGTGTTGAATATCAACGGCGGAACCTTCAACACCGCGGGCAACGGCAACATGTATATCGGGCGCCGCAATGGCA
>CAJBKE010000052.1 GCA_903953565.1 uncultured Verrucomicrobiota bacterium | reverse complement strand
CCATCCCCCCCCCCCCCCCCCCCCCCGCAAATCTCCCCGCCAGAAAAACCCCTGAACCAAGATTATGAAGCAAACTACCGTCCTCATTGTTGACGATCACCGCATGATGCGCGACGCGCTTGTCATGATCCTCGAACGCGAAAATGACATCACCGTTGTCGGCCAGGCGTCCGACGGACGCGAAGGCGCCGAGAAGGCGGCCAAACTCAAGCCCGATGTAGTCACACTCGACGTGGCCATGCCGAACCTCAACGGCCTCGACGCCGCGCGCCACATCCGCCGCCAGTCCGCGTCCACCCGCATCCTCATCATCACGTCCTACGAAGACGACCTCTACATCCAGCACGCCCTCGAGTCCGGCGTCGACGGCTATATCACCAAACACTCCGCCGCCGAAACTCTGGCCAAGGCCGTGCGCGAACTGGCCAAAGGGGGGAAGGTCTACTCGCCCAATGTGAAAAAGCGCATCCCGCAATACGAGAAGACCGATGGCGGACGCAAACTCCTGCGCCGCAAGAGCGACACCCTCACCGGACGCGAGACCGAAGTCCTCCAACTCATCGCCGAAGGCAACGCGAACAAACAATCCGCCGATAAACTCGGCATCAGCATCAAGACCGTGGAGAAACACCGTCAGGCGGTGATGAACAAACTCCACATCCACGACACCGCCGGCCTGACCAGATACGCCATCTCCGCCGGCATGGTAGAATCCCCCGCGCACTCCCCCATGGCGAGGGCCTGACAGAATTTAGCCACGGATTAACGCGGATAGACGCGGATGACAGAGGATATTTTTGCGCCGGCACACCGGCGCAAAAAGTCTTGTCCGGAAAACTAGGCCCGAGCGGTGTCAGCCGATCGGGCCTTATCTTGTCTTTTATCCGCGCTTATCCGCGTCAATCCGTGGCCTGTCTTTCTATGCCTTCAGATTCCACACCAACCGCTTGAACTCCACTTTGCGGCGGCCGAAATTGATGAGTAGCCCGACCGGCTTCCCAGTGGCCACCAACTCATTGATCAGCTGCGCTTCGTCGGCCTTGCGGTATTCCTCCGCCACCTTGAATTCAACGATCACCGTATCGTCGACCACCATATCAGCCACATAGGTGCCAACGACCTCATCTTTGTAGCGCACCTCCATCCTGTTCTCGACCACCGCACTAAGTCCGCGTCGCCTCAACTCCACCGCCATGGCATTGCGGTAGACTGCCTCAAGAAAACCGTAGCCAAGAGCCCCATGCACCTCGAAAGCAGCCCCGATCACTGCTTCAGTCAGATGAGCATAGGGTAGAGCGCTCGACATGGTGGCAATTAAGCTTGGCCGGTGTCAGCCGGCCAAGCTTCTTATCCTGCCTTTTATCCGCGTCTATCCGTGGCCTGTCTTTCTCTCCCCCTCACCGCGCCACAACCGACGTATCCCTCCGCGCCATCTCCCGCCGCAGCTTTTTCAGTGCGACCACCTGGATCTGGCGGATTCGCTCGCGCGTGATGCCGAACTTCACCCCGATATCCTCCAGCGTTTTCATCTTCCCCCCGCCCAATCCGTAGCGTGCCTTGATGATATCGCGCTCGCGCGGCGTCAGCACTTTGAGCCATCCGCCGAGGTTGGCGCGCGCATCCTTTTCCGCGAGGTGTTCGAGCGGACCCTCCGCGTTCTCGTCGGAAATCATGTCGCCGAAGAGCGTGTCGCCGTCATCCCGGCCAACCGGCGCATCCAACGAGGCCGGTTGGATCCCGCTGCTTTTCAGCGACGAGATCTGCGCCGCGCTCAAGCCGACCTCGTCGGCCAATTCCTCGTCGCTCGGATCGCGCCCCAGTTCGAGGGTCATGCGCTCGGTCAGGCGGCGGATCTTGGCAATCTTCTCCACCTGATGCACCGGCACGCGGATTGTTTTGCTTTGGTTGGCCAGAGCGCGCTTGATCGATTGCTTGATCCACCACGCGGCGTAAGTGCTCAGCTTGCCGCCTTTTTCCGGATCGAAACGCTCGACGGCTTTCATCAGGCCGATATTGCCCTCCGAGACAAGATCGAGCAGCGGAAGTCCGAGGTTCGCGTAATCGGTGGCCAGCTTCACCACGAGGCGCAGGTTTGCCGTGATCATACGCTCGCGCGCCGCTTTGTCCCCGCGCTTGATCCGTGCCGCGAGTTTGATTTCCTCCTCGGGCGTAAGCAGCTTCTCGCGCCCGATTTCCCGGAGATACAGCCCGAAGGCATTGTCTGTTGAAACGGCTGCCATGGTCTTCGGCCTCGTCTTCAGGATGCCATTGTGCGTGCCACTTTGTGCGGACGCCGGATGGTTTTACCCGCATGCTGCGCTTCGCGCCGATCTTCCTGCGCGATGGTTTGTTTCAGCTCGGCATCGAGCCAATCGGTATCATCGTGGAATGGGTCCCCGTTCATGGGCTGGGGTTGAGCGGACGAATGAGTGCCGTGTTTGCTTGGCTTTTTCATCACCCGCATCATCCGCTCCACCCCAAGCGCGAACCATGGGGCGATCCCCGAAGGGGTTCAGACACACCTGCGGCAGCCAGACCATTGCACCCGGCTTCCCCTCTCCGGCTGTCTCTCGGCAAAACACCCCATAGTCCGGCAACGCACTGCGGCCCAGTGTGAATGGTATGCAATGCCTTACCGGCACAATCATTTCGTGGCTGCGATCACCGCAACACGACAAGAGGCAGCGCGTTGTCACCCGATGAAGATCACGACCAAAGCTTTCAGCGACACGCATCCGATCCCGCGCCGTCTCACTGCGGACGGAAAGAACGTCAATCCTCCGCTCACCATCCGCGGCGTCCCGGCCGAGGCCGAGAGTCTCGTTCTCATTGTCGACGACCCCGATGCTGCCATGGGCACGTGGAACCACTGGTTGGTCTGGAACATCCAACCGGGAACCGCGGTGATCAAAGAAGATTCCATCCCGGCCGGCGCCATCGTCGGACTCAATGACGCCGGCACGGCGAAATACGTTGGTCCGAGCCCCCCGAGCGGCACCCACCGTTACTACTTCCGCCTCTATGCCCTGGATACAAAACTCGATCTCCCCGCAGGCTCCGCCCGAACCGAGTTGGAAGACGCCATGCATGACCACATCCTCGACCGCGCCGAACTCCTCGGCCGCTATGCACGGGAATGAGAGCAGCCGGGTTTCCCGGCGCCAAACAATCCTCTTTCATCTTCTCCCATCGGTGGCCTGTCTTTTCCCCTCTCGGGCCATCACCCCATAGTCCGCTCAAGCGGCCCGCGTTCCAATATTTGCATGCCGGACCGCCGAATCACTCGACGCCATCCGGATCTGCGCGAGGCGGCGACGGTGGTTGCCTTGCGCGGTCAACGTATCACCGCAACAAAGAAAGAAAGACCATGAGCATACTCACAACTTGGAACCCGATCCGTGAAATGGACACCGTGCGCAACCGCATCGACCGCCTCTTCGGCGCTCGTTCCCTCGTTCCCTGGACCGGAGAGGAAACAATCAGCGCGTCCGAATGGAGCCCGCTGGTCGATGTCTCGGAGGACGACAAAGAATTCGTCATCAAGGCCGACTTGCCCGAGGTGAAAAAGGAGGACGTCCACGTCACGGTCGAGGACGGCACCATCCGTATCACCGGCGAGCGCAAATTCCAGAAAGAGGAAAAAGGCCGACGCTATCACCGCATCGAACGTTCTTACGGCACATTCGAGCGCGCGTTCGTTCTGCCGGAGGGAGCGAAGACGGACAAAGTGAAAGCCGAATTCAAAGACGGCACCTTGCAGGTCCATCTGCCCAAAGCTCCCGAGATCCAGACCAAAGCTCTCGAAGTTCCGGTTTCCTGACACAGCCACTCTTGGCGCCATCCAAACCAGACCGTGCGCGTCCGCCTCCCGGCAACGCGCACGGTCAAAGTTGTGGAGAGAATATGAAATGGTTCCTGGCCGGACTGGCCCTCATCTTCGCCTCGTTAGCCGGAGGTATCGCCGCCATCATCGTCGGTTACCGCCAGATCATCGGGAGCTACTTGGGCGAAACGCCGAGAAGCCATCGATCCGTCGACGGGAACGCCGACGCTAGAGCAAATGGAGCGGCGCCGTCCCCGGCGCCGAAAACCGGACTGTCCACAGCATTTCTTGGATTGCTCCAGGCACAACCAAATAGAGCATTTAAACAACGTCAGCGCTTCTTGCGGCGCAGCAAGGCCAAGCCGAAGCTTCCCAAAGCGAGAAGTCCGCAGCCCATCACGACGGAATAGTAAACTTTCAAACTGCGACCGAGCCACGCACCCTCATGGATGGTCATGAGAAGATCGGCAGTCTCTTCGGAAATTCCGAACCAAGACTGGCCGGCTTTGTAAAGCATGCCGGTCAGGGCTGTGGCGGCCAGTGGAAGGAGAAGCACGGCACCCAGAACGCGGTGCCAAGTCCGCGCCACTCCGCGACCAGCCCGCTGCCAGAGCATGACGGCGCCGGAGACAATGAGAAACACAAGCGCCGTTCCGGTCAGCAAAACGTAGAAAGGAGACAACGCGGGCCCCAACCACTCGCCGGTGTGCCATTCCATCACGGACTGCCCCGTCTGGCCGTCCATGCCGAACCATTTCTTTCCCGCACGATAAGCCACACCGGTGACAGCGCTTACCGCGACCAGAACGAAAAGGTAGGGCGACAGAATCCGGTGGAGTTTCCTGAGCGACGGACGCATGAGTTCTGCGTGGGACAGGCTATTCAAGAATGGCAACGGAAAGAGGCTTGAGCTTGTTGCCGTCTTTTTCCACCTGCACCACGAGCTTCTGACCATTCTTCAGCGCATCGAAAGCGACCGCTTGGCCACCCCGCGTCAGCTTGGTCGCATCGCTGAAATAAAGCTCCAGCGTCTTGCCATCCGAAGTCGTGACATAAATTTCTTTTTCTTCCGGATCAACTTTCATCGCAGTCACCTGATAAGTGCCGGACTCGACCGCAGCGGTGTTTCGGATTTCCTCTGAGCTGTCATCCGCGGCAACGGCAAACGGAGCGAGGGCGCAAAGTGCGAGGACAGTGATCAGCGTAAGATTGGTTTTCATGAAAGTTGCGTCAGAAAACAAATTAACCCAGTCCGCTACCGCTGCCAAGCTGCCGAAGGCAAACCCGATCTTTGCACCCCCGCTCCGGCCATCGTTGGGGCGATGACCCCATTCACGGGACGACGGTTTTGCGTTTTGTTGCAGTCGTTGTCGGTCCGATGCCGGCGCATCTTTTCGACATGCAGGATATTCTCGCAACTCTCCGCGATTACTACCGCCAACCCGCCGTGCGGGAGCGGATGTTGGAATTCCTCGGAGCCGACGAGGCAGGAGACTTCACCGCCGAATACATCACGGCCGACACACCTGCACTGGCCGCACGCACTCCACTCCTTCCGTGGGAATTGTCCGCGCAGCTCGATGCCGGACACGATATCTGCCGGTCGCTGGCCGACCGCGATTCGCTCATTGCCCATCTCGATATCGAGTATGTCAATTTCGACTTCCCGGCCGATGCCTACCTCGACCCGGCTCGCGCCTTTGCCCTGCAGGAACCGCTCGAACTGGCGGTCAAGCGCGTGCTCGGTCATTACGGCATCGAAGCGCTGCATATCCTGAGCGGGCGCGGTCATCACTTCGTCTGGCGCATCAGCCGCGCCTCGAGGGTCTTCGCGCGGTTGGCCGAAACGGGACGCCCCACCCTGACGCATGACTCCCTCATGCTGCGCCGTCGCGACGGACTCGACGCTCCGTCCATCACGTGCGCTTTCGCGGGACTGGGACTCCTCATGGAATTCGTCGCGCGCCTGGTCATCGAACTGTCCACACCCGAGACCGTGATTCCCGTGGAGATGACCGCCGTGGAAGTGGCGCCATCCAGCCGCGGGCGCGAGATGCTTTCGATCGATCTGTCCGAATACGCGGACCCGCTCCCCATGCGCACCATTCGCATCCCCTACAGCGGATACCTCAAGCCATGGCAACAGACGCATGCGATCGGGGCGGGCAACTTGCCGCGTATCGGCCCGATCATTTTCGTGACCCTCGATGCCGCCGACCTGCGGCACGGCATTGCGGCGATGCGCGATCCCAAACTGGCCGCTGCCTTGGCCCGCGAATCATCGGCCATCATTCCCGATCAGACCAACGGCACCGAACATCTGCTGCATCACTACCTCGGTTCGGATCTGCAAAAGGCGCACGACCATTTCTACACGGCGCGGCACGACGATCCCCGGCGTTGGCCGGAAACCTACGATCATACGCCCCTCGATTTTTTGCCGGCCGGTGCGCGGGAGGCTTTGCGGCATCCCAACGATCTCCTCCTGCGCCCGGTCGGCATGAAGAATGTGACCAATGCCCTGCTCGACCGCGGTTGGCACCCGCGCCATATCGCGGGGCTGATCCGCTCGAAATTCGAGCGCGATCATGCTTGGGGCGAGGAATGGAAAGACTATTCCCCCGCCCTGCGCGCCGATTACTACACGCGGATGTTCGCGTGCGAACGCACGTCCGTGCACACGGAAGCCGGGGAAATCGCCGGGGCGGAACACACGCCGCGTCTGCATTGGCCGGTCCCGCGGCCGCCGGAACCCTTGGAGGTATGACCAACTGGCCGATTGGTCTGTCGACGGGCTGCTTTTACCAAAGTCCGTTGGTCGAGTGTCTCGAAACGATCCGCGCGAGCGGCTTCAGCATGGTCGAGGTGGTATTCTCACCACCTCACCTCGACTACCGCGACGCCAACCGCGTGCAGGAAGCCGCCGCGCGCCTGGATGCCCTCGGCATGGAGGCCTACTCCTTCCACGCGCCTTTCGCCGACGACATCGACATCTCCTCGTTGGAACCCGCTGGCCGCGAACACGCCTTGGCGGAAATCCTGCGCGCCGTCGAAGCAGCAGCCAGTCTCGGAGTGCACTACTTCGTCATCCATCCCGGACCGGAAAATGGCGACATCCCCTCGCGCGAGGAGCGTTTGCTGCGCATCGAAAACGTCTGTTCTATCCTCGAACGCGTGGCCGCGCGCTGCGGCGAACTCGGGATCCAATGTGTCCTCGAAAACAAGTTGCCGCACCTCATGTTCGGACAATCAGCCGACCTCCTGTGGATCCTCACCTGCCTCAAGGGCAATCGGGTCGGCGCCTGTCTCGACACCGGCCATGCCCACCTCGCGGGCGAGCTCTACCCGCTGGTTTACAAAATGGCGCCGTATCTGCGATTGCTCCACGTCCATGACAACAAAGGCCACGGCGACGACCACCTCCCACCCGGCGACGGACGCATCGACTGGACCGCCCTGCTCAAAGAACTGGCCGCCGTGAATTTTACCGGCGCCTTCATTCTCGAACTCGCTGGAGGCGACGAACCCGGCATCATCATGGCCCGCGCCCGCCGCGCCCGCACCTACCTCCGCCAACGCGCCCGCCGCCTCGCGCTAGCGAATCACTCACAGCTTTTGAGCCACGGATAAAAGAAGATTGCAGAGGATTGGCATTTGCCGTGTGACCCCGGCAAATTCCCAAGTCTTACCGACACCCTTCAGTTCGATGGATCCTGTTATGCGCCGGGGTCACCCGGCGCAAAACAATCCTCTTTCATCTTCTTCTATCCGTGGCCTGTCTTTTCTTCACCGTGGCTTGCCTTCTTCTTATCGAACCCAAATCAACTCATCCCGCACATCCCATACTTTCAGCGGATCGTGTCCGTTGCCGTCGGCGACCCACATGGCGGTGAAGCAACCCGCGGTTTCGTGCAGACGCTCGGCGAAGTCGCGGATGGCATCGAACGTCCCGTCGGGGAAGGCCTCGCTCGAGCTTATTTCGTAGAGGTGCACCGTGCGGGTCGGACCGTCCCACCGCGTGGCGGCGGGCATGAAGTCGAGACGGAAGACCGATGGACGCACGGGCAAGCCGATTTCATGGTCGATGGTTTCCAATACTTCCCGCAACCCGCCGGGACGCATGCCGTCATGCAATTGCAGTAGGGAGTCCAGTGATGTGCAGTGTGCATTCATAATTTTTGATGTCCGGGGTGTAACAGCAGCCCTCAAGCCTTGACGCGGTGGTTGCCGGCGGCAGCGTGCGGCCAGAAGCGGGGCACGACCGTGCGATACAGGGTGTATTCCGCGCCGAAACGCCGGTGCAGTTCGGTTTCCTCGAGCCGGACAATGATCAGCATGAGCGGGATCCACAAAAGCGCGACCACATACCCCGCCGGATAGTTGGCCAACAGAGCCCACCCGGAGAGCGCGAGGAACACCTGCAGATAACGCGGATGCCGGGTGTGTGCGTAGGGTCCCTCGGTGATCAGCCTGTGCGCGTGGCCGGACGGATCAATCTCTGGCAGGCCGAGCTGAACCTGCCAGGGGAGGAACCGTTCGATCTGGATGCGGAAAACGATGGCGCCCGCGAGGAAAACAAGACCGATGGTCGCAAGTATCGGCTGGAAGCCATAGTCGGCGGCCAAGAAGTCATCGCGCCACGTCGAGATAAGGATCGCCACGGCGAGAACCGCTGCCCAAAGCAGGTATTGCGAAGCGGAAATGCCAAGCCGCTTCCACACGGGTAGAAATCCGTGCAGCAAGAGCCAATAGATGCAAAGGGCCGGGACAAGAGTGACGAGCAACAAGGCGACGATGTAGCGGAATGTTTCCATGATGTGGTGATGAGTTCGCCGGCATTTTTGCGCTGCGCCGCATCACCCGCCATGCGGTCAAAGCCCCGTGGGTAAAGGCCCGATCTTTTCAGCGAACGCGTCATGACGAACCGGAAGAGTTTTTCGCCAACGGTGGATCGCGCCGTCCCGGCGCGATCTCCCCTTCCACCAAATCGCGATGGGACATCGCGCTCCACCCATGGCCGTCAAGCTTCCTAACGCCGGCGTTACGGTGTCACGTTGACCGGACGCACGGTTAACACACCGCCGCACTCCGAACACTTCTGTGGACACCTCCCGGTTTGGAAGCAGTCCATGGCCACCTTCTGACAGCTCTCGCACGGCCTGCTCTTCTCCCCGTGGATCAAGCGGTAGACACCAGGCGCACCGCTCGAGGGATAAAGCCGGATCCACATCGTCTGGCATGCATTGCACTCCAACGCTTCGCCTTGGACCGGAACGGTCGCGCAGCTCGCGAGGAGCAAAACCCACACCACCCCCGCTGCCTTCAAAAGTTTCATGAATTCACGGTGTCCGGTCCCCGCTTATCGCCATATGGGGCCTTGTGCTGATCTGAAATGTAGAAGCGATCCCGCAGGCGCGGGATCGCTTCTACTTTCAAAAAAAAGGTGGGCCATCCCGCCCCACCGCGGGATGGCCCTGTGCAAACGCGGTTTGGCTTGCGAATGCAAGTTGACCGCGCGCCCATGCACAAATTCAGTCAGGCATAACCACAGTATCGATGACGTGGATCACCCCGTTGGAGGCGGTGATGTCGGCGCGAAGCACCTGAGCATCGCCGAAGTTGACCTGTCCGTTGTCGACGACCACTTGAACTTTCTCACCATTAAGCATCTTGAGGCGGCCGGACTTGATCTCTGCGGACGTGATTTTTCCCTGTGCAACGTGGTTCTTCAAGATATCGACCAGCTTCTTTTTGTTCGCCGGCTTCATCAGATCATCGAGGGCGCCCGGCGGAAGCTTGGCGAAAGCCGCGTTATTCGGTGCAAACACCGTGAAGGGTCCTTTACCTTGGAGAGCCGTAACCAGATCCGCAGCCTGCAATGCGGAAACCAATGTGGCAAAATCCGTGTCGCCGGAAGCAACGGCCACAATGTCGGCGGCAGGGGTGGCAACTGACGCGTGCTGCGCGTTGACAAGTTCGGAGAAAAGGATGCTCGCCGTGCAAGCGCCGACCAGAGCGAGGAGTGGAAGAGCGTGTTGGTTCATGATGACTCGTGTTGACAATGACCAAGAATAGCCCGCACGCCGGACGCGCCAATGGGGTCTTTTACCCGTATGCCTGCGCCCCATGGCGGGAGACTCCCCACGCTCCTAAGGTTACCATGTGCTGAAAACATCGGCCGAATACGGCGCCATCTTGATCGCGGGAGCGGCGGCCTTGCTCACATCGTGTCTCGGACCGATGGAAGAAGCCGTAGTCGCACCTTACCGTGAGCCGCCCGGGAGCCTGTCCGCCTACGAGGGCATGATCAACGAAACGCAGAGCCGGCACTTGCGCCGCACCACCTTTCCGGAGCTTTCCAACGCCGAACACCGGCTCGTCCGCCGCATCAATGCCGAGGTCAACCGCGACATCCGCTATTTGTCCGACGTCCTCAATTATGCCGTGGTCGATCGCGCGGTGACCGAGCCGCCTGTCCATCAACCCGCGCTTACGCGCCTTGCCCCCGCTCGTTACGGGGATTGCGAGGACTATGCCCTGACCAAAAAGCACCGCCTGGCCCGGGCCGGCTTCAGTCGCACTCGCACCTTCGTCGCGCTCGCCATGGTGCCGCAGGATTACGGACGGATCACCCACTCCGTGCTCGTCGTTCCGGAGGGCAACGACTGGCTGGTGCTCAACAATTGGGACAACGAAATCCAGCACGCCAGTCAGTTGGAGTGGTGGTGGGAGTGGCAATTCATCCGCCCGCGCTACGATGCCTATCTGCTGGCGGTGCAGAGGCGCGGAATCGCGGAGCAAGGCGCTGCTGCACTGCCCGCAGCAGGGGGCGGCGCTCGCGCCAGACGATGAATCCGACCAGGGCAGCCGCTGCGGCGGCCACGGGCGCTTCCGGAATCGGCATCAATTCGCCATACGGTCCGGCAAGTTGCGCGCCTTGGATCCCAAGATCCGAGAAATAAACCTGCGCCAGCTGGGTGGAGGTCAAACCACCGATACCGAAGTAGATCCGTCCACCCTGCGGATCGGCAACGCTGCGCCAATTGGTGATGGTGAGGGCCGTGCCGCTGCACCAGACTACCGAGCTGCTGTCGGCGAAGGTGATGGTCGTCGCCTGCAGGTCGATTGTGGAACTGGCGCTGAGCGTGAGTTTCCCCGCCGTTTCGACGACAGCTGTCTGTCCCGAAGATCCGCGCAACGTGCCTCCGGCGAGATCGAGGCCGGTGGCGGATCCGAGTTGCTCTGCGGTAGCCAAACGCAGCGCGGCCCCGCTCCGCACGCGCACGCTGGTCACTGCGCCAAGCGAGGCTCCCTTAATTGCCGCCAAAGCAAGTTCGCCACCTGCAACGGTAACTGGTCCGCCGAGTGAATTGACACCTTCCAGACGCAATAGGCCTCCGCCTGTTTTGGTGAATCCGTGCCGTCCCGAAATCGCACTATTGATGACGATCGACGAATTCGTTGCCGTTACTTGAATCGTGCCCGCCGCCGCGAAGTGGACGGCCATGGCCTGGCTCGCGCCGTTGGACAGCGTGAGCGTTGCGTTCGTCGCTTGATTGATGAGCAACTGACCGTTCAGCGATTCGAGTCGCAGCGTGCCTGCGGTATTCCCCGAGCTGTTGAAAATCGTGCGGTTGCCGCCGGCAGAGAGAAAGATCGTCCCGATGGGCGCAACCAATCCTCGCCCGTCATTGAAGTTGATCCCGATGGTCGCACTGCCTTTGGTGCTGAAGACAGCCATGTCCCCGGTGCCGGGACCTCCCTGTCCCGACGATGGACTCCAATTGTTTGCATTCCGCCATGCGTCCCCTCCTCCGCCGGATCCGCCGGACCAAGTGTAAGTCGCCGCCCGAAGATGGGTGGCCACGCCGAGCGCAAACACCACCATCAAAGTAGAAAGGGTTCCCCTGATTTTCACCGCGCCACGGTGCGGGTAGCCCGGAGCTTTATGTATGGGGAGATATGCCGGGAGGCATCAACCCCACGCGTGATGCGGCGCGATGTGGGCACTCTGCCCCATAGCCTCGGGCTCCCGGAACGGACTCAATGGTGCTCCGCCTATGGAGCCCATGATAGCAATCAATGAATCGGCCGAAGCGCAGCACGTGTTGATGGAAAAGCTCGCCGCAGCGGCGATGCGATGCAGCACGGAGGGCAAGCACCTGGCCCTGTTTCTCATCGAGCTGGCTGCACGCGGAGAATTCGGAACAAATGGCAACCGCACGGATACGGAGACCACGTTCAGGGAATTGCTTCGCGCGGTTCAGGCGCATTGCGGGCGGGACAACGATTGGGTGCTGCGCGTTTCGAACGAACGAATTGCGGCGGTGTGTCCGGACACCCACGCTGCCGGGGCAAGTCACATCGCGGCACGCATCCGCGAGGCTGCGTTTTTTCTCCCTTCACGCCGCGGGCTCCCTCTCCCCCTGGCCATCGGTGTCGCCGTCACCGGGCCTGAGTCCGAGGAGAGTGCTGACGACATCCTCACGCGGGCACAACAAATGCTGGAGGCAGCACGTACACATCCCACGTCCCTGCTGAGCGTCAGAGGCGAGGTCTCGCCGCCGAGCCGCCAGCCCTCGATCCTTTCCTGGGTGAAGGATCTGTTCCGCGAATTTCCCGCTTCGCAGGGCCGGCGCCGTAGCGAGGGATCAGGCGATGATAAAGCTCAACGCCGGCGCCGAGATTCACCAAAGTGAAGCCGCCGCAGCTGCGCAGGAGACCCCAGAGCAATTGTCCCCATGGTTGGCGTCGCCGCGCCCGGGAATGATGACTGCGTATGAAAACGACCATTGGCAGCATCGACAGGAATTACGGGAGGCGGAAGCGGTTCTTCCTCGCAATCATGACAATCTTCGCTTTTGCGCTAACCGGTTTGCCGGGGCGCGCGCAAACCAACGCGCCCACCGGGCTTCTTGTCTTGCACGACAACGAAGGTCAGTTCGGCTGGTTGGGCGACATCTATTCGCTGCACCTGCAGAATCTGCTTTCGCACTTCAATATGCCGGTGACACGGAAGCCTTTCTCTTCCTACACGGCCGGCGACCTGGCGAAGCACAAGGCAACCTTTTATGTCGGAGCCGTCTGGAACCAGACCCCCCTGCCGACAGCGTTCCGCAACGACCTCGATACCACGACGAACACATTCGTCTGGATGGGGGTGAACCTCTGGCGCTACGCCTGGGATCTGGCGACCTTCGGGCCGCGTCCGGAATTCGAGCAACGCTTCGGCTTCCGCCTGTTGGAGCACTCTTTCGACACCCACGCCCGTGTCGACTACAAGAGCCAGCAATTGGTCAAAGACCAGTTCGACCCCGCGTTGAGCCGGTTGCAAATCACTGATCCGTCCAAAGTCACGGTCTACGGGCAGTGCTTCGACAGCACCGGGCAGCCGTGGCCCTACATCACGCGCAGCGGTAATTTCTGGGTCGTGCCGGACATGCCGATGATCTCGACGCAATTCCGCAACCGATCGCTAGTCTTTGCCGACGTCCTTCACGACATGCTCGGCGTGAACCGCACACCGCGCCACCGCGCCGTCCTGCGCATCGAAGACGTCTCCCCTGATGTGCCGGTGAGTTACCTGCAGTCCCTGCGCGCCGTGCTCCAGGAATTGCAAATCCCCTTCACCATCAGCCTCGTTCCGCAATATCGCGATTGGAAAGGCTACTACAACGACGGCGAACCGCTGTTCATGAACATCGCGGCGAACACACCCTTCGTGGAGGAAATCAAAAAGCTGGTGGCCATCGGCGGTCAGATCACGCAGCACGGCACGACGCACCAGATCGACGGGATCGACAATCCCTACAATGGCGTGACGGCTGACGACTACGAATTCTACCGGGTCACTGCCGACCCCTCGGGCAATCTGACCCTCATCGGCGCCTTGCCCGGGCAAACCGCGACCAATGTTCGCAACCGCGTGCTCACCGGTCAGCGACAGATCAAGAATGCGGGTTTGACGCCCGTCGGCTGGCTGACTCCGCATTACCTCGCCACGCCGGTCGCGTACCAACAGTTCGCCCGCATTTATCCGTTCGCGCTCGACCGCGGTATTTTCTTCGCCAACGACTCGACCGGGAAAACCCAGGCCGTTGAGCTGAACTCGCCGTTCGTTTACCGCGACATCTACGGCCTCAAGCGCATTCCGGAAACCATCGGCTACATCGATCCGTTCGGTTGGTATGAACTGCAACCCCCGAGCCTTCCTCCGGACCTGATCGAACGCGCCCGGGCCCTCAAGGTTGTCCGCGACTCATGGGCGGGCTGCTACTTCCACTGGTATATCAACCCGAATTACCTGCGTGAACTGGTCAACGGCCTCAAGGCACAAGGATTCACCTTCGTGCGCGCGAACGGAAACCTCGATTAACCGAAAGAACCATGAAACTACCCGTAGTCTTGGCGGTCGCGTTGCTCGCGCCGCTCTCGCGAAGTGTTGCCGATGAGTTCGGCAGCGGAACAAACGCCTTCATGCTCGAGTTTGCCTCGATCGGCGATGCCGGCAACGTGGCGGACGGCAGCGGATACGGTTCGGTGCCTTATAACTTCCGTATGTCCACGGAGGAGGTGAGCGAATCGGTGCTGCAAAACGCCGTGAATGCCGGTCTCGTCGGTGTCACTGCCGGCGCTTGGATGGGCGACCAACCCACGGCTTTCATCGACTGGTTCGAGGCCGCGGCCTTCGTCAACTTCCTCAACACCGACCGCGGGCTTGCCCCGGCCTACGATCTTTCGTGGGACGGAAACAGCTGGAGTATGAATCTGTGGTCGTCCGCAGACGCATGGCAGCTCGGCGGCGAGAACCTTTACCGTCACAAGGACGCCTTCTATTTCCTTCCTTCGGAAAACGAATGGTACAAGGCGGCTTACTATCAGGGCGGCCGCACGAATGCAGGATATTGGGATTACCCGACCCAGGAGAACACTGCTCCGACCGCCGTTGCTTCGGGCGTGCTCGCGGGCACGGCGGTCTACGATGGCCAATCCGAACCGGCGGGAGTTTTCAACAACGGGGGTCTCTCCGCTTACGGCAACCGCGGGATGGGTGGCAATGCCGCGGAATGGACGGAATCGGCTTGGGACGGCCTGAACAACTCGAGCAGCGAAGACCGCACAGTGCGTGGAGGCGATTGGTTCGGCGAGTTCGACCAACTCGCCTCCTCCTCCCGTGACATCAACGCCCCGCTCTACGAAAGCGATTTCATCGGCCTTCGCGTCGCGAGTGTCCCGGAACCGTCAACCATGGCGATGATCTTGTTGGCCGGCGTCGCGGCACGACTCTGGCATTGGCGGCTACGGCGGGATCGGTAATGCCTTAGCGGCGCGGCTGCGCGCACGCGGAACGAGAAGCGGCGGGGATATCCCGCCGCTTCGTCATTTTGGGAACGGGGCCCCGGGCCAGAGTGTCAATCATCCTGCCGGTGCGCTCGGTTAATGCTGCGGCAAGTATCCTCGGGAGAAACGATGTGCTGGTGAGGGTTGAGGTCTAAAGCGGTTCAAGACCTTCTGTAGCCACGGCACTCTGTGTCGCGAACTACTTACTTCTCGCGGGGGACGCCCGAGGCAAACAGCCAAAGAGCCGCAATACGTCTTCCACTGCTTTCATGGCTGCCCACAGAAGGTGGATCGCGATGTCCCATCGCGATCTTCTCCCTGACGTATCGCGCCGGGACGGCGCGATCCACCCGCACCACTTTTTGCCGGCCCACCCTCAAGGACACACACGCAAGGCAGGAACGCGCAGCTCGCGCGCCAATTTGGGAGATCGAACGGACAACCGGGCGGCGCAACCACGCCGGCCGACACCTTCCGGCTCAGGGGTTTTGCAGGATCCGGAACACGTTGGTTGACGTGATGGTCCAGCCGGTGGCGCCGCTCTCGAAGCCGGGATTGGTCACGCGGTTGCTGCCGCCGCTGGGGCCGACAAACACGTCGTCGAGATGCATCGTTCCCGCGGCGTTGCTGTAAAAGTCGTCGAACGAGATCCAAATCCGGCTCCGGTTACCAGTCTTGAAGACCGGTGTGGTGTAGCGCGTCCAGTTCGTTGTGGCATTGATACGCAGGGACGCGAGGCTGCGAGTCCATGTGGAATTGCCCCAGACCTGCAACTGCAAAGAACCCGAGCCTTTGACCCAAACACTGGCGGTGTAGGACGTATTGGCGGTCGCCCCGAGCCTCTGCCAAAGGTCGCTGTATGTCGCCTGTGCGGGAATGACGGCACGCGCGGCCCAGGTGCCGGTCCGCACGTTTCCTCCGACGATCGGAGGAGGTGTGGCGGTCGGTATTGCCGTGGCCGTGGGTGATGGCGTTGCCGTGGGCGTCGGTGTGACTGTGGGAGTCGGCGTGGGAGGGGCCCCGCCGCCCGCAATCAAATTGTCACGCAGCTCCGCGACGATTCCTTGCATGACGGTGTCGTTGCGGAACTCGGAAATGAAGTTCCACCAGAATGTGCCGCCGACGCTGTTCGGAAAGTCGAAGGATGCATTGTAATATTGGCGAGCCACAGCATGGCGCGCCGTGACATTCGGATCATTCTGGCTGTAGGCCCACCAATAGGTTTGTCCGGGGATCCAGTAACCCAGCTCGCCCAAGGCGATCTTCGCTTTGGGGAACTCGGCTTGGACGCGCAACATCATCTGGTCGAAGAAGACACCCATCGGCGCCTGCTCTTGGTATTGCGAGACGGTGACCACATCGATGAGATCGCGCGTCGAGACGGGCAGCTTGTCCTGCACCCAAGTGAACATGGAGTTGACCACGGAGGAGGTGTTGAGTTGCCAGAAGAGGGTCAGCACGGTCGGTTTTCCGGGCGCGCGTGCTTTGACCTCCGCAGCCGCGTCGGCAATTTTGCCGGCTATGTCGTTGCTCAGCCACTCACCGTTGACTTCGTTGCCGACTTCCCAAGCATCGATCTGGGGAAACGCGGCAATGAAATCGGTGAAGCGTTGCTTGTATTGCGCGCGGGTGTAATTGCGGTCGTAACTGGAATCAACCGGTTGTCCGAGGACCTTGAGCCCTTTGGTCTTGGCGTAGTTGATCAGGCTTGCGTAAGTCGAAGGCCCCTGCCCGTAGTCGAAGACGACCCGGATCCAAGCGTAAGGTCCGCCCAGCTTCGCGGCCAAATCGAGATTGGCTTGGTAGTTCGAAACCGTGTCGATGGTAAAACCGATCCACGGCATCCGCACCGACTGCTCCCGCCCCGCACGCTGCGGCCCGTGTTCCTTGAGTAGCAGATCATAGGCCACGGCCAAATCATCCAAAGCCAGTTGTCCCTCTTTTCCCTTCGTCGCTTCCGCGGTGAAAACGCCGATGGCCGAAAGACGGTTCGCCACACGATTGTACGTGTCTTGGAACTGCGCAGAACGCAGGTAATTCGGACGCGCAGCGAGCGCGGCATCCAGCCGGCGCTTCACATCCTTGGCCGCCTCGTAGGTGAAATTGATCGTGCCCGAGGAGGTGAACCCCGCACCGCCGTTGTCGAGAACCAGCAGGCCGTAACCATGGGGCACGGTCGGCCAGTTCATCGCCAGCGCCACGGGAATACCCGTGGTGGCGAAAGCCAGCGTGTTTCCGCTGCTGAAGAGAGGTCCGCTCGAAATGGCCCGCATGGTCACCGGATCGACCAACGCGTCGTTGTCGTAGCCGATCGTGCCGTTGTTCGAGGTGGACCGAATCTGGGAGGCGGTCAATGCGGCGCCATTGCGGTCATAAAAGAGAACCGTCACCGTGCCCGGCCCCATCGGGACAATCTGCAGGAGGATAAAAACAAGCAAAGCGCCGGCACTGAAGGTGGTCAGGTAAGCGGGACGAATTTGCGCGCGGATGTTGCCGAGAATTTTCATGTTGCGGACATTCTCCGGCGTTTGGGTAACCGCCGCCATCGGGTGTTGGCCTGATGGGGCCAGCCCTCATAGAGGCATGCGCGAGGCCAAGGATCGCTTTGGCATGGGTTCTTGTCCCCATAACAAGCGCCGCCGCGCGCCTGTTACTGTGACGCTTTGGATGATCCGGACTCCATGAAGCCAATGCCCACGCACCTACCGACCAGCGCGACTGAGAACGATGTTTTGCGGGAGCTGTTCGAGACCTCTTCGGAGGCCCTCCTTGTCTTTGACACTGCTCGGACCTCCATCTTGGAAGCGAACAAGGGGTTCCTCGACTTAACCGGGCTCGCAACCGGCGATGTGTGCGGCCGTCCGCTGGCCGACATCGGGATTTTCGAACCGGCCGACATGCGCAAGCTGCTCGGAACTCTCTCGGGATCCACGGAAGCGGAATTCGACAGCGTGATGGTCCGACTGGCCGGGCCGCGGACCGCCCAGTGCCGCGTTTTGCTCCGGACCTGCGAGTCCGATGGTCGACGCTACACGGAACTGCGCATCAACGATGCCACGCGCCGAGCCCGGCGTGTCGATGAGGTGCGACGGCAGAACGAAATGCTCGAGCAAAGGGTCGCTGAGCGGACCGCGGAACTTGAAGAGACCAACCGGGAACTGGAAGCGTTCAGCTACTCGGCGTCGCACGATCTGCGCACACCCCTGCGGCACGTCCTCGGCTTTGCCGAATTGTTGCAAAAAGAAGCCGCCGCTGAACTTGCGCCGTCCCATTTGAAGCATCTCGAGAGCATCACGGGCGCCGCGCAGCGTATGAACGAACTCATCGATGACCTTCTCGCCTTCTCGCAAATCGGGCGCTCGGAGTTACACAAGCGCCCGGTCGATCTCGGCGCCCTGCTGCAAGCCGCGCGCCAAGACCTTCGCTGTGAAACGGAGGGACGCGACATCGATTGGGTCATCCATCCTTTGCCAAGCGTGCACGCGGACCAATCGCTGCTCCGCCAAGCCATGGTCAATCTTGTCTCCAATGCGCTGAAATTCACCGCGCCGCGCAAAAAGGCACGCATCGAGATCGGTTCCTCGTCGCTCGATCCGGACGAAGCAGTAGTCTACATCCGCGACAATGGCGTGGGTTTCGACCCGCAGTATGCCGGGAAACTTTTCCGCGTGTTCCAACGCCTGCACCACGGACGCGACTTCGAAGGCACCGGGATCGGACTGGCCAACGTCCGGCAAATCATCCGCCGCCATGGCGGACGTGTCTGGGCCGAGGGAAAACCCGGCGAAGGGGCGACGTTCTATTTCACCCTGCCCCGCACCAGCCTGGCTGCCGCACCATGAAAACGCCCGTGCGCATTCTGCATTTGGAGGACGATCGTGAGGATGCCGCGCTGGTGGACTCGATGCTGAGAAGCGGCGACATCGACGCGGCCATCGATGTCGTGGATACGCGCTCGGGTTTCGGGGAGAAAATCGCGCAGGGCGGTTTCGACCTCATTCTCGCCGACTACCAGTTGCCGCAATTCGACGGATTGCAGGCCTTGGCCATGGCGCAACGCATTTGCCCGGGCATCCCCCTGATCATCGTCAGCGGCGTGATCGGCGAAGATGCGGCCATCGACTCGATGCGAAGCGGCGCGACGGACTACGTCTTGAAGACGCGCCTCTCGCGCCTCGTGCCGGCCGTTCGCCGCGCGCTCTCGGAAGCGGCCGACCGCAACGAAAAACGCCTCCTCCAGGAGCAGTTTCTCCAGGCGCAGAAAATGGAATTGTTCGGGCGCTTGGCCGGGGGCGTGGCGCACGACTTCAACAATATCCTCACCGTCGTCATGTCCAACTGTGGGCTCATCCTCGCCGGCATGGCCCAATCCGATCCGCACCGGCCGCTCGTCGAGGAGATCGAGCAAGCCGGTGTGCGCGGCGCGGCTCTCACCCGCCAACTTCTCATTTTCGCCCGGCATGAAGCGCGCAGACCGGAGATTCTCGAGCTCGATGAAGTGATTCATACCCTGTCCCCCCTCCTCCGCCGTTTGGTTCCGGAGAATGTGCAAATCGCGTGCGCTCTGGCCGCCGGCCACGCGCGACTGGAGGCGGATCGGCGTCATCTTGAACAGGCGATCATGAATCTCGTGGTCAACGCCCGCGACGCCATGCCACGAGGCGGGACGATTTCCGTGCAGACAAGCGCACCGAACGAATCATCGGTGCGGCTCTCCGTCCGCGATACCGGGCACGGCATGACCGAGGAGGTCCGCGCCCGGATCTTCGAGCCGTTTTTCAGCACGAAGCCGGCGGGGACAGGCACCGGTCTGGGTTTGGCCACCGTGCAGCGCATCGTGGGCGAGTCGGAAGGGAACATAAGCGTGGAGACCTCTCCCGGCGCGGGGGCGACCTTCATCCTCGAATTTCCGCGACAGACCCTCGCCGCCGCACCGCAGCCCCCGGTGTCGACGGCCAGGTTGCCGCGTGGAAACGAAACCGTGCTCGTGGTCGAAGACGACCCCACGGTGCGGAACCGTGCGGCAAGTTTGCTTGAGCGCCAAGGCTACCGGGTTCTCACCGCGGGTGACGGACAGGAAGCGGTGGACGTTCTGGCCAGCGGTAAAGCGGGCCACGTCTCCCTCGTCTTCGCCGATGTAATCATGCCCGGAATGAACGCGGGCACCCTGAGTCGTTGTCTGGGCAATCTTTATCCCGACCTGCGCATGCTTTTCACGTCGGGATACACCGCGCAAACCATCGCGCCGGAGGGTATTGTCCCCGGCGAAGTGAACTTCCTTCCCAAACCTTACGACCTCGAATCCCTCGCCGGCAAAGTGCGCAAGTCACTCGATGAAAAACCGGCCGCCTGATCAGATGCCGAGCAATTCCGAGATAGCCGACCGGAAGCGATCGATGGTGAACGGTTTCCCGATGAAAGTGCAGTTCGCGATATCGGCAGCACCGAGGACAGCCTCGGCGTCCGGCGTTCCGCTGATGAAAAGCACGGGGGTCGTCACGCCCCGCTGCCGCACGCTGCGGATGAAGTCCACGCCGCTGTGGCCGGGAAACCTGTAGTCGCAAACTATGAGCCCGCACTTCGGATCCATCGCCGCCTCCAACGCGCTGTCCGTGGTGCTGCGCAGGGTCAACTGCGGACTGTGCATGCTCGCGCACAGCGCCTCGATCGTGCGAAGGACGTGCGGATCGTCATCGACGACCAGAACCGGCGGGAGTTGCGGTGCGGTGGTTTTTTCAGTGGTTGTCTTCATATTGTTTCCTTCCTTTTTGCGCGCAGGCTGGCCGGAATCGGTTACCCGGGCCGAGGCGGCGCAGGCCGCGGCTGAAATCGAAAGCTTTCTCAGCGAGCGCATGACCGGCCAAGACGGCGCGGTAACGGTCAATGCGGTGCGCGGCCGTCCGGTCATCGCCGGCGAGGCACGCAACGCCGACCTGCTTTCCGAGACGATCGGCCAGATGATGGAGTTGGCACTGTTGCGCAACGACCGCGAAGCCTTCGCCCGCCAACTCAAACTCTTGCCCGCCTTTCTCGGCCCCTCCGGTCTTCCCGCTTGGAAAATTTCCGGCACGGCAAAAGCGGCCGATAGCGCAACGATCGACGACTTGCGGATAGCCGACGCTTGCTTTCTGGCCGCGCAACGTTGGCCGGATATCGGTGCGGAGACCCCCGCCCGTGCCATCGCCCTCGCGCTGGTTGCTGCAGCGGCGGATCGGAAGGTGCTTCCCGCCGCGTTGGCGTTGTCCGATGGCCAGGGCAAAACGACCGCCATTCCGGTTTGCTATCTCATGCCGGGCACTCTTGCGCGTCTCGCCCGCGAGGAAGCAGGACTCTCTATTGCTGCCAAGGAAGCTCTGCGCATCTCGCTGGCCGACCGACGGCACCCGGGCTTGCCCGCGCGGCAATACGATCCGATCGGCGACAAATGGATCCACGGTCCGTGTGACGAACAGTTGGCTTTGATCACCCTGCGCGAAATCCAATCGGTTGATCCCTCCAACCAAGACGTGCGAGAGGGGATCGAGCGACGTTTGTCCGGTTTCCGCGAACGCGGACACCTGCCCGAATCCTACGATACCGCCACAGCCGAAGCCTCCGCCGCAGCGGGCGGTGCCACGGTGCACGCCCTTTTTAGCCGGCTCTTGCTGGCTGCCGGCCGAACCGACGAAGCAGCGCGCGCCTTGCGCGTGGCGCTCGGATTTCAAACGCGCACCCCTCCCTTTGCCGGAGCGATCGGCGATGCGCCGGTCTTTTCCTTCGACCAACTCGAGGTGCTGCTCGCTTTGACCGATTTTCTCCGCGCCATCGACCGCGGAGCGGAAGGCTGAATTTTCTCCTCGAGGACCGACACGATCCGCTCGGCTGCCTGTCCGTCGCCGAAGACCTTCGATCCCTTGGTCATTTTTTCGTAAGCGGCCGGCGACGAACACAGTCTCGTCACCTCGCGCACGATCCGCTTCCGGTCGGTGCCGACCAGCTTCAAGGTGCCAGCCTTCACGCCTTCGGGCCGTTCGGTTTCTTTGCGGAGCACGAGGACGGGACGTCCCAGCGCGGTGGATTCCTCCTGCACGCCGCCGGAGTCGGAAAGAACCAGCCAGGCTTTCTTCAACGCGGCGAGGAATTCGTTGTAGCCCAGAGGTTCGCACAAGGTAATCCGCGGATGATCATCCAAGAGGGGATAAACCGCGTCCCGCACGGCCGGATTGGGATGGACCGGGAAAAGGAAATGCAGGTCCTCATACTTGGCGGCGAGCTCCCGCACGGCATGGGCCACATCCATCATCGGCTCGCCCAGGTTTTCGCGGCGATGGCAGGTGACGAGAACCAACCGGCAGTCTTTCGCGCGCGCCGCAGCCGGCAGGGCGTCGTCGGAAACGCGCTCCACCATCCAATGCAAGGCATCAACCACCGTATTGCCCGTGGTGAAGATGTCCGCGTCCGCCACATTCTCACGGCGCAACTGGCGGGCGGCATGCGATGTCGGGGCAAAATGCCAATTGGCCAGGCGTCCGATCAACATGCGGTTGATTTCCTCGGGAAACGGCGAATACCGGTCGTGCGAGCGCAGGCCCGCTTCCACGTGACCGACCGGGATGCGGTGGTAGAACGCGGCCAGCGCACCGACGAACGCACTTGTCGTGTCGCCTTGCACCAACACGGCAGCGACCGGCGTTTCCGCAAAGACGGCGCCCATTTTGGAGGACACGCGTGCCGTGAGATCCCAGAGATTCTGGCGCGGCCGCATGACATCGAGGTCGATATCTACGGAGATGCCGAAATCATCGAAGATTTGTCGGGTCATCTCGCGATGCTGGGAGGTGGAAACAACCAGCGGCGCCAACGTCGCCGAATCCGCGAGCTTGCGAATCACCGGGGCCACCTTCACCGCTTCGGGGCGGGTTCCGGCAATCACCGCGACCAAACGTCGCGGCCCCATGGCCCGCGAGATACTCACGCCACACCCCCTTCGAGGCGGAACCTCAACATGGCACCGGAGCAACGCTGGAAAACTTCCAAGAGCTCCTCCGACGCCGGCAGGCCGCGCAGACTGAAACTGATGCGTCCGTCTGCCGCTTCCACGATGCCGATGCCGCTTTTCTGGGCAAAGCCCGGAGCCAACAAGGCGTCGATGCCAGGTGGACGGGCGGTCGCCTGGACGCCCTCCGGCCAGATGCGGAGTCCGGAAGTGGCAACGAGCGCTTCGTACACCGACTCGCGCGTGGCCATGCCGAGCTGCACCATGAGACGGTCCGCGGGATCGGAAACCAATCGCTGCATCTCTTTGACCCGGGCCATGGTGCCGCTCGCGAGTTTCCCCTGTTCCGCCAGATAATCGGTCAGCGCGGTTTCCGCCAACCGGAGCGCGCGCATCCGGCGCCAGAGCTCGAAGAAAGCCTCCGGCAGATCCGCGACCAGTTCGGGATTCTTTCCGAGTTTATCGCGGAGCATCGAAATCGACTCCGAATGCGGCATGGAAACAACGGCAACTGCTCCTGTCCTGAGCGGAATGATGCCGTGCATATCGCAGAAGAGCGGCCCGATGTTTTTCAGGAGGCCTTCATCAATCTCTTGCCCGGCCAACTCCACGGGCACAGCCCCGGCACTGGCTGCCGTGAGAGCGCGCGCCGCGGTGGGTTCGGTAAAGCCGAGCGCGACCATCGCATCGGCCAGCGAACGATTCTGCAAAGCCTGGAATTCACGGACTTGCCGGGCCTCCTCCGGCTTCAAGTCTTGCAGCAACGCACGCAATGGATCGGTGCGACGCACGAGCGCCGTCCGGTCGGGATACACCCGGTTGCGCAAATAGCGGATGTTCCCGGGCCGCGCGAGGTGCGGCGTGATGCGGGATCCAGCCAGAGCCTCGATTTCACCGACCGCTTGGGCTGCGGGTGGTTCCTGGAAAGCGAACCCGGTGCCCTCCTCCGCTCGTGTCGTGCACGGCATGGCCCGGTATCGCAAAGCCAGATCCTCCGTCCAGGACGCAAAGACAGCATCGGACACGTCCTCGATCGTCACGGCGCGCTCGTCGAGTCCGGAAAACTTTTTCCACAATCTGGTGTATTGCTCTTCGTCGATCAGATTGAGCCGCAAAAGCGCCTCTGGCGCGGACATCTCCTTGTTCCGTCGGACTGCATCTTCCAACTGCTCGCGCGTGGCGTAGCCCTCTTCGACCACCAGATCCTCGATCGACCGCTCGAATTCGCTGAGAGCCTCCGCACCGGGGAAGTCGTGGTCGGTTTTGGTCCAGGCCAGTTCCTTGCCGAGCAACCGGTGACCGAGATACAGACGCGCTGCCCGGAAAGTCGCGACCATGTTGACAAAATTGCCCACCGGATAGCGCGGGATGGCATAAAGCGCATGCCGCCAGCCGTAGATCCGCGACACGAACGACACTTTCTGCACCACCCGGTAAGTGAGCAATCCAAGGTCAAGCAAGACGATGCGCCAGAGGAGACTGTCCGGGTCGATGAGGGGACGGATGAAAATGCTTTGGTGCCAAGGCGTGAAAGATAAGCCGAATCCAAAGATCACGTAACCCGCCACGCAGTATCCGGCGAGATTGATGCCATGCACGAGCGGCGCTTTGCGGTCGCGCGCCAGCGTATAGCGAATAGCTGGCGTCCCCCACCACCCCCCCTGCTCCCACCCCTGGAAGGCCGTCCCGATGATCCAGCGTGCTTTCTGCCTCACCGATTGGAGGAACTTGTGCGGGAAATGTTCGCGCACGGCGACCAACTCCGTGATCGTTTTGCGTGTTTCGCGGCCATCGGCGCGACGACGAACGACCTCGCGTTGCACCGGGTAATCGATGAATCCGGCGCGGTAACCGGAGCGGCATAATTCCAGCCCGACCATGTAGTCCTCTGCCAACTGTCCGACCTTGAAGGGAGAACCATCATTCTTCCCCGCAAGATACTCAATAGCCGTGCGGCTGAAGGCCGTTCCCACGCCGGCACTGGGCACGACACCGCCCATTTCCTCGCGGGCATACATATCCTTGAGATGCAGCTCGGTGAATTCGTCCACGTAGGTGTTGCCTACCCAGTATTTCCACGGCGTCATTTCGAGCGGGAAAACCGGAAGCTGCCCCATGTCAAAGCGGCGCGGAACATGGTAATTGTAAACCTTGAGCGTCAGCGGATGGAGGACGTCCTCGGCATCGTGCAGGGCAATCAAATGGTATTCGCGCTGGCCCGGAATCTCCCGGGCCCGCATCGCGCGGTAGATCGCGTTGAGGCAGTCCGCTTTCGAGGTCGGGCCGGCCGAACGAGTCATAGCCATGTGCACGCGGGGAAACTTCCGCGACAACGCCTCCACGCAGCGCATCGTCTCGGTGTCATTCGGATAAACCCCGATAAAGATGTCGTAACGGTCGTAGGCCAGGACCTTCGTGGCGAATTCCGCCATCCGGTCGATGACCCCGCTCTCCTGCCAAGCCGGGATAAATATGGCGATGAGCTGTTCGGGTTCGTTTTTCAGGGTTTCCAATGAAACCGTCTCGCGACCGTCCCGTTTGCGCAGATAGCGCAGGAACTGCAGATCGACGAACAGGTCGTCGAGACCGAAGACGAGGAAACCGACCGCCGCAATGTAGGCCAATCCGAGAAAGATGTAGTGCAGTGTATCCATAACTTCACCAGCGCAGACTCATGGCAACCGAGATACGGATATCGCTGTAAGTCTCCCCCGTGCTGCCGCGGGTGTTGTTGTAATTCCGCCCCAGATACGCTCCCGAGGCGTATTCCAGGCTGGTCGTCACCGTGGCCGCGCCCACCGGGGCGGTGACGACACGCAGACCCGGACCCGCCTCGACGAAGTTGTCATAGTAGTTACCCACGGCGTCGAAAACGAGATTGCCAAACCCGTAGACATCGACCGCCGCGGCGCGACCGAACTGCAGCACGCGCCAACCGCCCTTTGCCTGTGAGTAGGCGATGAAGTCCGACAAGCGCGAGTAGTAGGCCCAGTCTCCGCCACCCTCGACGAACCAGTCAAAACGCCCGCGCATCGGCGCCCAGCGGTTTGGCATCCACGCATTCGGCGGCGGCGTGCGTGGCGGCGCCGGTTCCCCCATGGCGAAGTTAGGCGTTTCGCTGATGCCATCCCATCCCGTTCCCGGACCGAATCCCCAGTAGCCGTTGACGCCGGCAATGATCTCTCCAAACCAACCCGGTTGGTAGTTGGGGTTGTCGATGAGGTTGTTGACCCAACCGCCGAGGAAATAAACGGTGAAACTCTGTGACGCAAAGGGCCGCAAGCGCACACCGAGGTGAAAACCGGCCAGATTTTCATTGTAGATGGTTGTGATGCCGTCGCCGACATTCGACGCGGAATCGAGACTGAAGTCGGCCTGCGCAAAGGGTTCGATCCAACGTGCGCCGGGAACATACGCACCTTGCCGGATGCGGCCGGCGGCCACACCGATGCCGTAGCGACCGAGATAGGTTCCATAGACATCCATCTCGCCCCAGAACCGTCGCTCCAGATTGGCCGCCGGCGGCAAGGCGGCGATTTGAGCGGCGGCACGCCGGCCCTCGAGCGACTCGGGCGATGCATCCCGCACGGCGCGGAAAATTTCGTAAGCCTCGCCGGTTCGTCCGAGTTTGAGCAGGAGCGTGCCCCGCAAGAGAGCCATCTCGCCCGAGGAAGCATCAGGCAGTGATTCGATGATCTCCAAAGCTCTCTCCGTCTGGCCTGCCCGTTGCAGCGCGTAAACCTGCTCCATGCGGAGGGCGGGCGTCGCGTTTCCGCGCGTGGAGAGCTCATCGACCGCCGCGATGACGGCCTCATCGTCCTTCGCGCGGACCAGATCGTAAACTTTCTGCTGCCGCGCCAATACTTGCTCCCGCTGACGGAACTCGGCCTGTCGGCGGGCATCGGCCTGACTCCGCCCGGGGGCGACGGGCGCGCTTTTGGCTGCTTTCTCCTTTTGCTCGCTTTGCTCCAACGCGGCCAGACTGGCCTGCGCCATCGAAGCCAGTTGACGGTCGGAAGAGGCCGCCAGAACTCCAAAACGCCACTTCGCATCCGCGGTTCTTTTGGCAAAGGCTTCTTGGGCGGCCAACCGGTAAGAGAGTTGTTCGTCGCCGGGATTGGCAGCAACGGCACGCGTGAGAATCATCGCCGCCTGTTCGTGATTGCCCTTCGCCGCGGAGATCTCCGCTGCTTCGAGCGAGACAGGCGCATCGCCGGGTCGTGTCTCGAGATGTTGGAGGAACAATTTGAGCGCGTCATCCTTGCGCCCCTCCGCTTGCGCTTGCTGAGCCTGCTGCATGGGCGTCTCCTGCGCCTGCACCGCGGTGATCACCATAACCGCCACAATTAAGGTCTGGATTTTCATCACTCTTGATGGAGCAGGATGGCCGTGGCCACTGCTGCCTCTCCTCTCCCTTGACCAACACGTTGAAAGGCGCCGTCGAAAGAAACGCGCTGAGCGGAACTTCCGCCGGGCACGCTGAAAGCACGGTGGACATTTTTTCCCGTGATGATGGCCTGGTCGGTTTTGATCCAGTTCGGCGCTCCGGACAAATCCGTGCCGCGCAAACCAGCCCGGCGCGCCTCATCGACCGTATCCCGCATTTTCTGGAACGGGAACCACGCGGGAACAACAACGCCGGCCATCGTGCCGCGCAGACTTGCCAGTTCGGATACCTCTGCGGCAATGCCACGCTCGGTGGTCGAGGCCGCACCCGGATCGACATTCAGCGGAATGACCAGCGTGTGGTCCTCACCGGCCATGACGGACGAAGCGGTGACCGCTTGAGCGCTGCCTTTGGGCCCGGCCGCTTCGATCTTTCCGAGCGCTGTGCCGAAGCTGATCCCTTGCAAGGGTCGCGACGGACGATTGCCTCCGCCGGGCAATTCGCAGGCCAAAGGCACCACGCCCGCATCGAGGAGGGGCCGAACCTGCACGTCCGATGTCTCGGGACGCAGCACCACGCGGCCTCCGTGCGTCTGCGCATAGCGGAGCACCTCGAAAAATTGCCCATCCGGCATGGGAACAGTGCCGGCCGGAAGAGGAGATTTCAGACGCACGGAAACAGCAAAGCGGTCACCGCGCGCGGCGAAGTAATCCACCAACCGGCGGAAGGCATTGGCATCGGATCCCGGATGGAAGTCTTGAACCAAATACATCAGAGCCGGCGGCGGAGTTTGCTTCACCGCGTAGAAATCGAGCAGGAGGTCGGAAAAAATCAGCGAGCTGGCACCCGGAACCGGAAGAGCGGCAAAGGCGAACTTTGGTCCGTCGCGCCACGCCAGGTAGCGACGTGGGGCAGGCGAGATAATTTCGGCCAAAGGATTGGCCGGCACCGCACCGACCACCACGAAGGGGTCAAGACTCATGGTCCAATCGCGTCCTGAGTATTTGACCCTGGCATCATACAGGGACTGCGCCCGCGGCTTCGGCCCCCGCCCCGGCAAGGCCAGTTGCGACGCCCATCCGAGATAAGCCACCGGCTTTCCGGACTCGGCCAGCGCTTGGCGCTGCGGTTCGCCCAAGCGCGGCACATCGGAAACGCCCGCTACGATCACGTAGTCTGCCGCGTTGATCTCGCGAACGGTCACCGCATCCGACTGACGCGTCTCGACCCGCGTCTGGATACGGCCAAGCAGGGTCGAGATGACAGCAACCTCGTTAACGAGGGAGAAAGGTTTGGCCAGCGTGTCATAGACGACAAGGGTCGAGCTCGCATCGCCGGCCGCCGGAACCGGCCGGGCGAATACATCCGGCGCCCCCGAGCACACCGGGGACAAGGCCAACACCGCCGGAATAAGGAATAAGTGACGGGCCTTCATTTTCCGTTCTTCTCGCGGTTGATACGGCGACGGCGGGAGAGCAAACGCTCTGCCAGGAACACCGCCGCCAGAGCACCGCCGAACCCGGCAACCATCACGCGATTGAATTCGGAGGCTCCTTCAAGTCTGTTCTCTTTCTCCTCTTGCCGGGCCCGAAGGTCCTCGGCCGACAGGTTTCCAAGAATTGTATCGCGCAGCACATCGGCCAGCGCGTCGCCACCGCCCAGCCGCGTGTCATAGTTGACCACACGTCCCTCGGGATCGAGCGCGGAAACATTGCCCGCGAGTTGCGCGCCGAGCTCCGGCTCGGTCAGCATGAGGAAAGCATCATCACCGCCATAGCCAGTCAGCCCGCCGACCACGGCGAAGATCTCGCTCTTCTGCCACGGCGAGGCCAGAAGCTGCGCCATGACCAGACCGCGCTCGAATTCCGCCATCGGCACCGTCCGTCCGCGCAGATCCAACTCGCGACCATCGTTGCCCCGTGCTTCGACAGCCAGCGGTGTGCCCTTCGGAAAAGCGCTGGCCCATTGCCTGGCTGAACCGAAAACCAACCCGGAGCGACCGGAAACGATCTCGGCCGCGGCCGGACGATCCGGTCCGTAGGTCGCGAGCTGCGGCCAGAGGACCGGCATGGAAGACAGTTGCCGGCCGAGATGCAGTGCGTAGCGGACGATCAGGTCATTGCGCTCGCTGCTCGCCTCTTCCGGAAAAACAAGCACGGCCCGCCGCAGGAAGGCATCGCGCATAGCCAACAGGCCGAGCCGGCTTAGATCGTCGATGACCAGCGGTTCCGCGGGAACATCGATCATCGAGCTGCCGGCAATATCCACCCACGCGCGCTCTTCATTGCGGTGCGCGCAGTCGACCGTGCCGATGTCGAGGTAGGAGCGGATGGCGACGGAAGAAGGATCGCGTCCCGGTAGTCCTACCGGGACGGGTAAGACCCGCCGCGACCTTTGGGCATTGGCCTCGGTCAGGGCAATGCTACCGATCGACTGGTCGTTGACCACCACCTCGAAAGCGGACGTCTTGTCGAGATTCTCGGCGTGACTGATATCGAGGGCGATCCGCCCGCCTGCGGCGGTCTGCCAGCCCGGGGGAAGCGGCCATGAACGCGATGTCTCGTTGCGAAACAGTCCCCGCAGCATGATGCCTCCACCCTGCAGCGAGTCGAATGGCACGGCCCCCTTTGTCGGGAGGGCAAGTTTTGCCGTGACCGGCGAGACGACCGGTGCCTCTTTGATGATCCAAGGATTGGCCGAAGCGTCGCGCAAGGCGGGCGCACTGCCCAGGGCGAGAATCGCCTTCTCCAGTCCCGCATCATCCGCCCCGCTGATCACGATCCAGCGACGCTGACCTTTCGCCGGTTCGCCGGTGATGAACTCCCCGAGAAGTCCTTCGCCGCTGGCCAGCCCTCGGAGGGGAAGTCCGAACTCCACGGGAAGATCCGCCGCTGCGAGATCCTCACGTTTGGCCACAATCACGCCATTGGAACGCGCCGCCTTGGCGGCAAACTCCTTGAGTGAACCGACGCGGACCGCATCGTCGTCCAAGTAAATCAACTGACCCAACCGCGCCGCTGCAACCAGCACCCCTCTCCATTCGGTATCGCCGCCTTGGTCGGCCACGAGGACAGACACAGCGGGGTCGTCGTTTTTCGAACCCAAGCGCATCAACTGCGGTTCGCCGAGAGCATCGGGAAATCTTTGCAGCTCGGGAAAAAGCGCCTGCTCGGCGAACGCCACATCGAAACCGCTGCCTCCATCCAGTTCGACCCACGACGCCGGATTATCGACATCGCGGCACGGAGTGGCGGTGGTCACGAGGAGACAGCGGATCGAGAGCTTGTTCCAACCGGGTTGAAGAACATCATTCTCGAGGGTCACCGCGGCGGTTCGCTTCTCCGGCTGGATCTCGCCGTTCGCGACCGGACGGATGCTGGTCAGTGGTTGGTCATTCAGGGTGATGGTCATGGTCGAAACATCGGGCAGCAGCAGGGGCGATGCGCGGAACACGAGCTTGAACTGCGACCCCGGCAAGTAGCGGACGTGTTCGGGAAGACGGAAGACGAACTCGCGGGAGGCCAGCACGCCTTCCATGCGGGTTGATTTGCCGGCCAAAAGCGGAACGAAGAACTTGCCGGATGTTGCTGTCGGGGCGGTAGCGGCATTGACGCCGCCGGTGGCAGAGATGGCCGCGAACAAGGCGGCGAGGAAGATAGTCGGAGATTTCACGATCGCGAATATGAGCAATCCACCCCTGGTTGTTTATGGGGTAGATCCCGCGTAGCAAAACTCCCCATAGGCTCGTCCACCAAGCGCCGTGCTGCGCGGCGCGTGCCGCATCGTGTCAGGCGTTCCGGGCGAGACGGAAACCAATCGCGCTATAGCGACTATCAGGAGTGCGGCTCACGCGATAAGTCACCGCAGCGTCGGCTGCTTGGTGCTTCCAACTGCCGCCGCGCAGACGGTTGGCGGACATCGAATCGTCGAGATCCCAGCACCACTCCCACACGTTGCCGCTCATGTCGTGAACACCCAATTCGTTGGCCGCCTTCAATCCGACCGGCCAAGTTCTTCCTTGGGCATTCTCACCGTGCCAACCCACCTCATCCGCCTCGTTGCTACCGCTGTATTTGTGTCCGCGGCTGAACGGACCGCCACGCGCCGCCCATTCCCATTCGGCCTCGGTCGGAAGACGGTAGCCATTGGCCCGCTCGTTTCTAGCGACCAGCTTCGATCCGTCGGGGCCATATTCGCCCGCGCGGTGGACCAGGCCGTTGATTGTGTAGACCGGAACCAGCAGCTCGTGCTCGCTCTTGGCATTGCACCATTTTACCGCGTCATACCAACTCACATGCGTCACGGGATGGGAGTTCCCAGGCGCAAGGCCCACAGCCAGGGAGTAGCCCCTCCCCATTCCCCAAATGCGAATCCAATCATACTCCTCCTTCATCACCGGAAACTTCCCGATTTCGAATCCCTCCACTTTGGTGCCGTGCAGCTCCGAGTCCTCCGGCAACTCGCCACCCGCGACCGTCACCATGATAGTTCCGCTCGGGGGAATATCATGCACTCGACGAAACGCTTTGCGTCGATCCGATGTCCTCCGACGTTCGCCACCCAACACTGTGACACCCCCGCCCACGCCACCATGTTCCTTGATCACACACAAAGCATAGGCAGCGCAGAGGCCACTCATAGGTGGGTAAAGTTCCCGTTCTGCGGGCCGGAACGCCGCTCACCAAAAATGCCGCGACTTCCACCAGTGAACCACCAACCTCCCCTGCGCGACCGACTCAACTATCGGCCGAACAGATGGCCTGTCCTTGGTATCATTGTTGGCGTTTCGACAAAATCGGCTTGGCCTTGTGCCAGAAAGGAAAGAATCCCGCACGGGCTGCGGGAAAGAGGCGTTGGTCCCAGGCGCGACGGCATTCGACCACACGGATTCCCGCGTCTTGCAAGGTCTGCCGGACAGGGCGCCACGCATCGGCATCCGGACCAACGAACGGCGCCATAAGCACGAGCGCATCGCATCCGCTCTCCGACAACCAGGAAGCCAGAGCATCCCAACACGGCAAGCGGGAGACAACTTTTCCATAGTGGGACGTCCAGCGCGCCGACGCGTCATCCATGGCACGCGATCGCCAAGCGCACTTCACCGCGCTGTCGGTCACGCCGGGTTGGTCGATCAGGGCGACGGAACTCGGACGCACGGCGCCGAGCGGCGTTGTTTCGATCGACAGATCGTCGGCATGGCCGACCAAGGCCACTTTTCCTTCCAGCTCGGGCGGCGCTTCCGGATATTCCGACAAGGAGGTGCGTGATCGGTCGGCGGTCTCGGCCGGAATCCGCGCACGAACGTGGTCGTCGATGTCCTCGAGCGATCCGTGGTCTTCCCAATACTTCGCCAAGTTGTCGCGACGCGCGAGATAGGCCTTGCCGGGCGTTTGCAGTCCGGCCACCCAACGCCAGCCGAGCGTGTTGCTCGCTGCATCGGCATCGAGCAGGTGGTCGAAGAAGAAACGCGCACCCGCCGCCCAAGGCAGACCTTGCTGGTGACACCACCACGCCGCCCACCACATGCGGGCGTGGTTGTGCATGTAGCCCGTTGTGCGCAACTCCTCGGTGAAGCGACTCATCGCTCCGCCGGACGGCGGCACAGTCATGGCAACGGCAGACTGGCGGACGTAGTCCTCCCACACCCCGGGATGCTGCTCGAGCCATCCTTTCCAGTAAGTGCGCCAGACCACCTCTTGGACAAATTTCTCCACCGCGGAAAAGCGGTGCACGGCGAGCACAGCGGTGACCACCTCCTCCTCGGAAATCAAGCGGTGCCGCAACGCCGCCGAAAGCCGGGAAACGTTGGCATGACCGACTTCCACAAAATTCCGGGTGCGAGCGTAAGCGATGGCTTCCGCTTGCACGAATTCATCAAGCCGCTGAAGGGCGCCCTGCCGGTCCGAGGGAAAAAGGTCCACCATTGCTTAACGATTCTGCCTCGCCGCAAGGCTGCCGGAAAGTGCGGCCAGTCTCAGTCGACAAGCAGACCGGGCAAGGCAGGTTGGCGGGAGCCTGCGGCCGAGCGCGAGGCCGGGCGTTTGCGGCTGCCGTGCCGCACGAAGACCTTGCGGGCTTCGCCCTTGGTTGCCCCCATTCGCCGCACGGCCGCAATCCGCTCGCGGGCCTCTTTCACGGCAACGGTATGTTCGACAATCGGCGCTGGGTAGTCGCCACCGATGCGGCATCCGCAACGACTTTGCATTTCCGCGGGCATTTGCTCCGGTCGGGAGAGCCACGCCACGGGAACAGCGCGAAGCTCCGGCACCCAGCGGCGAATGAATTCGCCGTCCGGATCCTGCTCGACCGCCTGTTTGGCCGGGGAATAAATCCGCACCGTATTGATCCCGCTGGTCCCGCTCTGCATTTGGAACTGGCTGAAATGAATCCCCGCTTCGAAGTCGAGAAAGTGCGAGCCCAACCAGACCGCAGGTTCCCGCCAGTGGAGCCAGAGATGATACGCGGAAAAACTGGCCAGCATGGCGCGCATGCGGAAGTTCAGCCAACCGGTGGCTTTCACGCAACGGATGCACGCATCAACCATCGGATAGCCGGTGAGTCCTTCCTTCCACGCTTCGAATCGGCGTCGTGCCTCCCCGCTGGCCGTGAACTCCTCCCGCAGCCCGTCGTAGGCCCGCACAAAGTTGCCGAACTCGATACGAGGCTCGTCCTCGAGCTTTTGCATGAAGTGGCAATGCCAGCGCAATCGCGACCCGAAGCTTTGCAGTGATCCGAGCCAGCGACGATCGACCGGGGCGCCAACTGCTGCCGCCGCTCGCAATTCATGGCGCCGCTCGGCCAGTCGGCCGGCCACCGTGCGCAGAGAAATACAACCGAAGGCGAGATACGGACTGATCCGCGAGCACGCGTTCCATCCCGTGACCGGACTCGACATCCCAGCACGATAATTGACCCCGCGTGTGGCGAGAAACGACGCCAGCGTGCGGTGCGCCTCTTCCTGCCCGCCTCTTTGCGCCTCGGGTCTGTCGGTGGGCGGCATGCCAAGATCGGCCGCGGCGAGCAGACCGTCACTGCGCACGCCGGGGACAGCATTCAACTCGGGCGGCGGATCGACCGGCTCACGCATGAATTCCTCCCAGTGCCGCGACCAGCCGTTGCGCGAAGCGAGACGCCTGACCACACCATCTTGGCGGAACTCATGCCAAGGGATCCCTTGCTCGCGGCACCACGCCGCCACTTCGCGATCACGCCGGAACGTGCGGTCGCTGCCGGTTTCTTCGTGGGACCAGAGGGACACAAACGATGTCTCTCCCTTCAGCGCGTGGAGCACTTCGACCACCCGGCCACGCCGCAGCACGAGGCTGCCGCCCAACTCGTGGAGCGAACGCTCCAAGGAGCGCAGGGATTCGTCGAGAAAGACCAAATGTGCCGCAGTCAATTCGTCGCTGCCATGCAACTCCGGCTCGTAAACATACAGAGCAACCACCGGTCCGCGCCGGGCGGCTTCAGTCAGCGGACGATGGTCCTCCACGCGCAGGTCGCGCTTGAACCACACAAGCTGCACCGGATCTTTCATCGGGCCGACGGCCTCGTGCGGCGGCAACGTTCACTGCAATAGCGTACGTCGGCCCAGACCTTCTCCCACTTCTTTCGCCACACGAACGGACGCCCGCAAACGACGCATAGCTTGGATGGCAGATCCTGTTTTTTCACGCCGCGCATACCCCATCATTTACGCGCCGGCACCCTATGTCGATGCAGGGGCGATTCGCCGGAGAGGCGCGAAAGCAGGCAGCGGATACCGCTCCCCGTGAACCGCCGCCTGTTGACAGGTCGCCTGCAGGGTTCAGTATTCGGGTAGATCCATGTTCCGCATCGCTTTGCTCATGCTTTTTCGCGACAAGGCGAAGTATGCGATGCTGATCAGCGGGCTCACCTTTTGCTCGCTCCTCATGAGCCAGCAGGCCGGCGTCTTTTGCGGCATCATGATGTGGACCACCGCCACGCTGCGGAACATCAGCTCGCCGGTCTGGGTCGTCGATGCCAAGGTGCAGCAGATCAACGAGGTCATTTCGCTGCGCGATATCGACGTGCAGCGGGTGCGCAGCCTGCCCGGCGTGGCTTGGGCCGTGCCGCTTTTCTGGGGCATCGTGCAAGCGCGACTCCCCGACGGCTCGTTCCAGGCGATCCAGCTCACCGGCCTCGATTCCTCCTCCTTCACCGGACGGCCGGCCGTCATGCTTGAGGGACGCGTCGAGGACCTCCGCCTGCCCAACTCGGTCATCGTCGACCAAGTCGCCCTGGAAAAATTGCACCGCAAGGGCATCGACGCGCGCATCGGCACAACCTTCGAAATCAACGACGAGGAAGCGCGCATCGTCGGCATCTGCCATACAGAACGCAGCTTCCTCGGCCAGCCCTACGTCTACACGACCTACGAGCGCGCCCTGCAATACATGCCGGCCCAGCGCAAAATGCTGGCCTACGTTCTGGCCGAACCCAAACCGGGCGTCTCGCCGCAGGAAGTCGTCAGGCAGGTCAACGCGCTGCCGGGACTGCGCGCCTTCGACCACGACACGTTTTTCCGCGAGACGATGATCTGGTATATCAAGAACACCGGTATTCCCGTCTCCTTCGGGACCGTTGTGCTCATGGGTATCATTGTGGGCATCGCCATTGCCGGACAAACTTTCTACCTCTTCGTCCACGACAACCTCCGTTACCTCGCCGCCCTCAAAGCGATGGGCGCCGGCACGACCAAACTTGTCGGCATGGTCCTGCTGCAGGCCTTTACCACCGGTTTCATCGGCTACGGACTCGGACTCGGACTCGCTGCCATCTTCGGCAATTCCGTCCTGCGCAACGGCACACCGCCCTTTTACATGCCGTGGCAGGTTCCGGTTTTCGTCGGCGTGGTCATCGCGCTGATCTGCAGCTTCTCCGCCGCGATCGGGGTGGCCAAGGTGGCACGCCTCGAGGCGGCCACGGTCTTCAAATGAGCACTTCCGAACCAGCCGTAATCTGCCGTGACGTGGTCAAGACCTACGGCAAGGGCGAGATCGCCGTGCGCGCGCTCAAAGGCGTGAGCCTCGAGGCGAGATTCGGCGAATTGCTCATGATCGTCGGACCATCGGGTTGCGGCAAAACAACTCTACTCAGCGTGATGTGCGGAACGCTGCGCGCCGACTCGGGCACGATCGAACTTTTCGGCAAGTCCATCTCCTCGATGCCGGAGCGCGAACTGACCGCGTTCCGTGCCCGCAATGTCGGGTTCATTTTCCAGCAATTCAATCTCGTGCCGACCCTCACCGCGCAGGAGAACGTTTCCATTCCCCGCCTCCTCAACGGCGCGCCCTACGCCACCGCACAGCAGGATGCCGGCGCCATGCTCGCACAGGTCGGGCTGGGCGGACGCGAGAAAAGCTTCCCTTCGCAAATGTCCGGCGGACAGCAGCAGCGCGTGGCCATCTCGCGCGCCATGGTTCATCAACCACGATTGGTCATCTGCGACGAACCCACCGCATCCCTCGATGCTGCCGCCGGCCAGCGCGCCATGGATCTTCTGCGGGAATCCGCGCGCCATCCCGATCGCTGTGTTATCGTCGTCACGCACGACTCGCGCATTTTCCATTACGCCGACCGCATCGTTGAAATGGACGACGGGCTTGTCACCGCATCCCAAACCGCGTCGGATTACCTCCGCGACCATCCTCATCCGCATCCACAACCAAAGAGCCATGCTTAGAAACGTCACCATCGCCGCCGCAATCCTCGGAATGGCCGCCATGTTTTTCCTCGTCGCGCGTTTGAAGAAGCCCGATCCGGTCGCCCCGCCGCTCGTGGAACCGGCCGCCGCGCCTTACGAGGCAGCGATTGGCGCCCGCGGCATCGTCGAGTCCCTCGGGGAAAATGTGCACATCTCCCCGCTGGTCAACGGCGTGGTCGAGGAGGTCTCCGTCAAAGTCGGCGACCAGGTGAAGAAGGGCGATCCGCTCTTCCGCGTCGATTCACGCGAAGCGCGCGCGGCGGTCGCTTCGCGGGAAGCGGAGATCCCCGTGCTCACTGCGCGGTTGGAGGAAGCCGAGGCCAACCTCGCGGAAAAGCGCGATCTTCTCGACCGGGTCAACAAACTCGGATCGAAGAACGTGGCCAGCCAGGAAGAAGTGCGCCGCGCCACCTTCCAACACCGCGCCGCCGAGGCCCTGCAGGCGCGGGCTGCCGCCGAACTCGTCCAAGGCAAGGCCCTCCTCGCCGAGGCGCAGACCGATCTGGATCTCACCTTAGTCTCCGCCCCTCGCGACGGCGAGATCCTCCAGGTCAATATCCGTTCGGGCGAATACGCGTCCCCGAACACCATGGTGGAAGCCATGCTGCTCGGTGACACGAGCTCGCTGCAGTTGCGCGCCGATGTCGACGAGGACAGCGCTTGGCGCGTGCGGCCGGGCGCCGCCGCCACGGCCTACATCAAGGGCACCCGCGAAAACCCGATCCCCCTTACCTTCGTGCGCGTCGAACCGTATATTATCCCGAAGAAATCGCTGACCGGGGAAAGCACCGAGCGCGTCGACACCCGCGTGCTCCAAGTCATCTACACCTTCGACATGCCGAAGACTCCGGTCTACGTCGGTCAACAGATGGACGTCTTCATCGACGGAACAACACTCACGAAGTAGCAACTAAGCGCACCCCGGCAGTCACCGGTCGGTGATGCGGAAGACGGAGGTATCGGTGGTGGTCCACGCCGTGCTGCCCTGCTCGAAACCCGCATTGCGCAGGAGATTGTCGGTGGTGCCGTGTCGACGGAACCACCCATCGTCGAGCAGCAATGTTCCGGCCGAGCGGTCGAAAGCATTGTCGAACGCAAACCATACGCGGGTGCGGTTGCCGGAGTTGAACACCGGGGTGGTCACCCTCCTCCAGTCGGCACCACCGGTGCAACGCACATTGGCCAGCAGTCTGGTCCAGCCCGGATCGCCCCAGATTTGCAGGGCCACGGCGCCCGTTCCCTTGGCCCAGATGCCGGCGATGTGGTCGGTGTAAGGCTTCACGGTGACTTGCTGGTAAAGGTCTTTCCATGTCGCGCGGTTACGGATCGTGGCCAGTGCATACCATGAGCCGTTGCGCGCGGGACTCGGCGGGTTGATGCCGCCGACCAACCGATCGCGCAAACCGGAGAGGACCGCTTGCAGAGCGGGGTCGCCCGGAAAATCGCCGGCGAAGTTCCACCAGAATCCGCCGCCGACGCTACCCGCGAAATCGAACATCGCGGGGTAATACTGCGAGGCCACCGCACGGCGCGCCGCACCGGCCGGATCAGCCTCGTCGTAAGACCACCAGAGCGTCTCACCCGGTTCGCCGTAGCCGATCTCTCCGAGCCCGATCTTTTTGCCGGGAAAGGCAGCGCGCGTGGTCTCCATGAGCTGGTCGTAGAACATGCCGGCGGGCGACTGGCCCGGATAAAGCGAGACGAGCACGAGATCGAACCTGCCGCGCAGCGCGGGCGGGAGATTGGCGGCGATCCAACTGAACATGGAAAACTCCGGCGCCTCGGTGTTGATCTGGTGTAGGAGGTTGAGAACAACCAAGCGTTCCGGGGCGAGCGTTTCGATCTCCGTCACGGCATCGGCCAACTTCTCGGCCATGCCGGCACTGTGCCATGCGCCATTGACCTGATCGCCCGCCTCCCACGCGTCGATCTGCGGGAACGCGGTGAGGAAATCTCTGAAACGCTGACGGTATTGCTCGCGGGTCAGCGAGGGCTCGTCGTCGCCGCGCACGGGTTGACCAAGAATCTTCAGACCTTTGCTTTTGGCATAGGCAACCACCGGCGCCCAATCGGCGGGCCGCGCGGAGGCCGGGATAGACAACCGGACCCATCCGTAGGGTTGCGTGAGGCTGGCGGCCAGATCGAGGGCTGCTGTGTAGTTCGATGTGGATTCAATGTTGGCCCCGAGCCACGGCAACCCCGATGACGCTTGCGCGATCGCCCGCTGCGGTCCGTGTTCCGCGAGCAACGCGTCATAGGCCACGGCGAAAAGATCCAACGCGCGCTGCCCCTCCCGGCCCTTCACCGGTTCCGTCACCCTGATCGGAATGGCATCGAGGATGGCCTGGCCTTGGGTGTAGGCATCGTTGAATTTCTTTGATGGCACGTAGTCCGGCCGTGCGGCCAAGGCGGCGGCCAGACGCCGCCGGATATCGTAGGCAGCCCGGTAGCTGAAATTGATCGTCGCATCCCCGCTGTATCCCGCGCCGTTATTGTCCACGATGACCAGGCCGTAGCCGAGCGGCGCAGTGGGCCAGTTCAAGGCCAGCGCGACCGGAACGTCCGGAACGCTGAACTTGAATCCCTGTCCCGGGTTTTCGGTCAAGGGTGCGCGCTGTATCGCCTGCAAGGTGACGGGATCGACCAGATAATCGTTGTTGAATCCCGATAGCCCGTTGTTCGACGTCGCCCGCATTTCGTCGGGCGTGATGACACCGCCGTCACGGTCATAGAAGAGAACCAGCACCTCGCCGGCAGCCTGCGCCGGAGACACCGTGAAAAACCCGCCGAGGAGCGAAGCAACCGCCACAACTGAGACCCGCCGAACCAATGATTCTTTCATATGAGGTCAGATTAGTCGCGGCTCCCGCGAGTCGCCCTGGGGCGAAAGCAGTATTCAACGCGGCAGACTCCCAAGCCTCCACGGTCCGGACGCGTGGGAGTTGAGATGCAGCCACCGCCGGCGTAACCTCTGCACGGTGCTGCGAAAACTCCTCATCGTCTTGCTCGCGCTCGCCCTGCTTGCGGGCGCGGCAACTTTCGCGGCGCGGCAATATCTGCCGGGGCTGCTGTCCCAATGGGTCGCCGGGCCCGCTTTCAACCGGATGCTTTCGCAGGCGGTCTCGCATGCGCTCAAGGTGGAAGGGCAATTCGGTCCGCTCGAACTGCAGCCGGACGTCAGCGTGATGGCAGAAAACTTCACGAGCAAAGGCTGGCCGGGTCAGGCCATCGGATCGCTCGACGCCACGCGGGCCCGCGGATGGTTCGATCCTTGGGGTGTCCTCCGCGGCGAATGGCGCGTGCCGCGCATCGACATCGACCGCGCGGAGTTCCGGGTCGTCAATCCGGACAACATGCTGAAGGCGCTGGACCCGGTAATCCCACCGAAGCCTTGGTATGCCTTCCTCATGCCCTCGCAATTCGTCTGCGGATGGATCGAGTGCCCGGACATGACCATCGAACTGCCGCTGGGGGCGCAAAACGTCCGCGGGGAAAAGCTCCACATCGGCGCGACCATGATCGGCAAAAATTTCAAATACTTCGGCAAGGGCGGTCGCGTCGTTTACCCCCAGTATCCGGTGATGGATGTGGATGCCCTCGAGGTCTACGTGACCCGGGAGATTATCGACATCGGCTACATCTACCTGCGCGAGCCGCAGTCGCCGCGCAGCAATCTGCAACTCGCCATGCGGCTCGGTCAGCACGCGGACAAAAGCATCAAGGCCTCGGCCAAGATCGACCGCCTCGACATCGTGCCCTTTCTCCCGGCGGACGTGGCCAAGGTGCTGGCCGGAAAATTGAGCGGCACGCTCGAATACGCTACCGACACCTCGGGCAAAAATATCACCGGCGGCGGCAAGGTCTCGTTGTTGGACGGCGGACTGCGCGACTGGGCTTACCTCGATCATCTGGCCAAACGCTCGGGAAATCCTTCGTTCAAGCACCTCACGATCAACGAGGCTTCCATCGACTATACCCTCGAAGGCGACGTCATCCGCGTGAGCGATCTCGCGATCCGCGCGGGTGACCGCATCAACCTCACCGGCCGCGGGTCCTGGCACACGCAAACATCCGCAGCGACGCTCGCTCTCGAAGTCAGCGGTGTTCCTCTCGGCGCCTATTTGCCACCGAACATCGCCGGCAGCCTGCGCGGCGCCATCGGCGGCACGGTCGAATGGTCATGGCAAGGAACGGACATCGCCAAAGGCAAAGGAGGCGGCACGCTTTCGCTGCAGGAGACAAAGCTTTCCGGATTCCGGTTCCAAGCGTTCCTCGACCGCTTCTTCAAGAACCGCACCTACGCGGAGATCGATCTGAGCCAAGCCGGTTGCTCTTGGCGTCAGGACCACACCGGGCTTCACCTCGACAAGATCAACGTCCTCGCGCCGGGGCAGGCCGGGCTGCGCGGCTCGGTGCACATTTCACCCGGTGGCGCGCTCTCCGGCACCATCCTCGCCGGATTGCCCGAGTCCTCGCTGAAGTGGTTGCCCGACGCGACAACGACGGTCTTTGCCCGTAGCGAGGACGGGCTCCACTGGTGCTCGATCGAAGTATCGGGCACGGAGCACAAACCCGAAACCGACTTCACCGCGCGAGTGCTGCGTCAGCTGGAAAAGCATCCCATCGCCCTGGCCGAGTTGGCCGTCCGCGGCATCAGCTGGTGGCTCGGCGACATCCTGCACACCAAACCGGCAGAGGAAGAGGGATAGAGCAGTTTAAAGGGCGCCGCGGCTTTCGTTCGGTTCGGTGCCGCATACCGTGCCGACAAAAAACCCGCGGACCGTTGCCGGTCCGCGGGGTGTCTCTACGATGGAGAGGTCCGCTCAGTTCTGCCGCGGCTTGAAGCCTTGGTAGAGAATCTCGAGCAGCGAGGTGGACGGATCTTTGGTGTCCCCGCTCAGTTCCCAGAACATGGCGCCGCCGAGGCCGAGTCCTTTGATGTAGTCGACCTTGCGTTTCACAATCGCCGTGTCATCGAACGAGACCCAGAGGCCGTTGGCCGACGGAGCAGAGAGGAAGGTGGCCTCTGCCTTGGTATCCTCGAAGACGCGGTAGACATCGGGCTTGGCTTGGATCATGGCGACAAGGTCTTTGTAGTCGTAGATCCCCGCTTCGTAGGAACCTGCGGGCAGACCGGTCGACAGCTGGCCGATGCCGCTATTGACCGAAGGAACGCCGGTCCATCCGCGTCCGTAGAACGGCACGCCGACAACGAGCTTCTTCGGATCGACCCCGGCATCGAGGAACTGCCGCACCGCACCGTCCACGCTCCACAGGGTGGAAGGATTGGACGCGCCACGTCCCTCGGGGCTGAACATCGGGGCCTGATGGCCGGTCTTTTTCTCCCAGCCGCCAGCAAAGTCATAGGTCATGATGTTAATCCAATCACAGACCTCGGCGATGCCGGCCGGTTCGAGGTTGCGGATCTTGTCGTCACCCGCACCCGACGCGATGGTCAGGTAGTATTTGCGTCCGTCGAGGACACCGCGCGCGTCGAGTTGACGGCGCAGCTCGCGGAGCAAGAGCGTGTAGTTGCGCTTGTCCTCCGGACGGTAAACGTTCGACTCGAGTCCGCCGCCGACCGGGTATTCCCAGTCGATGTCCACGCCGTCGAACCCGTGCTCGACGATGAACTTGGCCGCGGACCGGGCGAAGCGCTCGCGCGACTCGGCTGTCAGGGCCGCATCGGAGAAGCGTCCGGAGAGCGTCCAGCCACCGACCGAGATCATGGTGACCAGATGCGGGTGCTTTTGCTTTAGCTTGCGCAGCTGGTTGTAGTTGCCGCGCGGCATTTGCTCCCACGAATCACCGGGGAAGGCTTTCTCCACCGCGGCCCAGCGGTCGTAGATGACCACCTCGCCCGCCGGGCTGATGTCGGCGAAGGCGTAGTTGATCACGTTGAGTTTGTCCGCCGGGATATCGGTCACGTTGTAATTGCGGCCGTAGATCCCCCACTCGACGAAGTAGCCGACAATTTTCGGTCCGTTGATCGGCGGCGGATTGCCGCTGGCGACCGGCGCGGGGTTGACCGGGACAACCGGCGCGACGATGGCAGGCGTCGGGGTCGGTGTCGGGGCAACCACCTCGGGCTCGGGCAAGGGCAGCGGACCGGGCTGCACCGGCTGCGGCGCAGCGGCTCCGGAGACCGTGACATTGGCCGGCGGGATGCGCAAATTGCCGGGCGCGGCACTGAAGCCGAAGCTCACACTGCCTCCGGCGGGGATGGTGGCGTTCCACCCGACGGGGCGGAATTCCGATCGTCCCGCACTGCGGGTATGCGCGGCATCCCAAGTGCTGCCGGGCGTTGTCGCGAGGTCCATAGCCACGGTCCAGTTCTCCACCGTCTTGGATGACGTGTTGACCAGGCGCACGCTGGCGGTGAGACCGCTGCCCCAATCGGAACCGACGCGGAACTCGACGCGGACACCGTTCACCGTGAAGTCGGCATCGGGCGAAGTGCCAACCGGTGCCTGAGGTTGCGGTGCGGGAGTCGGCACGGGGACCGGCGTGGGTTGCGGAACCGGCGTGGGCGTGGGCGTCGGCTGCGGAACCGGTGCGGTCGGAGTCCCGGCTGCGGACGGCTTGACCACGAGGTTTTGCAACGCGGGGGTGCTCGAGGCTCCACCGTAGATGAAGCCGAATGTCGTGCTCTGCCCGGCGCCGATGGTGTTGCTCCACGAGGGAGGAGTCACCTTGAAGCGCGGGGAGGAAGTTCCCTTGGCCAGATTGGCATTCCACAGGCTGGAAATGTCTGCCGGGTAATCGAACTCGACGCTCCAATTGGTCACGGCTTGCGCGCCGGGATTGCGCAGGGTGACGAGCACTTCACCACCGCTGCCCCAACTGGAAGTGATAGCATGCGTTACCTGCAGGGAACCGGCTGCAGTAGTCGGAGGAGCAACCGGATTCGGCGTGGGTTGCGGAGCTGGTTGGGGCGCGGGCGGCATCGGGTTGGCCGGGGGAACAGGCATCTTCTGATCGCAGGTGCAACCCGTTCCACAGTATCCATCGATGGGCGCTTTCCTCGGCGCGGGTGACGCCGGATAGACCACGCCACCGAAATCGATGTCGCTCGCGGAGAAGAAGGCTTCGCCGGCCGGATCATCGCGTTGCCAGATGACATAGAGCACGTGGCGCCCGGCGCGCGGGGGAAGATTCACCGTGAACCGGAAATTGCGGCCCTCGAGATACGGGGGCACGGTATAGGAAAGCGGCTCGAGATGGTCCCAGCGCAACGGTTGCGCGGGATTATAGCCCTGTTTGGTGATGTACACGGCGAAGGAGCTCGGCTGATGCGGCGCGGTGGCATAGAACACGCAGTCGTAAGGCCCCGCCTGAACCGGCGTGGCCGGCCAATCGGACCGCGCCAGATCGATGCCGGCAAACTTGGACAATCCCGCGCTGGCCAGTTTGCCGTCGGGAATGAGGTCGCGGTAGTTGCGCTGCGGCGCAAGCCGGGCCACTTCGTTCCACGTGTAGAACGGCGCGGGTCCCGAAACACCCACGGCCGCACGGGCAGCTGCGCTCGACGGGTTTTCCGGATTTTCCAGGAAGACCTGGTAAACACGGCTGACCGGATTGGCCATGGATCCATGGGCGAATCCGTGTAAGGCGGTAGCCAACAATGCGACTGCCGTCAGGAGGAGGTATTTTATTTTCATTGTGTGATGGTTTTTTTGGGCCGGCGTCCGTCCGGGGACGAAACACCGGCTCTGAAGCAAAAGACACCGTCTGCGGAGGAGTGCTCGGCGTTTTCGATGAATCCGCCGGAGGAGTCTGTGAATCGGCCAAAGGGGCACCGAAAGTCGCTGGTTCGGACACCCCGCACCTGCAAAGCTGGACGCCATGCCGCCCGTGAAGCCCCTGCCCGCTGTCGGATGGCGCGGCTTTTTTGCGCATAGCTGGGCCTTCTGGCAGATGAACCTGTTCTTCTGGATTCCCTTCGGTTTTTTGGCCTTCGGCATCCGTCTGGCCTCGGGTCAGACACCGGGGCGCGCCGCGCTGTCCACCGTGGTCTTCGAGGGCACCTGCCTCTTGCTTTCGCTCGCCCTGCGCGCGTGTTACCGGCGGACGGACCGAGTCTTCGGGCTGCTGCCGGCCCTGCTTCTTATCGTTTTGAGTCTCGCCGCCGCCTTTGCGCAGGGAGCAGTGGCCGCGGGCTTCACGCTCGTGACCGGCTGGCACAACCCGATGTTCGATTTCTTCGTCAATGTCACTCTGCGCTTCATCCTCATGTGGGCGAGCTTCATGATGTGGAGTCTCGGATACTACTGGCTATGGGCCGACACCGAGCGCTCGCGCGAGTCCGAGCGCCGCGTGCAAGCCCAGCATGACGCCCAGCGTATGGAACTGCAGATGCTCCGCTCCCAACTCGACCCGCATTTCCTTTTCAATTCGCTCAACGGCATCGCCGCGGAAATCCGCCCGCATCCGGACGCCGCGGTCGATATGGTCGGCCAGTTGTCTGACTATTTGCGTTACTCGCTCGACCACCGCAAGCAGCCCATCTCCCGCCTCTCGACCGAACTCGGCGCCATGGAAAGCTACCTGAGCATCGAACGCGCCCGCTTCGGCGACCGCTTGCATTTCAAGGTCGAGGCTCCCGAGCCCGCCCGCATGCGGCTGGTGCCGAGCTTCCTCCTCCAGCCCTTGGTCGAAAATGCAGTCAAGCACGGCCTCGACCGATCCGCCGGCACCCTCTTCATCACACTGCGCGTGCGCGTCGACGGCAACCTGCTGGAAATCACCGTGACCAATTCCGGCGCAATGGAGCCGGCCGACCCTTCCCACCAGGGGCTCGGACTCGAAACACTGCGCCGGCGGCTGGATCTTTATTACCCGCAACGGCACCGGTTCACGCTGGAAGCGAAAAACGAAAGCGTCGCCGCGGCGCTGCAACTCTGGGATCCGCCATGCTCCGCGTGATGATCGTTGATGACGAAGCGCTGGCCCGCCAGGGACTGCGCGCCGAAATCGGTCGGTGCTCGGGCGTGGAGGTCTGCGGCGAAGCTCGGAGCATGACACAAGCTCTGCACGCTATTCCGGCGCTCGCCCCTGACGCCCTCTTTCTCGATATCCGCATGCCCCACGGCAACGGATTCGACCTGCTCAAGAAACTTCCCGCTCCGCCGCCAGTCGTCTTCGTCACCGCGCACAGCGAATATGCGGTGCAAGCTTTCGAGGTTCAGGCCGTCGACTACCTGCTCAAACCGGTGCGCCCCGCGCGGCTGGCCGAGGCGGTGGCGCGGTTGCAATCTGCCCTCGGGCAGGGCAGCGAGGAACCGGCCTACGGCGAGGAGGACCGCATCTGCCTGCGCACGCCGGAACGGACGCTGGTCACGCGAGCCGAGGATATCGTGCTGCTGCAGGCCGAGGGCGATTTTACCCGCGTGACCGTCGAGCAAGAGCACCCTCTGCTCATTTGCCAAACCCTCGGCATCTTCGAACGCACCCTACCCTCGCCTCCGCTTGTCCGCCTCGACCGCTCGCTCATGATCAATATCGAGCGGGTGGAAACCATCGAGGTCAGCCCGACGCGGGGCGCAAGGGTGACGCTGCGTGGACTCGAACCACCCGTCGAACTCGGCCGCACCGCCCTGCGGCGCCTGCGCGAAGCGATCCCGCAAGTGGCTGGCGAGTTGGAGGAGTGACCGAGGATGTAGCGGCGGACTATGTCCGTCGGTGCCTTTACCCCTTCATGTTCCGGCGGTCACAGACCGCCGCTACAATTGTTCCAGCTACCCGAGCTTGAGATAGCTGAGCAATCCCTGCTTACCGCCCTCACGGCCGAAGCCGCTTTCTTTGTAGCCGCCGAAGGGGCTGGCCGGATCAAACTTGTTGTAGGTCTCGGCCCAGATGACCCCGGCACGCAACTTCGTCGCGAGCTTGAAAACCTTGCTGCCTTTGTCGGTCCAAACGCCAGCGCTGAGTCCATAAGGAGTGTTGTTGGCGCGTTCGAGGGCTTCTTCCGGGGTGCGGAAGGTCATCACGCTGAGCACGGGTCCGAAAATTTCTTCCTGCGCAATGCGATGCGAGTCGGTCACGCCGGTAAAGAAGCTCGGGGCAAAGAAAAATCCCTTCGAGGGCAGTTTGCATTGCGGTTGGAACAATTCGGCGCCTTCTTTCTTACCGCTTTCAACCATCTCGCGGATTTTGCCGAGTTGTTCGCGGCTGTTGATCGCGCCGATATCCGTGTTTTTGTCGAGCGGATCCCCCACCCGCAGCGTGGAGAGACGATTGCGCAGACGGCGGATGACCGGCTCGACGATACTTTCCTGCACGAAGAGACGCGAACCGGCGCAGCAGACGTGGCCCTGATTGAAGTAAATACCCTGGATAATGCCCTCGATGGCTTGGTCGATCGGCGCGTCCTCGCAAATGATGTTGGCCGCCTTGCCGCCCAGCTCGAGAGTCAGCTTCTTGCGCGTGCCGGCGACCGACTTGGCGATGATCTTGCCCACCTCGGTCGAGCCGGTGAAAGCGAGCTTGTCGATGTCAGGATGGTTGACGATGGCCGCGCCGGTGTCGCCGAATCCGGTGACGATGTTGACCACACCTTCGGGCAGGTCGGCTTCGGCGAGAATCTCCGCCAAGTGCATGGCGGTGACGGACGTGGTCTCGGCCGGCTTAAGCACGCAGGTGTTTCCGCAGGCCAAGGCGGGAGCGAGTTTCCACGCAGCCATGAGCAGCGGAAAATTCCACGGGATGATCTGGCCGGCCACGCCGAGCGGTTGCGGTTTGCGTCCAGGAAAAGCGTAGTCGAGTTTGTCCGCCCACCCCGCATGGTAGAAAAAGTGCGCGGCGACCAGCGGCAGGTCGATATTACGGCTCTCGCGGATGGTCTTCCCGCCGTCGAGGGATTCGATCACCGCGAGATCGCGCATCTTTTCCTGCAAGAGGCGGGCGATGCGGAAGAGATATTTGCCGCGCTCGCGTCCCGGCATTTTGCCCCAGGTCTTTTCGTAGGCGCGGCGGGCGGCCTTGACCGCTTTGTCCACATCGGCCGCGGTGCCTTGTGCAATTTCGGCGTGTTGCTTCTCCGTGGCCGGATTGATCGACGGGAAATATTTACCCGACGATGGTTTGACGAATTTTCCACCGATGAAGAGGTCGTAGCGCGGCCGGATTTTGATGTCGGTGTGAACTTCCGGAGCGGGCGAATAATTCCAGCGTTCGTTGAAGCGCAGATGACGGTCGCGCACCGGAACAATGGCCGCGTGCGATGCCGGGGCAACGAGGGCGGCCACGCCGGTGGTGAGTTTCTTGGATTTTTTGCTCATGGCAGGGAGAAGTAATCGCCGCTTTGATAGCGTCCATCGACACCTTTGGCGATTTGCAGGAGAATGTCATTGGCCAGCGTGCTGGCACCAAGGCGAAACATATCCGGCGTGAGCCAATCGTCCCCGAGGGTTTCGTTGACCATGACCATGTAATGCAACGCCTGCTTGGCCGTGCGGATGCCACCGGCCGGTTTCATGCCGATGCGGATCCCGGTGGCAAAGAAGAATTCGCGGATCGCGTCGAGCATGACCAGCGTGACCGGCAGGGTGGCAGCGGGACTGACCTTGCCGGTTGATGTCTTGATGAAGTCCCCGCCCGCCTGCATGGCGATCATGCTTGCGGCGCGCACATTGTCGTAAGTGACCAGTTCGCCTGTTTCGAGGATGACCTTGAGATGCACGTCCCCGCAAAGCTGTTTCACCGCGGCAATCTCGTCATGGACTTTGGCATACTCGCCGCGGAGGAACGCGGCGCGGTCGATGACCATGTCGATTTCGTCCGCTCCGGCCTTGAGCGCGACGCGCGTGTCTTCGAGTTTGGTTTTGAGCGAGGATTGCCCGCTCGGAAAATAGGTGGCCACGGCGGCCACTTTGACGCTCGAACCGCGGAGGAAGGCTTTGGCTGCAGGAACGAGGTTCGGATAAACGCAAACCGCCGCAACCGGCCCCACCCCGTAGCGCTCGGGTGCCGGGTGCATAGCCTTGTGGCAAAGCGTCATCACTTTGCCCGGCGTGTCGCGTCCTTCGAGCGTGGTCAGGTCGAGCATCGAGAAGGCGAGACGCAGCCCCTCCATCTTCGATTCGGCTTTGATGCTCCGCTTGGTGAAGGTGGCGGCGCGTTCTTCGACCATAATCTGGTCGACCCGCCCGAACGAGGACGATTGCCTGGTCATGGGGAACAGGGCACTCACGAAAGCCGGAAAATATCGCGAAGGCACTGGCACCACAAGAAAAGCATTCCGCGCCAGGAATAACGTCCGTGCTCCTCGCCTTCACGCTCGAGCAGCCCTTCGCTGAGGTTGTGCTGCAGCTGCGTTTCCATGTCGCGCTCGACGGAAACGCGGACCGAATCCGGATCAACCGCCTGCAGGGTCTCGCGCGCGATTCCCCTCTCCGCGAGGAAGGCATCGTGTCCGGCAAGCAGGGCGCCAAACGACGTCTCTCCGGCCATGCGGTTGAGATGAACGGTCGGCAACGACTTCAGACTGGAGAGCACCGGGCAATTCCAAGTGATGAAGACCGAACCATCGGCCGCGCGCGAGGTCACGCTCGCGAAATGAAATCCGATCTGGTTCTGCTCGATGCAGGTGATGGCCGCCTCTTCCCGCTTCTCCGGGTTGGCGAAGAGCCGCAGGAACTGGCGGTATTCGTCCATCTCCCAGCCGAGATCGGCCGCATGCTCGAAACCGGAGACTTCGATCGTGTCCGTGACTTCGGGGAGGTCGGGAAAAACTTCCCGCGAGGGCGGCGCGACCTGACGCAGGTGTTTACGCAACGGCAGGCGGAGTTTGCGAATGCGCAAAAGAATTTCGACCCATGGCAGCAGGAGCAGCGCAACCACCCCGGCAACGCCGCCCCAGATGTGGCCCGCGAGCAGGTAACCAGCCGTGAAAACCGTCACCGCCACGCTGAGTAGTCCCAGCCTGCGCATGACCGGATGCGCGAACTGGAGGCAGGCCGCGGTCAGGACGATGAGACCGAGGAAAAGGAGAAGTTCGTTCAAGGCTTGATGCCGTTGGCGTCGAGGAATTCCGAGAGCTGTCCCGTGTCAAAATCGGCCAGGACTTTGCCGTCCACTTCCATGGTCGGGGTCAGCGACTGACCGGAAATTTCGCGCATGCGCTCCATGGCTTCGGGATCTTCGAGCACTTCGCGGACTTCGTAGCGGTAGCCATGCTGGTCGAGCCAGGCGAGCGCTTCTTTGCACCAGGGACAGTGGCTTTTGATGTAGATGATCATGATGGGAAGGAGAGAATGCGACAGCGGCGGCGGGCGGGCAAGGATGGAGGTGGGTCGCGCCGTCCCGGCGCGACATGGATGGCCAAAAATCGCGATGGGACGTCGCGATCCACCTTCAAGGCTTACCGATAACGCAGCTTAAGGACGAGGATGAGTCCGACAAAGACCAGCGTCACCGAATTGGCCATGATGACCGGCACGTCTGCCACGATGAGGCCGTAAACAATCCAAAGCACCAAGCCCGCGGAGAACAACGCCAGCATCCCGAAAGAAATGTCGTGCGTGGAGCGCGACTTCCACGCCTTGAGCAGCTGCGGCAGGAAGGACAGCGTCGTCAGCGTGCCCGCGACCAGTCCCAAAACCGTGGTGAATCCGCCATTGTCCATCGGGTGATCCTGTCTCCAACCTCTGAGCGTGTCGAGGGGGGCAGACTTGAAAAGAGCGCGGCCTCCGGCATAATGCCCAGTTCCCAACGGCGCGCTCGTCTAGAGGCCTAGGACACAGCCCTCTCAAGGCTGGTACACGGGTTCGAATCCCGTGCGCGCTGCCAATTTTTTACGCGTTAGTCGCGGATCTCGCCGGCGAGCAGGCGTTGCAGGTGCCGCACAACGAGGTCGGCCATGGAGGCGGCACCGGTGAAGTCCTTGCACTCGTGGTAAGCATCGAGCTCCGTTGCGAGTTGCTCGACATGGTCCTGCGGAGCAATCGGCGTCTTCCTCATGGTCGAGAGCAGAGCGGTGTAGCGCCGGCTTTCCGCCTGGATGCGGCGGGCCGTCTGTGAACGCTCCTCCTGGCGGTATTGCACGATGGTCGGGACGTTGAGGTGTTCCCGCACGAGATCGTCGACCGGCTTGTTGTCCGGGAAAAGATGCGGGCGGTAGACCTCGAGGCGCTTCTCGTAGCATTGCTGGTCGAAGTCGATCGGGCGGACGCGGTATTGCACTTCTTCGAAGTCGGGCGTGATGTCCACGACGTAGTTCACCGCGCGCATGTCGCCCAAAAGGCGCAGATAGCAACGCTCGGCGAATTTGACGAATTCTTTGGCGATGCGGACTTTGTTGACGTCCTCGCGTTCAAGATAGGTCCCGATGAAATTGTCGCCCGGAATGCCGGCGATGTGTTCTTCGATGAGGGTGTTCTCGCGGACGAGGTAATTGATGCGGAAGGGCGAGAGAAGATGTTCGAGCTCCAGACCGTAAATACGCGAGGCGTCCGCGTATTTCACGTAGTAGTGGTCGGTGTTGCCGTTGAAGCGGTTGATGATGCGGATGCGGAACGGCCGGGAGTTTCCGAAGTCGCCGAAATCAACACGCTCGACGGCAAGGTGCTCGGTGCGGGACAGATCGCCGCCGATCTTGAGCATGGCATAAAGGCGGGTGAGCTTCGGCTGCAGTTCGGCCATGACCGAGGGCTCGTAGGCCACGGTGAGCCAGAGCGTTTCCTGGCCCGAGGGATTCTCGTAGGGCATGGACGCGGTGAAACGGAGCAAGTCATCGTAGACGACCGGAATATCCGCGCGGCGCCCGAAGTGATGCAGATACTGCATAAGCGAAGGGCTGACCGGGTATTTCTCTTTGCGGCGGGAGATCATGGGCGCGGAGCACTGATGGAGTGAATATACGCGTGTGCACCCGGAAGCGAAAGCCGTCCGGTCGGGTCTAAGCGGGTTCGGTCCTCAGGGGGGTGCGTCAGTTCGAGGCCGTTGCGAACACCGGGGCTGCTGGCTGGTAGAGGACGCAATAGCGGCGCGGCGTGCCGCGCGCTGAGGCATTCACCGTTCACCTACAAGCGGGTGGTCAGTCGCCGCGCTTGCGGCGGTCGGCATCGCGCTTCAACAGCAGGAGCGCCCCCATCGTGACCAGAGCGAGCGCGATAAACGGGACGACAACGACGAGAGCGTAGAACTGGGTGAAGGCGAGCAGGCTGAATAGGGTAACCGCACCGAAGCCGGCCAGACCAAGGGCGATATGTGAAATGATCAGGCCGCGGGTAGCCGATTTGACAAAGGGATCTTGCATGGGTGCTTGTTAATATCGGGCAGACTGTTTGGCAATGCCGGAGGTCGCGGATTGCGCTTTGTCACCCGCAGACGCGGTGTAAGTTCGCAGCTATGAATAATGTGCGTCACGTGTTCTGCGCAACCCTCCTCACCGCCATCGTGTCCTGCCCCGCGGCGAAGGAACCCCTCTCCCGCATCGCCTTCGGTTCCTGCGCCAACGAGCACCGTCCGCAGCCGATCTGGGAGGCAATCAACAATCTGAAGCCACAGCTCTTCATTTTCACCGGCGACAATGTTTATGCGGACAGTGCAGACCCGGTGAAGCTGCGCAACAGCTACGAGCAACTCGCACAAATTCCGGGATTCTCCGCACTGCGTGAGGCTTGTCCGGTCATCGGCACATGGGACGACCATGACTACGGCAAGAACGACGCGGGCGAGGAGTTCGAGGGCAAGCAGGCAGCCAAGGATGCTTTCATGAAATTCTTCGCCACGCCGGAGGATTCCCCGCTGCGGAAGCGTGGCGGGGTTTACGATGCCAAGATTTACGGACCCGAGGGAAAACGCGTGCATGTGATTCTGCTCGATACCCGTTGGTTCCGCGGACCTATCCGCAAGATGACCAAGGAAGAGCTGAAGGCGGCACGGGCCGAAAGCGGGAACAAGGTCGGCCGCTATCTGCCGGACGAAGAGAGCGACAGCTCGATGCTCGGCAAGGACCAGTGGAATTGGCTCGTCGAGGAGTTGAAAAAGCCGGCGGAGTTGCGCCTGCTGGTCAGCAGTATCCAAGTGATTCCCAACGAGCACGGCTGGGAAAAATGGGGCAACCTGCCGCGGGAGAGGAAAAAGTTGCTCGATGCCATCCGCGACAACGCGAGGAACGTCGTCATTCTGAGCGGCGATCGGCATCTTTCGGAACTTTCCGTGCTCCCACCCGAGACGGACGGCGGACCCTTCTACCCCGTGTATGAAGTTACCTCGAGCGGGCTGAACCAAACCGGCCTGCCCGAGGAGGTGAACCACTTCCGGGTCGAAGGGACGGAGATTTACAACCAACCAAACTTCGGATTGATCGAGGTGGACTGGTCGCAGGAGGATCCGGCGATCAAACTCGAAATCCACGATGTCGACGGCAAGGTCGTGCGCGAGGTGCAAACCACGCTGAATACGCTGAAACCTTGCCAGCTTTAGCTATGTAAGCTCGCGCGCGGCCTTAGCGGATCAACGGTCCGATGACGAGGGCCACGACGGAGATCAACTTGAGCAGGATGTTGATGGACGGACCGGCAGTGTCCTTGAACGGATCACCGACAGTGTCGCCGACCACAGCCGCTTTGTGCGGATCGGAGCCTTTGTAGTATTTCTGGCCCTGGATCTCGACACCTTCCTCGAACATCTTTTTCGCGTTGTCCCACGCGCCGCCCGAGTTGGCTTGAAAGATGGCGAGCAACACCCCTGATACCGTGACGCCGGCAAGCAAACCGCCGAGTGCTTCCGCACCCGAGCCAGTGACCCATTTGAAAGCGAAGCCGACCACGACAGGGGCGACCACGGCGAGCAGACCTGGCATGACCATTTCGCGAATGGCGGCCTTGGTGGAGATCTCGACGCACTTGCCGTATTCGGCCTTCCCGTGCGCATCCTCGAAGACGGCTTGATCCTGCTTTGACCAATACTCGTGCTCGACGCCTTCGTTGCGGCGCATCACATCGAGCGCGGCGCGCAACTCCTTGATATCGCTGAATTGGCGGCGGACTTCCTGGATCATAGCCATGGCGGCACGACCGACCGCACCGAGCGCCAATGCGGAGAAAAGGAACGGAAGCATCGCGCCTACAAAAAGCATCGCCATGACGGAAGCGTGCGAAATGTCGATGGACTTGAGGCCGGTCACAGCCATGAACGCACTGAACAGCGCAAGCGCGGTCAATGCGGCGGACGCAATGGCGAAGCCTTTGCCGATGGCAGCCGTCGTGTTGCCGACGGCGTCAAGTTTGTCCGTGCGGGCGCGCACTTCCTTGGGAAGACGCGACATCTCGGCCACACCGCCGGCATTGTCGGAAATCGGACCATAGGCATCGACCGCCAATTGGATACCGGTATTGGCCAGCATGCCGACCGCGGCAATGGCGATGCCGTAAAGACCGGCCATCTCGTGGGCAAGAATCACGGCCCCAGCAAGAACGAGTATCGGAAGCGCGGTCGAACGCATGCCGACACCCAACCCGGCGATAATGTTGGTCGCAGTGCCGGTGAGGGACTGACGCGCAATATCAAGGACCGGCTTTTTCCCGAAGCCGGTGTAATACTCGGTGATCAAACCGATGGCCACGCCGGCAACGAGGCCGGCGATCGTCGCCCAGTAGACGCCCGCAGCGGTGTAGGTCACTCCGCCGAGGGTCCACTGCGCAGGAAGAAGTCCGGTGACAAGGAACCAGCTGATCACGAGCAAGAGGCCCGCCGCGACAAATTGTCCGGTGTTGAGCGCGATCTGCGGGTTACCTCCCTCACGCACGCGGACAAAGAACGTGCCGAGGATTGACGCGACAATACCCGCCGCGGCAAGGAGCATGGGCAAAAGCACGGCGGACAATCCCCCGAACGGAGCATGTTGCTGGAATTCGGGCAGAGCGACCATGGCCACTCCGATGACCATCGTGCCGACGATCGCGCCAACATAAGATTCGAAAAGGTCGGCACCCATGCCGGCCACATCACCGACGTTGTCGCCGACGTTGTCCGCAATCGTCGCGGGGTTGAGCGGATGGTCTTCGGGGATTCCCGCCTCCACCTTGCCAACGAGGTCGGCGCCCACATCCGCCGCTTTGGTGTAGATGCCACCGCCAACACGGGCGAAGAGAGCAATCGATGAGGCACCGAAGGAAAATCCAGTCAGAACGGTCATGACCTTGGCCACATCCATCTCGGCGGACGCCCCGAACACGCTCGTGTAGTAGATGAACAAAATACTGAGCCCGAGAAGACCGAGACCAACCACTCCCATGCCCATGACAGAGCCGCCATTGAAGGCAACACGCAGCGCCTGGTTAAGGCCGGTTTGCGCGGCGGCGGTGGTGCGAACGTTGGCTTTGGTCGCCACGCGCATACCTATGTAACCGGCGAGGGCCGAACACACCGCGCCGGAAACGAAGGAGAGCGCCACAAGCGGGCTGGACTCCACTTCGGAAGCTCCCTGCCAAGCAAGCAAGGCCCCAACGATCACAACGAAGCCGGCGAGCACGCTGTATTCGGCGCGCAGGAAGGCCATCGCGCCCTCGGAGATGAACGCGCCGATACGCTGCATTTGCTCGTTGCCTGCGGGTTGACTAGCGATCCAGCGGGAACGGAAAAAGGTGAAGAGAAGGGCGAGAATTCCCGCAGCCGGAAGGAGATAGACGAGTTGGTTCATGGGGTAGCTAAATCAGGCCTGCGACACTAGCCGGGCCCCTCAGTGACGGGCAACGCACAAAAAAGATCAGTCTGCCCAGCCCGCCGACTTTGCCGTCCGCAGGAACGTACGGCGGCGGCGGTAGGCCGAGGCGTCCGCGGAGATCAACTCGCCGACCGTGGCGTCATGCAACCCGCAGCATTCGACGATGCGGCGAAGGATGACCAGGCACGCCACCGCGTCGAACAGTGCGTCATGCCATTCGTATCCGGGGCACAAGGCGCACACTTCGTCTTCGGCCCCGACCGCGCGCGCCACGCTCCCGAGCGAGTGGTCCGGCAGAGCAGGCAAAGCGGCCCGTGCCACAGCCAAGGTGTCGAGCCATGGCCCGAACCCGTGGAGAGGAAAGGAACGCAGGAAACGCTTTTCCGTGCCCGCACCATGCGCGACGACGACCGCACCGGACAACCGCACTTTGAATTCCGGCCACAGAGCGGGCATGGACGGCGCCGACGCGATATCCTGGTCGGCGATCCCGTGAACGGCCTGCGCGCTGCGCGTGATGCGCACGGGTGAATGAATGTAGCTGCGGAAAAATTCACCGAACGCGGCGCCACGCCAAATGGCCATTCCAACCTGCACCGGCTCGTCGCTGCGCCCCGGCGCCGCGCCCGCGCTCTCGAAATCCACCGCCGCCCACGCCGCTTCCCGCACCGGCGTATCGAGCGGGTTCATTTCACGGTCACACGCAGATTTCCGCGAATCTTGCCTTCGCTCGCCGCCGCGGCGCGCAGAAGTTTTTCCGTCGACTTCCAATCAATGCACGCATCGGTCACAGACACACCGTAGCGCAAATTCTTCCGGTTCTTGGAGACCGGCTGACTCCCCTCCTCCAAGTTGCTTTCGAGCATGGCGCCGATGATCGACGTGCGACCGCGGCGGCGTTGGGCCAGCACGTTGCGCCAGACAATGGCTTGGCGGCGCGGGTTCTTGGCCGAGTTGGCATGACTGCAGTCGACCATGAACCCCGGCTGAAGCCCCGCCTCGCGCAGACGGCGTTCTGTATCCGCGGTATGGCGCGACTTGTAGTTCCCGCCTTCCCGCCCGCCGCGCAAAACGATGTGGCTGTCGGGATTTCCGGCGGTGGTGACCACGCTGGTGCAGCCATCCTGATCGATGCCGAGAAAGCTGTGCGAGGAACGCGCGGCGAGAAGGGCGTCGAGCGCGGTTTGCACGCTGCCATCCGTGCTGTTTTTGAATCCGACCGGCATGGAGAGTCCGCTCGCCATTTCCCGGTGGGTTTGCGATTCGGTCGTGCGCGCGCCGATGGCCGCCCAGCTGACCGCATCGGCGAAATATTGCGGAACGATCGGATCGAGGAATTCGGTGGCGGCGGGCAATCCGAGCGACGTGATCTCGAGGAGGAGTTTGCGCGCGAGGCGCAGGCCGGCGGCAAGGTCGCAGGAATCATCCATCCGCGGGTCGTTGACCAACCCCTTCCACCCGACGGTGGTGCGCGGTTTCTCGAAGTAGACGCGCATGAAAATACAAACCGAGTCGGCCAATTCACGGCGCAGGGCGGCCAGGCGGCGGGCGTAATCGAGGGCGCCTTCCGGATCGTGGATCGAGCAGGGCCCGACAATGGCGAGCAGACGCGTGTCGCGCCCGTGCAGGATGGCCTGCGCTTCGGCACGGCCTTTGGTCACCGTCTCGAGCGAAGCGCCGCGGACGGGCAGTTCTTTTTTGACCGCCTTGGGTGCAATGAGGCGCTGGAGGCGACGAACCCGCGTGTTTTCGAGGGGACGGCTGGACTTCTTCTTGGCGGGCATGGCGCGGTGAGGTGGCCGGACATTAAGCCCGAGAAAGCGCCGTCGCGCAATTCGCGACTTGCGCAAAGGCTTTGCCAGCGGTCCGGCCGGGGGTAATTTCAACGGATGCCCGCGACGGAAAATCCGCCCGGTGCCGGCCTCGGCCGGCGCCTCGAGGGAACGCTGCGCAATTTTTACCGCGCTCAACGTGCCGGCGAATCATTGCTGCGGCGCGCCCTGCGCCGTCCGCGCACCGTGGCGGAAAGCCCGAACTTGCTCCCACTGCTCATCAAGGTCCTTGCCGGTTTCGCGCGGGTAGACGGCGAACTGCTCGAGGAGGAGATCGACTCGAGCCTCGGGTTCCTGCGTTATGACTATCCCGAGGCGGTCTATTCCGAACTGCGCCAACTTTTCCGCCAGGCTTTGCACGAAAAGCAGGACCTCGGGGCCATGGCGCGGCAATTGCGGAACCAGCTGAGCGAGGACCGCAAGATCCTCCTCGGCATCCAACTCTACGACCTCGTGCATCGTGCCGGGATGAACACGGACAACATGGCGACCTATTACTCGTTCATGGAGCAACTCGGCACGGCGTCGCAGGCGATCGACATCGTTTACCAGCTCAACAGCGACGCACTGACCCCGCGCGGCGAGTTTTTCGAGGCGGATTCCTCGCCGCTCGAGGTGATCACTTTCGGCTCCGACCCGGAAGCAGACGTGCAGGTGCGCGAGTTGGCCGGGGAAAACCGCCTCGCCGCCTACCGCCATGGAGACCTGATCCTGATCAAAAATCTCTGCGACCACCCGGTCTCGGTGCAGGGGCGAGCGCTGCGCCCGAAGGAATTTTCCCGCGTCTATCCCGGACAGCGCATTGTCGTGGATGAGAAGGTGCTCACGCACCAGGACCTCGTCTTTTATTTCAACGCGAAGAAAAACGTCTCGCTGGCCCACATCTTCGTCACCGTCTCGAAGGACAACGAAATCCAGCTGGAGAAAAGCCGCACGCGCGACAGTTCGCTCGAGGTCCGCTTCGGCCTCAAGGTCCTTGTCATCGCGTTGAAAGATGTGCCCGCCACGCTCGACGGCGTGCGCCTCAAAGCCGGGACGAAGGTCGAGGCGGAGCTTGAAGGCAAAATCCTTTTCGACAACGACACCCAACTTTCGCTCAGTGATCTGCGCCGCCACGCGCATTCCTACGGTGGGCGCTTCCATTTGAAGCAATCGAAGACGACCTACCTTGTCTCCAATAACCCGACGTTGCTCGACGAGGACGACATCCTTCTCGCGCCGGGGGCAGGCGGCGACGTCCTGCTCCGCATCTTCTGCGACTTCGAGCAGTTGGTCGGGCGGCTCGAGGTTTTGAAGGCCGATCATCCGATCATGGTCGGCGAGGTCCCCGTGCGCAACGAAGCCGCGCTGCGCAACGGCGACACCATCCAGATCGACCCCAACCAAAGCCTGCTCTGCAATTTCTCGGAACGCCTCCTCGAGGAAGAACGCAATGTCATCCACCACCTCGATGTGCGTGACCTCGTCTGCCGCTTCAAGGGAGGGACCCTCGGCATCGATGGCGTCAGTTTCTCCGCCACGCGTGGTGAAATGATCTGCGTGATGGGCGCAAGCGGTTGCGGGAAGAGCAGCCTGCTGCGCGCGCTGGCCGGGCAATTCCCGCCGGTGCGCGGCGAGGTCCTGTTCAATGGTCTTTCGCTCTACGAGAATTTCGATGCTCTCAAGCAATACGTCACCTACATCCCCCAGTTCGACGCGTTCGACGAACACCTGACCATCGGCGAAAACCTCGAGTTCGCCGCGGCCATCCGCTCACCCTACCTTTCGCGGCGCGAACGTCGCCGTCGCATCGACGGCAAACTGGCCGAACTCGGCCTCAACGAGCGGCGCGACAGCGTGGTCGGTGCCCACCACCGAAAAACCCTGAGCGGTGGAGAACGCAAACGGCTCAACATCGGTCTCGATATGATCGGCTCGGCCGACATCTACCTCTTCGACGAGCCGACCTCGGGCCTTTCCTCGAAGGACTCCGAGCACGTCATGGAAATCATCCGGGCCATGGCGCACAACAAGATCGTCATCGTCACCATCCACCAGCCGAGCTCGAAAATTTTCCAGATGTTCAACAAGGCCATGCTCCTCGACCGGGGGGGACGCATGGTGTTTTTCGGCACGCCGCACGAAATGCTCTCCTACTTCGCCGAAGCGGAGCACCAGCAGCATTTCGGGACACCGCTCGGTGGATGCCCCGCCTGCGGAACGACACGGCCGGAATTCGTTTTCGACGTGCTGGAAACGCCGCTGCGCGACTTGAGCGGCGACATCATTTACGAGGAGAACGATCGCGGTCAGCTCGTGCCCGTGCGCCGCTACTCGCCGGATTATTGGCGCGACAAATACGAGGCGTGGCGCCTCATGCGCGACGTGCGGCAACCGTCGCCCGAACCGGCCGCGGCCGATCCCCAAGGAGTTGCCGCCGAGCCCCGCCGCTCGTGGAGCGCGGCCCTGCGGGAGGAATTTCTGCAATTCCGCACTCTTCTGGCGCGCGCCTTCATCAGCAAGCTGCGCAACAAAGGAAACCTGGCCACCACCATGATCGCCGCCCCCGCCCTCGCCGCGCTCATCGGGGCCGTGCTGCGCTACTCGGAGGAAGGTATCTACGACTTCGCATCATCGTTCCACATTCCGACCTATTTGTTCCTCTCGCTCGTAGTCGCCATGTTCCTCGGACTGACCAACAGCGTGGACGACATCATCCGCGACCGCCCCGTCCTGCAGCGCGAGCGCAACCTCAATGTCAGGCTCGGATGGTATATTCTGGCCAAGGTCCTCACCCTCTCTCTCTTCGCGGTCATCCAATGCGTTTTCTTCATCCTCATTGCCAATTGGATTCTCGAGGTGCGCGGTATGTTCTGGATTTTCTTGGCGGCGATGGTGCTGACCGCGGTGAGTGGCATCGCCATTGGACTCCTCATATCCAGCCTGGTCAGCGAGGGAAAAACCGCGGTGAACATCATTCCGATTGTGCTGATCCCGCAGATCATCCTCGGTGGCGCGCTGATCAAATACGAGGAGATGAACCAGAACCTCGATTTCGTCTACTCGATCAGCCGCTGGTTCTCGCAGAACCCCGATGCGGGCGAAGCGCGCAGCGATCTGCAGGTGCCGCTCATCTGCGAGTTCATGCCCATGCGTTGGTCCTACGAAGCGCTCGTCTACGCGCAGGCCAAACTCAACCCGCTGACCAAACGCCAGGAGCAGATCCAGCAGCAGATCAATCGTCTCGTCCGCCAAGGCAACCTCAGCGAGGCGCAGGAGGAACGGCTGGAAGATCTCAAAGAACTCCTCGCCATCGCCTCCGGACTGCAGGCATCCGACACCGCCTCGCTCGAGCGTGAGCTGCGGACGGTCGACCGTGTGCTGCGCGGTGAACCGCTGGCCGACAACACGCCAGCCGATATGTCGAGGGGCGTGACGGCCGAGCGGCTTTACGTCAACCAGAAGACAACCGACCTCGTAAACAAAGCCGAGATGGAGCAGAGCGACTACCGCGAAAGCCGCTTTCTCAACGTCTTCTTCGGACCCGAGAAACGCTACTTTGGCATCCAAGCCAGCGTGCTGAGCTTCAATGCATGGGTGCTGCTCCTCTCTTCGCTCGCCATGTTTCAGGCGCTTTACTTCGTCCTCCGCCACCAATTGAACACCCGCGTCGAATGATCCCGCTGGAAGACAACTTCACCGACGTTCTGGGCAAAGCCCTGCGCGGACAGAAATTATCGGTCCATGCCGCGGCCGCACGCGCCGGATTGGACACGGCCGCCGTTACCCGGCTCCTCGCCGGCGAATTCGCGGCCGACTCCGCCCGTGCCCTCGCCGCCGCGCTCAAACTCAACCCCGATGCCCTGCAACGTCTCGCCGGCGGCGAATACCAACCGGCCGTCGATCGCCCGCCTTCCATCACCGTTGCCACCACCCCTTTCGGCGACATGACGGTGAATGCCTACATCGTGTGCGACCCCAAGAGCGGCGATGCCGCCATCTTTGACACCGGAGCGGACGCGGCGCCCCTTCTCGAGGCGGTCCGATCATCCGACCTCAATGTCGTGGCCATTTTCCTGACGCACAGCCACGCCGACCACATCCACGCATTGGCCACGCTCAAACGTGAACTCAGGGTGGAGGCCTGGTCGTCCGAGCGCGAACCGGTGCGCGGCACCAACACCTTTCGACCGGGCGACCTCTTCAATGCGGGAGAGCATTTTATCCGCACACGACTGACTCCGGGGCACAGTGCCGGCGGCAGCACCTTCGTGATTGAAGGCCCCGTCCTGCAGGCGGCGATCGTGGGCGACGCGCTTTTCGCCGGATCCGTCGGCGGCGTGCGCGGCGACTACATCGAAACCTTGGCCACCATCCGCCAGGAAATCCTCGGCCTGCGCGACGATACCATTCTCTGCCCCGGGCATGGCCCCCTCACCACCGTGGCGCAGGAAAAAACGAACAATCCCTTTTTCGCTTCTTAGTCCCTCAGCCCGCGGGTTGGCGGAGGTGTGCCGAGGGCCACTGGCGGGTGAATATAGACCTCCCGGTAGGGCGCGACGTCCTCGGCGCGCCGGGAAGAATGGAAGATCGCCCTTTTTCTGCCGCGCGCGACGGGTCCGGAGGGCCCGGCCCTACCGGGAGAATTAGGCCGAAGGGCTGGAGAGTGAGGCGTAAAAGCCGGCCGGATTTTGCTCGTCAGGTGTATCGCGATGTCCCCATCGCGATTGTTTTAAAAAAACACGAATCGCGCCGGGACGGCGCGATCCACCATTTCATCCCTTGTTCACGTCTTCCCGCACTTCCTGCACGTAGCTGACGCCGATGAGAGCGCTGACAATCGTTGTTTGGTCGAGCAGGTGCCGCATGTCGACGAATTCCGCCTCGTCCACCACACGGCGCATCTCGACATCCATATCGCGCGTTCCGCCGGGGGCCGGCGCGTTGCGGAAAAAGACTGCGTGGTTGTGCAGCACCTCGTTTTGCGAGGCTTTGTTGGCCAGATTGATATAGAACATCCGGCGCAGCAGTTCCTGATCGATTTGGGACAAGTCGGCGGTGAGATCTTCCCCCGCCCCGCAGATCAGTGCGGTCGTTCCCTGGTTGCGAGGGATTTTGTCCGACTCGAACCACGCGTCGTAGTTCGACGGGTCGGTGATCATTTTGCCGTTGGCCGGGCGGTTTGAAAGAAGCGGGGACTTCATGATACCCGCCCCGAAGGCCTCGTGGATTTCGGCCCGCATGCCGAGGCCGAGAACTCCGCGGTATTCGGGGCGCCGCGTCCTGGCCAGATCGAACAAAGCGCGATAGATGTCGCGGACGCTGGCGGGCCGGCCGGGTGCGGCTTTGAATTCGACGAATTCATTGAATCCTCCACGGATGCTCGCGTTGAAACCGGTCTGCATGACAACGGTGGTGGAGGCCTTACGCGGAATCATATAGTCGGGCGTGTTGTTGCCGTCGGTCGGCAACCAGACCATCGCCCCCGCAACCATGATCGCTTCTCCCATCAGCGGGAGATAATCCTCGGGTTTTCCGCCGAGTGCGCCGACACCGAGGGAATACTCCGTCTCGAAGAAAGGCTTTCCGACGACCGAATCCTGCGTGATGGCGCAATCGATGACATTGCCGACTTCGCCGAGAATGTCGATTGTGCCCGTTGTGCTCCCCACGGTGTGGAAGACGAATGTCCCTGCAGCAGTCTCCCGGCGCTCGCCCTCTTCCATCGCGGCACTGCCCGCCTGCAAGGCGCGCACCGCATCCGCCGCGGAGGCATAGACCGGGATCATGCCGGACAACCCCGACATCTCGAGGACGGACGCGCAGAACGGCTGCAGGCCCGCCAAGGCGAAGGCCGCTCCGGATTCGGACGCCGCTTTCTGCACGCCGAGAAGGAATCGCACGCCCGCGCTGCTCAGGTAGGATAGCTCCTTGCAATCGAGAACGAGCGGCGCGTCAATCGTCTGCGAGGCAATCGACTTCTCCGCTTCTTTGGCCCCGAATCCGTCCAAGCGACCGGACAACTCGGCCACGCGGACACCGCTCTTCCCGGTGATTTCGATCTTCATGAATTCAGTTTTTTTCGCAGCGTAAGGACATTGCATCCATCGCGGCGCTCGTAACTCTGCGCATCGGTCAACTTCTTGCAAAAATGCACGCCGAGTCCGCCGATCGGACGCTCCTCAGCCGGCAGCGTGACATCAGGATCCTCGCGCAGGAGCGGATTGTATTCTTTGCCGCGATCCGCAATGCGAATGAGCAGCTCGCCATTATCCGTCGACAAATCCACCCGCACCGCATGCTCTCCGGCGGGAACGCCTCCGTAATCGATGACGTTCGTGACCAACTCCTCCACTACGATCTGCAAAGCAAATAGATCTTTGTCGGACAGCCCGGCTTTCAGCGCGAAGTCTGCAGTGAAGCCCTCGAGTTTCTCCAACTCGGCGCGGTCGGAAACAAAATCGGCTGAAGAAGTCACGGGAAGCAGAGTTCCACCAGCGACACGTCGTCGTCAAACACGGGCTGGCTGTTCAATTCACGCAGTTGGTCCATGGTCCATGCCGCCGCGTTCTCGCGCGGCGCGCGGGCCAGCAGTTCACGCAGATCGTCGTGCGACATCATCGAGCCGCCGTGCCGCACGATCTCGTAGGCACCGTCGCTGAACACAAAAAGGCGAGCGGCCGGCGGGATGACCGCTTCGGCGGAGGCAAAATTCATCCCCGGCATGGCGCCGATAACGGGTCCCTTGGCCGCGAGGACCTCCGTGGTTCCGTCGCCCCGCACGAGAATGGACGGCGGATGACCACCGCCCGCGAAGCGCATGCGGCGCGTGGATGGGTCGTAAATACCGCACCACGCGGTGAAGAACATCTCGCCGTGTTTCTCCATGGGGAACGCGTTGTTGAGCCCGGTGAGCACTTCACCCGGATCGGAAAAATTCACTCCGGGCAGAGATTCGGCACGGATGACGTTGAGCACGCTGATCGAGAGCAAAGCGGCGCCGACGCCGTGTCCGCAGACGTCGAGCAGGCAGATGCCGAACTTGCCGTCCTTTTCGGGTCCGTAGCCGAAGGCATCGCCTCCGAGCGAGGAGGACGGCAGGAACTGCCATGAGGCGCTGACCGGGCCGTCCTTGATCGGCGCAGGCAGCACGCTCTGCACGTAGGCCGCTGCCTCGGACAACTCAGCGGCAAGTTTCTCCTGGCTTTCCTTGAGCGCGACGAAGGCCGCCTGCTCCGCATCGCGCAACCGCTTGCGATCGAGTGAGGACCCGATCCGCGCGCGGAGCAACACGGGATTGAACGGCTTGGGCAGATAATCCTCCGCCCCTTGCTCGATGCAGGCCACCACGCTTTCGATCTGGTCGAGCGCGGAAATCATGATGACCGGCACGTGCCGGAGCTTTTCGTCCGTCTTGATCCGCCGCAACACCTCGCGTCCGTCGATCCCCGGCATCATGATGTCGAGCAGCACGAGATCGAAATCCTCCGCCGCCAAACGCTCGAGCGCCGTGGCCCCGTCGTAAACCGCAGCGCAGGTGTGGCCTTCCTTTTCCAGCCGGCGTTGCAACACCGTGCAGTTTTCTTCCTGATCGTCGACGATGAGGATTTTCGCTGTTTCGGCGGCCGGAGCAATCAACTCGCTCTCCGGTAGAGACGGCTGGCCCAGCTGTCCGCTGCCTTCATTCTTTGCAGCGGTAGCGTTCTCGCCGCCGGTCGTTCCGATCCGCTCCCCCACCAAGACAATCCGCCCCGGCTGGATTTCTTTGGTGATCAGGTCGGCCAACCCGCGCGCGGCGCGTCCGATCTTTTCCAGATCCTCGCGCGTGCGCGCGTGCTCGTCGCCCTCGAGATCCTCGGCGACCAGCTCGGAATACCCGATGATCTGGTTGATCGGCGTGCGAAGGTCGTGGCGCAATGCGGCCACCGACTCCTCGCCGGTTGCGGCGGGATCAGACATTCGGGAGGAACTTTCCGATTTTTTCGAGCAAGCGCGGCAACTCGATGGGCTTGGTGTCGTAGTCGTCGCAGCCCGCGGCCATCGCTTTCTCGCGATCGCCGGCCATGGCGTGCGCGGTCAGCGCGATGACGGGAATCTTGGCCAAGTCGGCATCGGCTTTGATCGCTTGCGTTGCGGTCCATCCATCCATCACGGGGAGACTCATGTCCATGAGGATGAGGTCGGGTTTTTCGCTGCGCGCCATGTCGACGCCCTGCTGTCCATCGACGGCTATGGCGATGGCGAACCCGCGACGCTCGAGGCGGCGCGAAAGCATATCGCGGTTCATTTCATTGTCTTCGACGATGAGGATCTTGGGCATGGTTCAGGCAGGGTTGAGTTGGCGGTGGATGACTTCAAGGAGATTATCGCGCTGACCGGCACCTTTGCGCAATGTCTCCATGACGCGGCCGGCTAGCTGCTCCTGTTCCGAGGAGCTGAGGTCCTTTGCGGTGAGAACAACAACGGGAATCTCGGCGAAGTCCGGGCCTTCCACCCGCAAGGCGTCGAGAAAAGTGAATCCGTCCATTTCCGGCATCATCAAATCGAGGACGATTAGCGCCGGGCGCGATTGGTGGATAAGCGAAAGAGCCTCGCGGCCGTTGCGCGCGTGACGGCATTTGCGCCCGTCCCCTTGCACCGTGCGCATGACGATGTCTGCTGCCATCGGGTCGTCCTCGACGACGAGGATGTCGTCCGACTTGTGCGCAACGCATCGCGAGACGGCTTCGAGCACGCGGGATTTTTGCACGGGCTTGGTCAGATATTCGTTTGCGCCGAGGGCGAAGCCCATCGGACGATCCTCCACCATGGTAAGCATGACCACCGGCACGTCGGCGGTGGCAGGGTCGGCTTTCAGCGCCGAGAGCACAGCCCATCCGTCCATGCTCGGCATCATGACATCCAGAGTGATGAGGTCGGGTTTGTTCTGCTTGGCCGAAGCGATACCGTCCGGACCGTTGGCGGCAAGGCGCACCGCGTAGCCTTCTTTCCCGAGCATGCGTTCGAGCAATTCACGCGAGGCGGGATCATCGTCGATAACGAGCAAACTTCCGCGAGTGCCTTGCTTTGCGGGAGCCGATTCGGCAATCGGCTCGGTTTTTTCCGGCGTGTCGCTTTCCGGTGCGGGTTCTTTCGCTTCGACCGGAAGGATCGCGGTGAAAGTGCTGCCTTTGCCCGGCGCGCTTTCCACCGTGATGTCCCCGCCGAGCAGGCGGCAGAATTTGCGGCTGATGGCCAGGCCGAGGCCCGTCCCGCCGTATTTGCGCGTGGTCGATGCGTCGGCTTGGACGAACTCGCCGAAAAGTTTGCCTTGTTGTTCCGGTGTCATGCCGATGCCGGTGTCGCTCACGGCGAATGACACCATCCCGTCGGCGCGGCGTTTGATCTCGAGCGTGATCTTTCCCTTCTCGGTGAACTTGCTCGCGTTGCTCAGCAGATTGAAGAGCGTCTGGCGCAGCTTGGTCAGATCGGTGCGAATCGAACCGGCATCGGGCGGACATTTCAACTCGAAGGTGTTGGCATTTTTGGCCACGAGCGGTTCGACGGTGGCGGCGACGTCCTTGGCAGTCTGCGCGATATCGACCGATTCGAGGAAAACAGTCATGCGCCCCGCCTCGATCTTCGAAAGGTCGAGGATGTCGTTGATCAATTGGAGAAGGTGTTTGGCCGAGGAGAGGATTTTTTTGAGGTCCGGCTCCATCCATTTTTCCCCGGTGTCTTCCGCTTCCTCGAGGAGCATCTCGCTGTAGCCGATGATGGCGTTCATCGGCGTGCGCAGTTCGTGGCTCATGTTGGCGAGGAAGGCGCTCTTTGTCTTGCTCGCCTCCTGCGCCTGCTCGCGTGCCTCTTCGGCGTCCTCGACGGCGGCCTTCAATTCGGCCGTGCGCTCGGCCACTGTCTTTTCGAGATTGGCGTTCCACGCGGCGAGGCTTTCCTCGCGTTTGCGGATTTCGTCGGCCATACGCGTGAAGCCCCGACCGAGGTCCCCCACCTCGTCGCCGCGGCGGAGGAGCGGAGAAAGTTTCTCGCGATCGAGTTGCCCCGCCTCCAAATCGGCCGCCGCGCGGGTCAACTGACCCAAAGGCGCAGCGACACGACGGGCCACCAGGGCGACAACACCGAAGAGGAGAAGCAAGCCGGCGCCTCCCACCGAGCCGAGCCGCCAAGCCAGCGCCCGCACCGGGGCGAGCAGGGTCGAGTAAGGAACATCGAGCACGACCTTCCATCCGGTCAAAGGCGCGGTGGACCAGTAGACCACCCTCTGCTGCCCCTCCGCGTCCGTAAAAGCAGCATCCCCGGAAGGCTGCGCGGCGATAGCCACGCCGGCAGGAAGAGTGTCGATTTTTACGCCGGGACTGTCCTTCCCGATCATCAAAGTCTCGTCCGGGTGCGCGATGATCGTCCCCTCGCGAGTGACCAGATAGCCGATGTCGGATTCGCTCCGCACGTGTTCGCCCTCCATGGCGATGTCCACTTTCTTGATCAGCTCCCGCATGTCGGCCAGAGAAATATCGACGCCGGAGATGCCGGTGAATTTTCCATCCGAACCGAACACCGGTGCATTGACGCTGAGCATGGTGACATCCGAGCCGCCGCCGTCGAAATACGGTTCACTCACTGTCAGCTTGCCCGACTTTTTCGGCCCCCAATACCAAATCGTGGAAGGCTGATCGACATGGTAGTCGTTCTTGTTGATCGTCTTCTCAGGGTAAGAATTTCTGTCGATCCAAGGCATGGACATCGGATCGCGGTAGTCCGCGTTTTCGAAGGTATAGTAGACCCCGAAAACCTCGTTCGGCGGGAAACTGTCCATGATGCGGCGCAACTCGAGCATCACCTCCGGATCAGGGTCGGGCCCGCGCAAGCCCTGCACGGCGGCCATGGTCGTGACCAGCGAAGCCACGCGACCGACCATCGCATCGATTTCCGCGGCATGGAACGCCACCTCGGCCATGGCGTTCTGTTTGGTCTGCTCGATGATTTGGGTCCGCGCCGACCTGTAGGCGAATAAAACAAGTGCCGTCATGATCGCGCCGACAGTGAGCGCCATCCAGAGGGTGAGTTGGCCGGCGAGTGTATTGAGACCGAAGAAGCGCCGCATGGGAGATCCGCCCACTATCCCTGCGGAACGCGCACGGAGCAATGCCTTTGCCGAGGAAAAACCTTGCTGCGCAGGGTCGACCGGCGCAAATTCCCCACCTATGCAATGCTCCTTCGAAACCGACGGCGACGTCCTCATCGCCTGCCCCGCGGGACGGATCGACACCACGAACTACAACGATTTCAAGACGGCTCTGAACGGCAACCTCGACGAGACCAAAGCCAAGCATCTCGTCATCGACCTTACCGCCCTTGAATACGTCAGCAGCGCGGGCTTCCGTGAGTTTTTCCTCGCCGGCCGCCGCATGAGCCGCGATGGCGGAACGCTTTCGGTCTGCAGCTTCCAGCCGCAAGTGAAAGAACTCTTCGAGATCGCGCAATTCATGACTGCCTACGCGGTTCATGACACGCGCGAGGCGGCCGTTGCCGCAGCCAAAGCCTCCTGATGGACATCACCCGCCGCAGCGAGAACGGCATTCCCGTGCTCGTCCTGTCCGGTCGGCTCAATCAGGCCAGCGCCGACACGCTCCACGCGGCGGCCATGGAGATCGCGGGCGAAGAGGACAGCAAAGCGCTCATCGTCGATATGGGCGGCGTCGACTTCATCGCCAGCGTCGGCATCCGCTCCCTCATCCGCCCCTCCCAAGCCCTGGCCATGCGCGGAGGCAAACTCGCCGTGGCCAACCTCAATCCCCAGATCAGCGAATTCTTCAAACTCACCGGCCTCGACCAAATGTTCCGCGTCTACGAAACCGTCCAAGACGCCGCCGCCGGAGTCGCGTAGCCTCCCCACTTGTAGCGGCGGTCTGTGACCGTCGGACCCTACTGTTTCTCAAGTGCACCGACGGTCACAGACCGCCGCTACGATCCCACGTAAGTTTCCCGCTTTAGTCTCATCCCTCGCCAATTCCCTTCCCCACTTCCGCCCTAAACCTCACAATCATCCCGTCGACATAAGCCCCTGGGTCCAGAGTGTCATCCACGACTAGCGGCGTCAGATCCATCCCGAAAATCACCCTCGTCGCACCATCTGCCGTCCGCGGATCAAGAAACGTCGCGTTCGCCGCACGCCGCCCCTCCACCGCCAAGTCGTAGCGCTTACCGCCTTCTATCTGCGATTTGAAACAAGCCGCCAACTCCGCCGCCAGTTTCTCGTGTCCGCCGACATCCATGATCACTTTCTCCGCGTCCGGCATCCAATCGAGCCCACGCCACACCTCGCACCCAATGACGCGTTGCGGACGCGATTCCTCCGGCAAAGAACGCACTGCCCCGATCACCGCCAAGGCTACCGCCACGTGCGTAGGATGCTTGTCCGCCAAATTGTGCGTATAAACCACCTCCGGATTCGTTGCTTTGAGAATCCCGCGCAGATCGTCCTGCAACCGCGAGTCAGCGCGGTCCTTGATTGCGGCGCTCGCGTATCCGAGCTGCATCATCGCCCCGTATCGTCCGACCCCGGCGGCGGCATTCTGTTCCTCCCTCCGCAGAGCAGACATCTCGACATCGCCAAGCTTCGCATAGTCGCCAGCGCGAGAACTCCCCGCTCCGTCGGTGCACGTCACCCCGCAAAACCAGCGGTCCGTCTTGCCGAAACACTCCGCAATTCCTTGGAACGCCATGAACTCCAGATCGTCCTGATGCGCCCCGATGCCCAGATGCGTAGTCCGCGCCAGCGCCACATCCGCCGGACGACCGTCCGGCACAAACACCTCCGCTGCGCTGCGCGAAAATCTCACCATGAAAAATGTGCCGGCGGAGGGGGTCGAACCCACACTCCCTTGCGGGAAACGGATTTTGAGTCCGTCGCGTCTGCCAGTTCCGCCACGCCGGCTTGGTTGAATTTGCCACTATAGACGAACCACTCCTCGCGTAAAGGCTCAGACGCCATTTGTGTGTCTGACCCGCGCCAGCGGAGTGCTGGGAAGCAAACTCCATCCCAACACCGCCGAACTTCTGCGTCCTTTGGGTGCGCTGACCTTCGTCAAGTCGCGCTAGTTCGGGGGCCCTACCGCTGCGTATTTCCCTCTGGCAGGGTCGAATCCAAGGCGATCGCGTGACACTGCACCGGGCACGAGATCGGATTCCGCCCGCGCGCGCATTTTCCATCGCCTTCCGGGCCAGATCGCGTGCGCGCCAAGCAGTTAAGAAATACAGGCCTATGCCACCGACCAACACCAGGCTCAGCACAATCGCCGGAGCCCAGAGCATAAGGCGCCTGAAGAACTCGCGGCCGGGGCTGAGTCCACGTTTGCCGAGGGGTTCGGTCACCTCCCACCACCAGCGCGGAACAATCTCCTTCACGAAGGACCAGATTCTGAAGCGCTGCGGCTGTTTGCCCCAGGACATGCGTGCAGAATACCAGCTAGTCCCGCGGGTGCGAAGCCGTGAGAGCAAACGCCGACAAACGAACGGGATGATCCTATAGAAAGAACCCACAACGCCGGCCTCGCTGCATACCCTGACGGGCTATGGCTGCGGTGGGAGTTGCTTGGAAGTTTCATTCCAGTAGCAACCTAGCGGCTGGGTCATTGACCGGACCGTCTCGCACCCCGTATCGTGCGTTTGGGACTAACGGCCATGGCGAAAACAACAATCGGAGAGTTGCTTGCAACCAAGGGTAAGCGGCAGTTGACGATGACAAACGCGGCTGACTTCAATACGGCACGCGCTGCGCAGGAGGCGGGCATCGACATCATCTTGGCCCGCGGGATCACGGATGAGCACCAGATCGGAGCGGTGCTCGACCAAGTTGTCGCCGGTGCTCCGCAATCGGTGATTGTCTGCAATTTGCCCCCGACTATTGCCTACGTCAGCGATGCGGAGGCGATTCGGTCGGCGATGATCGCCCGGGATCACGGGGCCGATATCATCTACTCATCGGGCAACTGCATGCGCCGCTTTGAGGCCATGGCCGAGGTGGGCATCAACTTCGGCGGTCACGTGGGACTCGTCCCCATTCGGTCGAGCCGCGAGGGAGGTTTGGGTGCCCGTGGAAAAACGTTGGATCAGGCCCTCCGGGTTTACGAGGAGACCCTCGCCTTTGAGAGAGCTGGTGCGGTCATGGTGGAGATGGAGTGTGTCGCGGCCGAAATCGCCGCCGAGATCACCAAGAGGGTTGATCTTTTGGTGATGTCGCTCGGCAGCGGTAGCGGATGCGACGGTCAATTTCTTTACAGCGTTGACCTTCTCGGATTTCTCGAACCACGCTTCCCCGGACTAGGCAAGCCCTACGAGGGGCCTTTGCCCAGGCATGCGAGGCGCTATGCGAACTTGTTCGAGGAGTCTAAGCGCGGCTTCGCCGCCTTCAGGGCGGACGTCGAGCGCGGTGACTTCCCCGCTCCGTCCGAGACGATAAATGTGGATCAAGGGGTGGTTGCGGCATTCCGGTCCAAACTTGACGGGGCCGAGGCAGCCGCACGGCTTGATCCACGTCGTTGAATCCGTCGTTGCCCTTGGCCCGATGAGCGAAATTGCGGGCAATAGTTGGGGGAGCCGATTGCATGCGCGGCCGTATGCATTTGGCCATTTGCGAGCGCGGCGCGGGGAGGTAACGCAGCAGCGAAAATCTCGTAGTTATCGAGTTCAGGCTTCTGCCTCACCGTAGACCCAGGAGGCACCTGTCAGGGCCAAGGCGTCGCTTTATTGATAGCTGTGATTGCTGGTTGCCTGCGCCACCACCAAACCGGAAGAAGACTCGGCAGTGCGCAGAGCTCAACAGGTCCCTGCTGTTCAAGTCCACAGCTACAGAAGGCCCAAAAACAACGCAACAAGTGCTATGAGCTGTCAAACGCCGTTGTAGGAGAGACTGCTCGCTAATCCAGGGGCTCGTTAAAACAACCTTGCGAAGGCAGCAGAAGGAATCAAAGCAGGTATTTCCGCCGGAATCCGTAGAGGGCCGCGGCGGCCAATCCGAAGACGGCGAGGGAAACGGTCGAGGGCTCGGGGACAACTTCGAGTTGCAAACCAACGGCGCTGCCGGTGCTGAAATTATTGCCAACTTGGAACTGAACCGTGTCGCCGAGATTGTAAGTGTTGGTAAAACTAAAGTTTTGGACGCTGTTGTTGACCATTACTGTTCTGGCGAGATCCGCTCCGCCCGAGCTGACGATGGCCACTGCGGCGCTATTGGCAGGTTGGTCGCCGGATACGAATAGCCCGGAAAAGCTGTAGGTTCCAGCCGCGGGGGCGGTCCAAGTGAGCACCGACGCTATTCCTTCAGAGGAGGGGCCACTAAGCCAGCCAGACTGCAGCCAAATCAGATTGGTTAAGCCTTGGGAATTCCCCGGAGCTCCGCCAAACCATGGCGTTGTATAGCTGCCTAGACTGGTCCCCCAGCTAAGAGTGTCTTGATAACGCGCGAAGCCAGCCCCGCCGGTGTTATCCCACAAAGTAGTGCCATAGACCGTCCCATCCGAAGCACCCGCGGGATTGAAGGAGGTATATTTGTAAATCTGACCAGAAGTCAGATAGCTTCCGACGTTCACTGGGAATCCGCTGCCATTGACATTGCCCATGTAATAACCCCAAGCCTGTCCTGCGGCGGATGGTGAGGTCGCGCCACCCCACGATCCCGCGGTGGGAGAGAGATAAAAGTCATTGTAAGCATTCCAACTGGTAACCATTTGCGCGCGGCCAATGGCCGGCAATGCGGCTACAACTAAAAGCAGGGCAGGGAGAATGGAGCGGAGGGGATTGATCACGGGAAAGTAATTGCACGGAACCGTGCCGCAAGCTGTCTTTTTTCGACTGAAATTCTTCTTTTTTTGGTGGGAGCCCGGACGAGCAGCCCTGCGTCAGGCAGCTTGGGCCCGCGCGCGAAAATCAGGCGATCTTGATTTTGAACTTGCGCCGCAGATAGCACCGGGCAAGCGCGAAACCGACGAGGCCAAGAGCCGAGAACAAGGTCGAGGGCTCGGGAACGGTGGCGGCGGTGATCTCCAGTTGCAATCCCACCGCATTGCCGATGCTAAAATTGTTGCCGACTTGGAACTGAACCACGTCACCTGCGTTGTAAGACGACTGGAAGCTGAAAGACTGAACGTCGTTGTTGGCCAAGACAGTTCTGGAAAGGTTTGCGCCGCCCGGACTCACGATGGCTACTGCCGCGCTGTTCGCGGCTTGGTCCCCGGAGACAAAAAGCCCGGAAAAATTGTAGATTCCCGCGGCGGGAGCTTTCCAAATCAACATCGAGGCAATTCCTTCAGACCCCCCGCCCCCGAGCCAGACCGACTGCATCCAGATCAGATTGGTCAGTCCTTGGGAAAGTCCCGGAGCCCCGCCGAACCAAGGCGTGCTGTAACTGCCCAGACTGGCATGGAGGTCGCTCGGCGCTCCCCAAGCAACGTTGTCAAGATAACGCGCGAAGCCGGCCCCGCCGGTCGCGTCCCAAAAGGAAGTGCTGTAGACCGGACCGCCTACACCCAAAGGATTGACGCTGGAGAATCTGTAGATTTCCGAAGTCAAGTAGCTTCCAACGCCGGTCGGAAGCCCGAAGCCGTTGACATTGCCCATGTAGTAACCCCACGCCGCTCCCGTGGCCGATGGTGAGGTAGCGCCACCCCATCCGGCCGCGGTGGGTGCCAAGTAAAAATCGTCGTAGGCGCTGTAGATGAGTGCGGCGCGAGCGGAAGACATCAACAACGCAGCTGCAAGAAGCTTGGCGACGATGAACCTGCGGGGGGAAGGGCTCATATTAGTTTCCTCGAGGGAGTCAGACGGTATTTTTATCCGAATTCCGCCACAAATAGCGCCGGGCAGGCCAGAGCATCAGGCCGAGCAAGCCGATGGCCGCAATGATGGTCGAAGGCTCAGGAACGGCGGTGATATTGAGTTGCAGTCCCACAGAATTTCCAGTCGTAAAAGAACTGCCTGCTTGAAACTGAACCACAGTGCCTGCTTCGTAAAACCTCGTGAAATCGAAAGACTGGAAACTATTGTTGTTCAAGACAGTTCTAGCCAGCTCGAGGGCGGATTGAGTGTTGTTGAATCCGGCGACAATGGCCACCGAAGCGCCATTGCCGGGCTGATTTCCGGAGACGAACTGCCCACTCAACGTGTAGTAGCCCGATTCCGGAGCCGTCCACGTAACGACCGGAGCGATTCCTTCGACTTCTGAGCCGCTCAGCCAACCGGGTTGCATCCAGATCAGGTTGGTCAAGCCTTGGGATAACCCAGGAGCCCCACCGAACCATGGCGTGTCATATTTGCCGAGACTGGTCCCCCACCCTAAAGTGTCGGAGTAGTAAGCGAAGCCCGCCCCGTCCGTAGTGCCAGTGCCAATATTTGCCCAACCAGGGGCGCCGACAACAGTGCCGGCCCCTATGGGAGCCATGCTCGAATACTGGTAAAGGCTCTGGCTGCCGCTTCCTGAGAACTGCGGGGTAAAAAAGGAGCCAATCTGACTAGCATAGCCGCTGCCGTTGACGTTGGCAGCGTAGTAGCCAAAAGCCGCTCCGGCGGTTGATGGACTGGTCGCGCCGGTCCAACCGGATGCCGTTGGAGTGAGATAGAAGTCCGTGGCGGCGTTCCAGGTGGTTCCAATAGACTGGGTGACGCGGCTGATGTTGGCCTCGAGACCGAGCGGACTTCCTTGAGCGGCAGCAGCCGTGCCGACTTGGAATTGAACGACATCGCCTGCCTGATAGACTCTATTGAAAGTGTAGGTATTGACGGAAGAATTCGGCGCTAAAGTCTGCTTGGGCAACGCAACGTTGTTCTTGCTGTCCACGATGGCGAAATCAGTAGAGACGTCGCCGTAGTTGCCGTTAACGTAGGAACCGGTGAACGTGTACGTTCCGGACGTCGGAGCGGTCCACGTCACCATGGATCCCAAACCGTCCGTGGAAGGAGACAGGCCAGTGCTCTGGATCCAAAGATACTTATCGTTGATGCCGCTGGGGTTGTTCGTGTAGTTCGGCGTGCCGCCAAACCATTCCTGGGTGTATTTGGCAATCTGAGAGACAGGACCGTAGGTGCTATTGTAGCCAATGTAGTAGTTGCTACCTCCCAGATAATAGCTCACCCCTGCGCCGGCATAAATTCCGCCTGACGTAAAAGAATAGACTCCACCACTGGAGGGCGACACATAGGTTCCAACGCTGGTCGGAAATCCAAAGCCGTTTAGATTCACACCGGCGTAGCCCCACGCATTCGGATTCGTTAGGCCGGTATCGTACGGCCACGTTCCGGCGTTGGCGATCCATGTGGATTGCGTGTAGTCGCCGCCACCACCAGTCGCCGGGACATTGACGTAAAAGTCGTCGAACGCGCTCCAATTGGTGTTGGTAACCTGCGCGAAGGAAGTTGTCGCGGAGACACCAGCGGCAAGACAAATGGCGGCGGTTAGCGCACGGTGGGACAGTTGCATGAAACAATAATGTCACACAGGCTGGGACAGCACTTTCGTTTTTAGGCGAAAAATACGGGTTTTTCGGCATGCCGTGAGAAGGCAAAGACCTCGCAGCTATGCGCTCAGCGGAAGGAGAATCAAGGGCGAGACTGATGACACGGCATCCGAGCCCGAAACCAAGCGGAATCACCGCAAAATAGGTGGCTCACTTTTCCGCGTGGTCGCATTATGTCGGAAATGCCGCGCAGTCTTCTGACGTCTCTGCTTTGCTACTCGCCAACTTCATGACGCGCATGCGTTGCTCTTTATATCTTACCGCCACTATGCTGCAATGTATCGCTTGTGAAAATTCCTCTCGAAGATAATTTCCACGACATCCTCGGCAAGGCTTTCCGCGGCTCGGGCCTCACCGACGAGCAACTCGCACAGCGAGCCGGACTCTCCGCCGAAACCGTCGCGGCGGTGACCGCGCCACCTTCGATCGCGTTGCCCCGGCTCTCGCCAAGCTGAGCGACGAGGGCAAACTCATGCGCTATATCGGCCCGGCCGGCAGCGCGGCAAAAGTGAAGGCGCTGGTCAACATGGTGATGAACATAAACACGGCCGGACTAGCCGAAGGACTCGGGCTCGACCTCGAAACGCTGATGGAAGTGTTCGGCCAGACCGGCGCCAACTCGCGCGTGCTGGCCACCGATGGCGAGGACATGGTCAACCGCGACCACTCGTGCTTCTTCAGCGCGGTGCACGCGGCCAAGGACAGCGGCACCGCCCTCGCCTTGGGCAAACTCGAACTTCCCCTCGCCGCCGCCACCTACCGCCAATATCGCAAGATGGTAGCGGGTGGACTCTGCGAACTGGACAAATCCGGCACCGCCGAACTCACCTTCAAAGGCCGCGGACCGAAAACACGAAAACAAAACAAGTGAGCCGGCTACACCACATCGCCGCGCTTTGGTCGATCAATCATTATCCATCCGAGCAGGCTGAGTGGTCGCTCGAGGATAAAATCGTCGACGCGAAAAAAGCGGGGTTCACCGGGGTCGCCGGCAGCCCGCGTCCCGGACTCGGCGAACTAGCCAAGAAGCACGGCATGACCGTGATCGGCTACGTCTACTCGGGCAAAGCCTCCGAGTTCTCCGAGGCAATCAAGGCAAACAAGGACGAAGGCGCGCATCACATCAATGTGCAACTGGCCAAGGATGACACCCCCACCCCCGAAGCGCTCGGACTCACTCTGCTCATCATGCAGGAAGGTCGCCGTCAGGGCGTGGAGCCCAGCATCGAAATCCACCGCGACACCTGCACGGAAACTCCGGAGAAAACTTATGCCTTGGCCGACGCCTACCAAAAAGTCACCGGCGAATTGTTCCCCATCACCTGGGATTTCTCGCATCTCGCGGTGGTCAAACATCTGCGGCCCGACAACTACGCCGAACGGCTCATCGTCCGCCCCGATCTCATCCAGCGGGCGCAACAATTCCATTTCCGTCCGTTCAACGGACACCATTGTCAAGTGCCGGTGACCGACGGACGCGGGAATCTCACGCAGGAAGTGAAGGAGTATCTTGTTTTCGTCGAGGCCGTGCTCAGATGCTGGCTCTCGGCAAAGCAAAACGCCGACCGGGACATCTTCGCCGTCCCGGAAATGGGCCCCGTGATGAGCGGCTACAACTTGACCACCCTGCCCAACAGCTGGGAGGACGCCAAAGTCCTGCGGGTCGAGACCGACAAGATCTGGAAAAAACTGACCGCGTAGCTTCCGCGCGCGGTGTCAGCTTTCCTTCTTGAGCGTGACCTCGATGAATTTGGACATCGGAGTAAGACTTGTCACCGCGTGCTCGTCGATGCCGACAAGAACATTGGTTTCGGGATAATAGGCAGCGGCGCAGCCGCGCGAGATGTCATAGAACACCGGACGGAATCCCGGAGCACGACGCTCTCGGCCGTCGGCCGCGTGGCTGCGGATGGTGGCGAATGACTTTTCATCCAAGCCCAGCTCGCGCATATCCACCGGATTGAGGAAAAGCACGCGCCGCTCGCCCTCGATCCCGCGGTAGCGGTCCCCGCTACCGTAGATGGTCGTGTTATATTGGTTGTGCGAGCGCAGGTTCATCAGACGCAGGCGACCGGGCGCAACGGAAAGATCAGGCAAAGGATTAACGATGAAGTTGGCGCGACCAGTGGCCGTTTTCCATTCACGATGCGATGCTGCGTTCCGCAGTTGGAATCCACTCGGCTGCCGGATCTTCGCGTTGTAGTCCGCAAAACCCGGGATGACCGCTTCGATGCGCTCGCGGATACGGTCGTAATCTCCGACGAGCGCGTCCCAATCGACCGGACCGCCGGGAAAAAGAGCTTTGCCGAGTCCGGCCACGATGGCGGGTTCGGACTTAAGGTGCTCCGAAGCCGGACGATTGCGGCTGGTCGAAAGTTACTTGCATTTTCGCCCCCGGATCGTCGCGAAGCACCAGCACGCCCTCAGCCCCTAGCGGCACATCCTGTCCGTCGCGCGGCGAGATATAGGTCTCCGCGCAAAATTGCCGCAAAAGCCCCAATGCGCGCCCGGCTTGACTCAATTCGCCTTCAACAATGACCAAAGACGCCTTGTCGCGCCCCATGCGCGAGCTCCGCCCCCCGGCAAGGAGTAGACTATTAATCTGGCGCTTCATCGGTCGCAGCGTATTCACCCGGACGAGAAGATGTCCGCCAGCTAATTGCGCCAGGCGGCGGCACTTCGCCGCAAGCATCAGGCTATCTCAGCCGCCGTTGTCGCCGATCGCTTCGACCGGACAGCCTTCCATGGCCTCAACGCATTTGGCTCGCTCTTCAGGTGTGTCGGGCTGTTTGTACACATAAGAGTGTCCGCCGTCTTCCGAGCGCGTAAAGTTGGCCGGGGCTGTTTCCCGGCAGAGGTCACAATCGATGCACTGATCATCGACGTAAAACGGACCGGGGGCGTTTTGAGCGTATTTATTTTCGACTTCAGCCATAGTTTAATTTCGGTTCAGTTTCCGCCTCGTCCGCTTTTTTTGAAATACTCTCCGTAGTGTGCTCGCTTGCGTCCGGCTCTCCATAGACTAGCACAAACAATCGTACATCGCCCTGCCGACCGCTATTGCTTTTCCGGCAGAATTATTCGTTTTCGCAATTTGCATGCGTGATTTCTAAACGCCCAAACACCGCAGCACGGTTCGGCCGGAGATGGGGACCCGAAGGTTCCACAAAAAGAATGTAAACGGTTCAAAAAGCAGTGCGGGAACAAAAACGCGTGCGATATTTAGCGCCACAACATGCACAGCAATCCGCCCTCCGAGGAACGTAGAGTTTCCGGGAAACGAATCGCCGTCCACCCCCCATGTTTTCACCGCAAAACGAAAACTCTGTCCATGCATTCTCGCTTGTGGAATTGCTCATTGTTATAGCCATCATCGCCGTCCTCGCTGCTGTGGCGGTGCCGGCTGTGAGCCGGGCGATTGAACATGGGCACAAGGCAACATGTCTTGGCAACATGCGCACGCTCTCGGCCGGGCTCCTCCAATATACCGCAGACAACAACAACATGTTTCCGGGTTGGGGATGGGCTTACAACGATCCTTCCTACGCCAAGCCTCCGGACCGGGCCACCCCCCCACCGCCTTTCAAGCCGAGAGAGCCTAGCCACGGCGACGTGAGATGCGGACTCCTCATGCGGGGAGGCTACGTCACCAGCGAGAGCGCTTTCGTGTGTCCCGCCAAGAGGGACATCAAGGCTCTCGGATACACACCCTGGGGCTACACCGGACGCTACGCGGGCTGCACCTACGCCCTGAACGGAGAGGCAGGAGCTTCGCTTCGGCGCAACGTGAACGACGCCAATATTGACTTTCCCCTTGCTGCGCTTCGGACCCCGCCAGCCGGCACGGTAATGCTGATTGAAGAGTCTGGCAAAAACTCCTGGCAGTATGACAACGACATCGTGCGCTTCGGGTATCACAATCCGGATTCGATCGATTCGCTCGGCACGACCTTCCACGCCGATGTCGGCAACGTCGTCTTTTTCGACGGAAGTGCCCGTTCGATGACTTGGAAAGAGTGGCGGGCCAACGCCTACGATGGCGGCAAAGAGAGGGCCCGGCAGTTCTTCGGTGGTCTGGACGGATTCCCTTGGTGATGAATGACGTGTCCCGCCGCACATGTAGAACAACCTAAATTTTGTAATATGAATACCCACGCAACATCCCGATTCGAAAACGTGATCAATTCCCCGGCTTTTGTCGCCGACCCCTACGAGGTGTTCTGTGAAATGCGGACGGATGACCCGGTTCTCTGGAGCGACGGGATTGGCGGCTGGATCCTCACCCGCTACGACGACATCGTCGTCTCCTTCAAGGAGACCTCTAGTTTTTCCAACGAAGGGAGACTCGCGCAATCGGTGGAACATCTGACCGGCGCGTCCCGGGAGAGGTTGGCCAAATTCGAGGCGCATTATCGGACGAAAGGACTGCTTCATTCCGACCCGCCAGACCACACCCGTCTGCGCTCACTTGTCACGAAAGCGTTCACCCCCCGGGTGATCGAAACGCTCAAGCCACGGATCAAAGAAATTGTCACCGACCTTCTCAAGGAGGCGTCAGCGCGGGGCGACATCGACATCGTCAGAGACTTGGCCATTCCCCTTCCCGCCACGGTCATTGCCGAAATGCTCGGAGCGCCCACGGCCGACCGCCACCGTTTTCGCAAGTGGGCTGACGATCTCCTCGCCTTCCAGGGTATCAATAAGCCCCCGGAGGCCGTGCTACTCCAAGCCCAAGAATCTCTGATTGAGATGAGGGATTACCTAATGGTGCAGATCGAGGAAAAGCGCACGAATCCGAAGGATGACCTGCTAACCAAGCTGGTGCAGGCGGAGTCCGAAGGCGACAGGCTCTCCGTCGCCGAGCTCATCAATACCTGCGTGACTTTGCTGGTCGCCGGGCACGAAACGACAACCTCCCTCCTCGGGAGCAGCGTCTTCACCTTGCTGACGCATCCGGAGGCTCTGGCCAAAATTCGCGCCGATTGGGATCTGCTGCCGCAGGCCATCGAGGAAGTGCTCCGCTATGAGAGTCCGGTTTCGCGTCAGCCGCGCCTGATGAAGCGCGATTTTGAATTGGACGGCAAGCTGCTGAAAAAGGGCGAGATCGTGTTCCAAATGCTCAACGCGGCGAACCGCGACCCTGCGCATTTCGAGAACCCCGAAACTTTCGACATCTTTCGCAAAAACAACAGGCACCTTGCTTTCGGTCAGGGCATCCATTTCTGCGTGGGAGCAACGCTGGCCAGAGCGGAGGCTAACATCGCCCTTAAAACGCTTTTCGAAATGTTCCCTAACATTGCGCTAGTCGATCCGAATCCCGATTGGGATGTGGAGAAGCGGAACTCGCGTATGCTCAGGAAGCTGCCGGTTTCAGTTTGAGCCGGGCGTTTGTGGTCCGATCCCCGGCAAGCAAGACAGCCGGCGTCCGGGAGAAATTCCTGTTCTACCGCTTCTTCTTCGGGGGCGACGCGTGCTTCCTGCCGCGCCTCATCCCATCCGCGTAGCGGGTCGGCGCCATACCCATGAGCGCATGGAAGGACGTGTTGAAATGGCTGAGGGTCTCGAAGCCCACATTGAATGCCACCTCCGTGACGCGGGCGTCGGGCATGCAAAGCATCGATGCAGCCTGCGAGATCCGGTAGGCGCGCAAATACTGGATGCAGCTCATGCCGAGGGCGCTGCGAAACATGGACTGCAAGCGGCTCAGACTTAGGCCCACGGCGCGCGCCAGATCGCGGACGTAGATCGGCTCGGCAAAGTTTTGATGCATGTAGTCCAGCGTTTGCTGGATGATCGACCAATTCACATCGTGTTCGCGGAGTTGGTATTCCCGTCCTACGGAATCCTCCCAACGGAAAAATTCGAGGAGAACGTCCAGCAGCAGGGATCGTGTCCGGAATTCACTCCACGCGCGCTCGGAATGAAGTTCCGCGACCAACTCCACAAGGAGGGATGCCATTTTATCTGCAACGGACGCCTTCACGCGAACGACGCGATCCTCGATCCGGGATGGCATGGTGAAGCGGGCCAGAGCCCTGGCCCCGTCGCGCTTCGGGGCGATTTCCAGCAGCAGGACCGGCGAAAAATATACGGATACGGATTCCTGCGGCAAACTCTCCAAAATCGGATAATGCGGCGTGGCCGGCCCGAGCAGCATCACGTCCTTCGGCCGACGCGAAACCTTTTCCGAGTTCACGTATTGCGTGCACGTTCCGGCAAGGACCATGTTCAGTTCGCAATGCGGGTGCTGCTCCGGAAATTGGACGCCCGGCCTAGGAAGCGAGCCCGAGCCTTTGTCGAACCTGACGACACGCCCCCACAGCGGACGGGAAAAACTGATGGGCAGCCGCGCTTCGCGCACACTCCCCAGCCATGCCAGATCTTTGACCGAGGGGCTCTTAGTTTGGGCGGATTTTTTCATCAGGCGCGGAGACAGGAGTGGTTCGAAACACTGCGTATCAGTCGCGCATCGGCAAAGAAACCACAAGTCGCGGATTCAAAAACGTCGCTGATCTGCGCGAAAAGAGTAAGCGCGCGGCGGGCAATCATGATCTAGTTGGACCCTCGACCGACGGCACGACATGACAACCTGCAAATCACCTGTTCGCCCGGAAAACCTCGAGGGTTTTCTGGTTGCCGCCATGCAGACAAACGGACTCCCGGAAGCCGACGCGCGGACAACCGCGCGTGTTTTTGTCACCAACGACACTTGGGGTGTCTACACGCACGGCAGCAAGCAGATCCGGGGGCTGCTCAAAAACTACCGCGACGGACGGATGAGCCTGACCGACGAGCCGGTCATCGAGCGCGATGGTCCGGGCTCGGCCCTCATCGACGCCCGCCAGACCATGCCCGCCGTGGTCTCGGTGCAGGCCATGGAATTGGCTGTGGCCAAGGCGCGAAAAACCGGCATTGCCTTTGTCGCGGTGCGTAATAGCGGACACTACGGAGGTGCGGGTTACTACGCCCACCTTGCGGCCGAGCAGGGCATGATCGGCATGAGTTTCACCAATGTGGATCCGGGAGTGACCGTTCCCGGCGCCCGCGTGCCGCTCCTTGGCACCAACCCCATCGGCTACGCGATCCCAACAAACAAAGAGCCTACGGTGATGATGGACATCGCAACCAGCGTGGTTGCCGCAAGCAAAATCTACGCGTTGCGCGAACTCGGAAAAGCCATCCCCGAAGGGTGGATTATCGACAAGGAAGGTCTTCCCACCACGAATCCAGAGGGCTATCCGGCGGTCGGCGCGCTTTTACCCATGGCGGGGCATAAGGGCTACGGCATCGGTCTTCTCATCGAAGTCCTGACCGGCGTGATCGCGGGCGGCGCGTTCGGTGAGCAGGTAGTGAGCTGGGTTCTCGAGGACCCCACCCCGGTGAATCAATCGCATTCGTTCCTCGCCATAGACGTCTCGCACTATCTCGATGCCACGGATTTCCGCAACCGCATGGACGAACTCGTCCGCTTCATCCGCAACGCCCCGCGCGCCAAGGGTGCCGAGCGGATCTATCTTCCGGGCGAACTGGAGTGGGACTCGCGCGTGGCTGCCCTCGAACACGGGATGATGCTGCCCGATCACGTGATGGTCCGACTCGAAGGACTTTCGCTCGATACCGGGATTCCGTTAGAAACCATCTATGGATAACCCGCGCGAAGCCCGATGAAACTTTTTGACCTCACTGGCCGCACCGCCATCGTCACCGGAGGTGCGGGGTCGCTTGGGTCGGCCGTCGCGAAGGGATTAGCGGCGGCCGGGGCGAAGGTGGCGGTGGCTGATCTTCAGCAGGAAAGTGCGGACAGGATCCGTGATGAAATCGCCCGCGGGGGCGGACGTGCGGCAGGCATTGCCTGTGACTCCGCCCGCGAAGCCGATGTGGCCACGCTTTTCGACAAGGCGGAGGCGGAACTGGGCCCGGTCGACATTCTGGTCAATGCGGTGGCGTGTCCCATTGCGCGACACCAACCGCAGGATGTTACGCTGGAAACCTTTCAAGGACTTCAGGATGGCATCCTCAAATGCTTTTTCCTCACCTGCCGCGAAGCGGGCCGCCGGATGATCGCGGCGAAACGTCCGGGGAGCATCGTGAACTTCGGATCCATCGGCGGAGAGAATGCCTTGGGACGCGGCGCAATGCCTTATGGAGTGGCCAAGGCCGGCGTCGGCCAACTCACGCGCGAACTCGCCTTCGCGTGGGCCCGTCACGGTATCCGCGTTAACGCCATCCTGCCCTGCCAGTTCATGAATTCCATGTGGGCCGCGCAAAAAGCCAGCCCCGAGACCTCGGAACTTTTAAAAACGGTGACGCGCGGCATTCCCATCGGGCGCTTCGGGGAACCGGAGGAGGTCGTCGGACCGGTCATCTTCCTCGCCTCCGGAGCTGCTTCGATGGTCACCGGAGTTCTGCTTCCGGTGGACGGAGGTAACTTGGCCATGAACGCCGGCGGCTCCGTGGAGTGGTAGCAGTGACTGAGCACGGCCTCGAGCCGGCTATTTCGCCGGACCGCCGTGATACAGCTCAAGTTCGTTGAGATAAAACGGTTTTCCCTCCGGCAAATAGAGCCGGACATAGCGCGCGGTGAAGGGCGGCACGCTGCGGTCGACACGATCCTCTTTGTTGTCGGCAACTTTTTCCACATCCGTCCAGGTGAAGCCGTCATCACTTTTCTGCATTGAGAAATTGGAGGGACGCCATTCCGCGACCGGCGGGGTCGAGACAAGCACGTAGCGGTCAATGGTGCACGGACGCTCCAAGTCGATCTGCAGCCAATCGTCCCCGGAGGCGATGCGGTCATCGGCATAGATGGCAAAGGCCGAACGGGGGTCTTCATCAACCGCGTTGAACGGCTGGGTGGCAAAGGACAGCAATTTGGAACGCGCGTATTTGCCGAGCGCGAGGTTTTCCTCACCGGGTGGATTTAGTTTCTCCACGGCGGGCTCGCTGCGGGTGTAGGTGATGACCGGATCCCAGACCAATTTGCCTGCTTGGTCTCCCGTGGCGGCAACGACGAAGTCGAGCGTGTCGCCTTGGGCCACCTCGACAGTCAGGTCGTGGGCGGCAGCAGCATCCTTGGCGTCCGCTTCCGCGTGCCAAAGCTTCTCGGAATTTTTCAACAGACTGGCGGAGGCGAGCGCGGAAGGTTCCACGGTGACACGACCTTCGACGCGGACGGTGCCCGTGTGGGGTGCCACCCACTGCCGCACGGCGTCGCGACCGGGCTCGGCAATCTGGTAGTTGTCGCCGATCCGCACTTCTTTCTCGCCCTGCCAATCGCGGGTGAATACTTCATCGCTTGCCAGGAAGCGCAACCGGCTCTCTTTGTCACCCGCGCGCTCGAGGTAACGCCAGTTGTTCTTGCCCATGATGCTGCTGAAGCCGAACGACGCGCGACTGCTGTCCGCCGAGAACTCGAAGGCCATGTGCCCGATGGCGCTCCTCTTCGACTTCGGATGTTGCTCGCCCTTGACCACCACTTTGATCGTGTGCGGCTTGTCGGGATCGAGCCCGGTTTTCACGAAAACAAAGTTTTCGCTGACCGTGGCACGGGGACTGTAGCAATCGACGGTCTTGGATAGTTCCCCGTCGATGTAGACATCCGCCTTTCCGCTCTCCGGGGATCGCAGGGCGCGCCAGTAGATGTCGGCACCGGTGAACGAAAATTCGACACTGCTGCCGGCCGTGCTGCTCTCGTTCAAGCGGCCTTCGTAATATTCCTTCGGATTTTCCTTCACCTTCCACTCGCCGGAATACTTCATTTCGGAGCTGGCGGATCCGACAATCTTGGTGCGGCGCGAAAGGATCGGGTCGGAGGACTCGGGGTTCGGCTGGAACCCGAATCGCGGCGTCGGCTGATTCACGCTCATGGGTTTGTCAAACAGTGTGATGTCGAGGTTCTGGTAAGAGTTGTCGGCAAAGAACGAGTAAAACCGCAGCCGGTCGTCGCAGGTTTCGATGTCGTTGCCCCCGGCATTGAAGAGCTTCATGAAGCCGTGCATGCCCTCGGGGAAATGTCCCCACACCCAGTCCTGCTTCGACAGGTCGGTGCAGGTTCCGATGATCACTCCATCCACGTTGTAGCCGAAAGGCGGCCACCACGGATCTTTGTTGTAAGGTGCGATGCTGATGTAGCGCTTGAGCTTCGTGCTGTAGAGGATACCCCAGAAAGCGCTCGCGCCGACGATGCTCGACTTTCCGCCCAGCGCCGGCTGGTCCCATTTGCCCTCGTAGAAATAACTCCATTTCCCCGGAGCCATCTTGTCCGAGATAGCGCAACGGGCCACGCGTGGCGCCCAACGCGCGCCCCACTCGCCCTTGGGATACCAGCTCTCCAGAGGATAAATGTAAAAATAGCCGCCGCGGGTATCGACATAGAAACCGAAGTCCGCGATCCCGTTGGAGGTGTCTCCCCCGGAAAATTTGTAAGCGTCGCGCGTGTAGTAATAGGTCTCGGGCGTGATGATATCGCCCTCGTATTTCCATGTCTTGCCCTTGTCCACGCTGGTGGCGAGGCCGATTTTGCGGGAGAACCAACCCCATGCGGGATGGAAACGGTAGTTGCCTTCCTGTTCGATGTGGACAGGCGCATAGAGTTTCCGCTCGGCTTGGTCATACCAAAGTCCGCCGAGTAACCACCCGAGGCCGACTTCCGGCGGATAGGTGCCGTCCTCCAGCTTGGTCATGTTGTCGATGTCCGGACCTTTGAAGCGGCCAATGCGACCCTTGTCGGCAATGAAGTCGATGCGGAACATCCACAACTCGCCGTCCATGCGCACGAAGGCGTGGCAACAATCCGGATTCAGCTGGCCGGGAAAGTCGAGCGGCTTCGGCCGCGGACGGTTGGAAACCTCTGCCTCATAGCTGAAGGGCAGGGTTACGTCTCCCGCGGCATATTCGAACGGCCCCGGCTTTCTGCCTGCGGCCATGGAAAAGATGTTCGGACCTGACAAGCCGATCCCCTCGCCTTTGTCGGGCGAGCCCGGCTCCGGTGCCGGCGAAGGCGCGGCGGCAACTCGCGGTGCGGGCTGCCAAGGCGCAACCGACGCAGCGGCTTTGTCGTCGGGTTTGAAATACTTCGTGTTGAGATAATTTTCGATTGCTTGAACTTCCTCGTTGAGCCCTTGGTCGTCCGGCGATTCGAACCGCCGCGCAAAGACAATGACCTCGGCAATCTCGCCCTCGAAACGCGTGTCGCGGTTATACTCGCCTTGGTGGCCGGTGATGGCCAATGGCAGCTTGTCGGCCGCAGCCAGTCGCAGCCCGTTTTCGCGATACGCGGTGTGGTATCCGCGGGGTACGCGCGGAGAGGAAACATCTCCATCGTAGGTGCAGAGCGCGCCGTGGCGGCGGGCCAGAATCTTTTTCCATTTCGGAGAATTCTTGGTGCGGAAAATGATGTAAGCGGTGATTTCCTCATCGCGAGCTTCGACCGCATCGATCTGCCGCAGACCGGCCTCACCATTGAACTGCACCACAGGATATTTTTTTGGCGAATCTGGAACAGTGACCTCGGCGTAGACCGGAGCCTCATCAAGCATCGGGGGCGCTGCATCCGGCGCAAAACGCAGCCCCCATCCGGAGTCCTTCCATTCGCGCACGGCATCTCCGGGTTTCAAGCCGGTCTTGGCAAGATCCTCCGCTTTCAACCAAGCCTTGAGCGCCCAACGGTTCGGGTCGTTCCGCGCGGAGTCACTGCGCTCCGGAAAATCTCCCTTCAGCTGCAGCGCGTTGAAAATGACACCCGGAAAGACGGCCACGTCCGCCGGATCGAGAGCAATGTTGAGCCGGCCTTCGCTGTCAGCCGTAACGGCGCTGAATTCGACAAAGTCCGTCCCCGCGGCAAAAGGTTTGCCGGCCGAGCCTCGGGCGGCTTTTGCCGGACCGCCATTCACGGTGAACTTGGCGCCCGCGCCGGCGCGGGAGTTGCTGGCAAACAACCACAGGTCGTATGCCTTGCCCGGTTGCAGTCCTTCGATGGTGACGCCCGCACCCGCACCGCCCACAAGGTAGGAATTCAGGATCGCGTTGTTCACAGGCGCGCCATCCGCGGCCGGAAAGTAGTCCGCGCCGTTGAACCCGCGGAACTTGATCCGCACGGACAGCGGTGTCCTGCCATCGGCGGCGAGGAACTGCGGCGGGCGCCGGATTTCCAAAGCCTTGTTAAACGCGTCGGCGTGGACCGGATTCCAATAGTCCTGCTCTCCACCGGTAGCGCCTGCCCCGCGATATTCCGGAGCCGGCGCATCAGGACCGCCCGTGGTATTTGCGCCGTGGCCGAGAATCTGCACGTTGAGCAGCTCGCCCCGGACCGCGAATGCCGGAAAGAGCAGACAGAAAAAGAAAATCTGCCGTTTCAAGCCCATGACAGAAGCTCCGCTATTTGGAGTCGGTCGCAAGGTAGTCGTGCAGCACCACTCCCCCGATGAGGGAAAAGGCTCCGGTCCAATAGTAGGCATCGATCTGCTCCCGAACGGGCAGGCGATACATCGGAACGGTCGCGTGCGGATGGATTTCCGCGGTGCCCGTGCCCCCGAAGCACTGCGTGATGTCCATGTCCACAAAGTCCCGCGCCGTCAACTGCCGCACCGCGTAGCCGCCATGAATGTGCGGCATGATCTTCAAATTGATGTTGGTCACGGGATTGACGTAGCGACAGACCTCGTCGAAATCCGTCCGGCGGGCCTTGTAATGCATCGTGCCGGTGAAAACCGTGATGCCGTTGGCGATGACCTGCGCGAGAAAAATATCCCCGCGGGCCTCGAGAGTGACGGTAGCGAAACGTTTGGGTTGACCATGGAACTCGCGCCCACCGGCCATGGCACGATCGTTGTCCACGTAGAAATAGGGCGAGTAAGCGCCCGTCACGGTTTTCCCGCCGGCCTTGTAACGCGCGGCAACCATGATGTTGGCCTCGTAAGTGTTCCGTCCCATTCCCGGCACGTCTCCCCATCGGCCGATTTGCACCATGACCACGTCGTTCACCGGCTCGAGCGGCGGCGGCAGCAGGTCCACGATAGCCGACAGGTCCGTGCGGTAGAGAATGGCCAGCACCTCGCAATCGGAAAACCGGGCCGGAGGACGACCGTGCATGGGCGCATCCATCGGAATGGAGTGCGCGGTGAGCGCTTTGTGGGGGATTGCCGCTTTGTTTGCGGGAGTTTTTTTGTTTTTCATGAAAGTTGAGGCTTCGAGCCCAGCAGCACTTCGGCCAAGCGCGCGATGATTTTCGGACGGCCGCGGAAGGCCCAGACCTGCGAGATATCTGTGCAAGTGGTCAGGCCGGTGTCCGCTCCGATGGCCGGGGAATGGTGTTCGATCTCAGCGAAAGACCCGATGTCCTTCTCCGACACTTTGCACGCTTGCACCGCGTCGCCACGCGCGCTCTCGTCATCAAAAGGCGTGTCCACATACTCACCGGACGGATCAACGAAGAAATTGCGCACGATGAGATCCCATCCACCCTCCCCGTTTTTCCGAATATAGCCCATGCGTCCGGTGAGATGGATGGCGTGAACGGCAATTTTTGCCGTGGTGGCCGAACGCATGCGGTAGCGGATGCAATGCGCCTCGCAACGCACATCGCCGCGCGGAACTTTTCCGAAAATCACCTTGGGCGTCGCGCGGGTGTTCGTGGGCAGAATCATCTCGCCGTCCGGAGGAAGCTGCAGGAGTTGCCACAATCCGATGGGCACGCACGAATTCCGCGGTTCGCGCAAGATGGTCAGGGTCGACCGTGTGGTGTAGCCGGCAAAAGCGTAAGGCCCCTTCACGTCACTCTCGTAGCGGAATGGATCCGCCGCGGGGTGGATTGTTTTTTCCATGGCCAATTCGACAGTTTGCTTGCGCCGCCGCAACTCGATCTTCGGACGATTGGTCAGTTTGAGGCCGCCCTTGATCTCGCGGCAGGAGTAGTTGCCCGGATCCACAGCAACCGGCTCGCGCCACGTTTCCCAAAAGCGGCTAAGATCGGAAATAAACAGCTCGGTGGTGGGAGAAAGCCAGGTGCGATCGCCTCCGGGGTTCGGCCAGCGTGATTCGTCGTAAAGACGCCGGATGCTGTCGGCGGAACGCAGCGCGTGGTGCGTCCAGAAAAAACTCTCGTTGGAGCCTTTCGGATAAAGCCCGATGACCCGACCGCCCTGCGGCAAGACGAGAAGATTTCCCTCGTGCAGGTTCAGGCAATGCACCGGACGTCCGGAGCGTTCCAGATTCGAAGAGAGTTGGCGAAGCGTGAGTGGTTTCGTCTTCATCATGCGGATTTTTTCGGGGCGGTTTCGGGGTAGACAAAAAACTCTCCGCGCTCGAGTTCGCGATAGATGCCACCGCGATCAAGCACCATGAGATTCATGTGGAGATACTTCGGCGCGATGGTGTTGTCCGGAAACAAATCATGGTGACCCGGGATGGCGATTTTTACCCCGAGATCGCGGGCCAGCCTCGCCGCCTGCCCCGGGTCCATGTTTCCGAACGGATTGATCACGGTGACGAGCACATCGGGTGCGTGCGGGCGGACGTAATCGGCGAGATTCTCGTGATACCTCGTGTCGCCGGTGAAATAAACCGAGGGACCATTTTTGACCGACACGAGGAAGCCCATGTGGGTGAGGTCGTCGGCACCGAAGGGAATGGCGAAAGTTCCGCGCACCGTGAATTCGCCGATCTCCACAACTTTGTTTGGCCACATCATGCGCAGTTCCTGCGCGGGAACTCCCAGCCCCTCGAGTTTTTCAATGGTTTCGGCCGGCGCGAAAAACGGACCGCGTCCGCCGGCGGCGCGATACGGAACGATGGTCTCGGGGTCGAGATGGTCTTCGTGCCCGTGGGTCAGCAGACAGCCGTCGACGCCCACCAAATCCGCCGGCGTAAGCGGGGGCGGAAATTTCCTGTCCATATTGATGCCCGCCTTTTCACCAAGGGCCTTGCACGCGTTGGACAAGTAAGGATCGAGGGCAAGGACTGTGCCGGAAGGAGATTTGAGGATGTAGCTAGATTGACCGAGCCAGCAAATGCCGATCGAGCGTTCGGGAACTTGGAAGGCGAGCAATGCTGTTGGCTGCGTCATGAATGAGAGAAGTTAAAGGCGAGCGCCATGCCGCTCGTGGGGGGACAACTCATGAGTTATCGACAAACATTCTGACATGGCAACCGAAACCCAACCGCCTCTTTTGCGGACATATTCTCCGGTTTTTGTCCGCGTCGAAGCCGGCAGACCGAAGCATAACAGGCTCCCAATATAGGTGGTAAACGGTCGGAAAAAAGGTGTCGCGCACCCGGCTTGCCACTTAGGTTTTCTCTCACCGCTGCCCAGTCTCAGGATGCGGCCCTCATTCACCCCCCACCTACCCCCTCCATGGATAACCAAACAATCTTGGGAATCGTCGTTGTTTCGCTGGCCGGTGTCTTTATCGGCAGCGGTGCATGGCCGATGAAAATGATCAAAACCTTCAGGTTCGAGCACTGGTGGTTTGTCGGCATGCTCACGGGCCTTTTCATTCTGCCGTGGGCGGTCACGCTGGCCGCTTGCCCCAATGCCTTCAAGGCGTTCGCCAGCGTGCCGACCGAGGTCTATATCAAGTCAAACCTTTGGGCCACGGCATGGGGGGTTGCCAATGTGCTTTGCGGACTGTGCTTTGTGCGCATTGGCGTGGCTCTGACCGGTGCCATTCTCACCGGCCTTGGCGTTTCCATCGGAGTCACTTTGCCAATGATCGTCAAGGGCTCGGGCCTGTTCCAAGATGCGCCGAATTTGGGATCTCCGGCCGGCCTAACCGTTCTGCTCGGCGTTGCGGTGATGCTCGTGGGTGTCGGCTTCGCCTCGGCCGCGGGATTCGGGCGCGATCAAGTCCTCAAGAAGAGCGAGGAACGCTCGGGAAGTTTTCTAGGCGGATTGATCATGGTCGTGCTCGCCGGGATAATGTCTGCGGGAATCAGCCTGGCTTTTGTCTACGGTCAGGGTCCGGTCGTGGCCGCCCTCAAAGGCGAGGGAGCCGGGGAGATCTCTGCCACGTTCGGCGTCTGGGCGACAGCGTTAGTTGGTGGCACGCTGGTCAACGTGATTTATCCCGCCTGGCTAATCACCAAAGGCCGTTCTTGGAATGTTTTCGCCCAATCGGGCCGTGATCTGATCCTTGCCGCCATCATCGGCGTGAATTTTGCCGCCGGCATTGTCCTGATGGGAAATGGCATGCTCATGCTCGGTGCCTTAGGTGCTTCGGTCGGTTTCGGAATCCAGCAGGCTTCCCAAATGCTCGGAGGCCAAGGACTGGGATTCTTGAGCGGAGAGTGGAAAGGCGTTTACGGCAAACCGCGGAACCTCATGTTTGTCGCCATCGCCCTCCTCATCGTCGCCGCAGTCATCATGGCAATGGGAAATACCCAATCCAAAGTTTGAGCACGCGCCAGGATGGCCGGGCTGGATTCACTCGTCGTTCCCTCAGATAAACCGACCCGACTCCTGTAGACAATCTATAGGTAGTCCTTCCCGAACTGGGCGGTCGAGCGGGTCCGGAAATCGGAGATGAGGGACATCAACGATGTTGTCCCACCGTCGGCAACAATAGTCTGGCCGACAACGTAGCCGCTGTCTTCCGAGCAAAGAAAAACCGCGAGTTTTCCTATTTCGTGTTTGTGACCGGACCGACCTAAAGGAACTTTGTCCGCCGCGGCCTTCTTGGCATCCTCCTCGTTGAATCCCGGTAGGGCCTTGTAGTAGCTCTCCACCGTCACCCAACCCGGAGCGATCGCATTCACCCGGACACCCTTGTGCGCCATTTCGATGCCGATAGCCCGGGTTTGCGAAATGATCGCGCCTTTCGTTCCGGCGTAGATCGCATGCTCCGGGGCGCCCGACAAACCGTGGATCGATGCGATGTTGCAGACTGTCCCCTCGCCTTGGTGCGCGACAATGTGCGAAGCGAATTTCTGCATGAGCAAAAACTGGGCGCGCACGTTGACGCTGTAGATTTTTTCGAACTCGGCGGGCGTGTTCTCCAAAAAGGGACGGTTGAGGCAGATGCCGGCGTTGTTCACCAGACAGTCCAACCCGCCGAAAACCTCGAGGGCCTTGTCCGCGAGTTCATAGGTTTGCTCGAGGTTGCTCAGGTCGGCTTGGAAAACCGCAACCTTCCGGCCGAGGTCCTCGATTTCCTTTTTCGCGGAGTCGGCAGGATAGTGGACATCGTGGAGGACGACGTCGGCACCTTCCCGCGCAAATTCGAGCGCGATCTCACGACCAAGGCCGGTTCCTGAACCTGTGACCAGCACGCGTTTACCGTGCATTCTTTGTGTCTGCATAAGGGGGATGATTGGGGATAGCACGAGGCTCATCCAGCACTCCTCGAATTGCTATTGTTTTTCCAGCGAAAAACATTCGTTTTCACGAAGTGCCACACGCATCTCCGCACTGCCGGGCACTTTATTCTGACGCCTTCTCGTAGGTGTAGATGACCGCACCGGGTTTGGTCTCGATTTTGACCGGAAGACCGTTTTGCAACAGCTCGGCCCCGCTGAGGGTCTGGCTTCCTTCGGTATCCACGTTGCGGATGGTGTAGCTCGCAGCAAGATCCAATCCACGCAGAGGAAAAACCGCAGCGACGAATGGCGAGTCCTGCCGGCGAAAGACCTGAACCATGCCCTTGCCCAACTCCGGCCGGTCAAATTGCCAAGCCATCCAATCGCTGTTTTCCAAGGTGTAAGGCGTGAGCGGATAGTAATCCCCGTAGTAGTTCGGCGCCAACTCACGCCATTGCTTGAACAGGACGCGCAACCTCGCGAAATCCACCTCGGAGTTCATGGAGTCGATGCCCGAGGCAAAGTGCGAACACATGGCGCTGCGGAACAGATAGTCGGTCCAGATTTTGTCGCTCTCGCCCGGCGGCGGCAGGTAGGGCGTATTCGGAAAAATGGCCGAACCTCTCAGCGAGACGATGTCGGCCAGCCCGGTGCCGGTGTAAGGATACCAGAACGACAATCCATAAGTTTGTCCCTGGAGACCGGTCGGCTCAAAAACATAATCGCTGCGCAAAAACGGAAGTGCCCGGCTGATCGCCTCCAGGTCGTTGCGACGGCCGCCGCTGGCGCACGTATCGATGATGAGCCCGGGGTGACGGGCCTTTAAATCGTCCCAGAACTTCAAATATCCCTGCACGTGCAAGTTTTCCGTGAGTCCCGTGCGGCCCGGCTTGTCCACCGACTGCCAGTAATAGAGTGGATCCATGTTGAAATCCTGCCGGTAGATATCGATCTTTTCGCTCGTCAGCAGGCTACTCACGCGATCGGTGATCCATTTCCGCGCCTCCGGGATGCCGAGGTTCAAAAGCCGCCAGTCACGATCTTTTTGGAAGCCGAGTTCCGGCGGCAGGTTGACGGGTGCCAATAACCACTCGGGGTGATCGCGGGACAATTCGGTGCCGGGCGAAACGCGTTCCGGCTCGAACCAAAGAATGGTGCCGACGCCCTTGCTTTTGGCATGGTCGGAAATTTCGACGAGCCCGTTGGGGAAGCGCCTTTTGTCCACCTTCCACGTCCCGGTTTGCACCCACGAACCATCGCCCTCATACCAACCGGCATCCATCCACCAAAAGTCGGGGCGGATTTCTTCTTTGAGCCATCGATCAATGTAGTCTTTCTGGTTCTGCGCCGTGGCCTTCTCCATTTCGTGAGTCTGGTGCGAGGTGTTCGGCGTAAGAAGCGGGCCGGGCAGCTTCCCGTCGATGCGAGGGATGACGTGGGCGATCGCCCACCGCCGCCAAAGGTTCTGACCGTCGATCCAATCGCCGGAATAAAGCAGGAGAACCATGCGCGGGGTGCGAATGCTTTCATCCGGCTCCAGCACAGTGCTCAGCGACTGCTGGCCGGCTTTGATGGAGAGGCGGGAACCGGACTCCTTGCGCGAAAAAACCGTTTCCCATTGGCCCGGCCAGCCAACCGCGACAATCGCGCCTCCGGTTTTCCATGCGACATTGAAAAACGGGAGGTGCGTCATGGCAGCACGTCCGCCACTGGTGGCGAGGGCAAACGTGCCGTCGGATTCGAGCGGTTGCGTCTTCGGCGCGAAGTCGTCTATCTGCGTGCGGCTGCCCAGTTGGTAGTGAAGGAGGTATCCGTTGCGCGGAACGCCGAGGATCTGTCCGTCGAAACCACTCAGCTCGGAGATCAGCGGCGTCTTTTCTTTCCCCGTGTTGGTCAGCGTTGCCACCCATTCGGCCACGGGGAAATCCTCAAAAACACGTGATCGTAGCTCGACCACGAGGCCGGTTTTGGGATCTGCCCAACGGGAGACCGTCGTGGCCGGCGAACCCTCGACCGCTTCGCTCGTAAAATTCCAGCTCCCCGCCAACTCACGGAACGACTTCTCCCCGTAACGAAAGTCGATGGGCAACTCGCCGGAGAAAGTTGAAGAACTTGGCGGCGGCAATGTCGCGGCGGCCCAGCGACCCATCGCTCCTTCTGCCTGGGCCGGTGCCGGCACGTTGAAGGGACCTTCGATTTGGAGACCGTTGAGCACGGACGGTCCCGAGCCCGGCAGAATCTCGAGGACCAAGCGTCCAGAGGAATCCGCTTGCGCTGATGCAAACTCCAAATAGTCCTCGCCCTTTGAGGGAAAAGGAGCGTTGCCCGTGCCGGTGGTTCGCGCGGACTGATCCCCGCTCGGCCGCGCCAAGACGCCGGCCCCCGAGCGGGAATTGCTCCCGAACAAAACAACGTGATAGTTCGCCCCGGGAACAAGGCGGGATAATGTCAATGAGGCCGGCCTACCCGACGCGACGATGTAGGCATTGAGAAGCGGCTGCTCGACCTTGCCTCCTTGTGCCGGAGGGAAGCAGTCCGCGCCCGCAAAACCAAGGTAATCGAGTTCCAAAGCCACCGGAGTTTTTCCGTCGTCGGCAACGAAATTCGAGGGAGGCTCGATGAAAAACGGGGTCTGATAACTCCCGGCAACGATCGTGTTCCAATGATTTCCGCTGCCCAGAACTCCGGGCGCGGAATAAACAAGTGGCTCGGGATCCGCCGCACCTTGGGGCGTTCCTCCGCGGCCGGCAAATTGAAGATTCACCACAGCCTGATCGGCCGCGCCGACGGGCAGACAGGTCCAGAAAAGCAAAAGACCGAGAGTAATAAATCTACCAGTCGGCTGAATCATACATGCGTGAAGACGGAGATGCCGCTCGCGCAACGCTCAAAGTCGCCTCAAGCAGTTCGCGATGGACAATTATTATTCTGCGGCAATGGCAGCATCCAAACCGACGGCATCGCCAGCGTAACCATCACCGCCATTCCCGACGTAAAAGGCGACGAACTCCCCGGCATCCAGCTTTACCGACCCCTCATAATCTTTTTGCCCGCTTTCGGTATCTTGGCGATTGATGAGAGCGGGCTTCATCAAATCCTCTGGGGGACCGGATTCCTTGTATCGGACAATCCCGACGGACTTCAGCCCCGTCTCTCCCGATGCGAGAAAGGAGGCTTTGACCTTGTAAGTCCCGGCCTCCGGCGCCTGCCAGCGGACGACAGCAAAGCTGGTGTCGCTCGGATGCACGAAAAGGAAAGGTGGCATGGGAGGCGCACCGGGATACCAGGCCGCGTTAGCTCGGGCGACGCAGGGTTCAGGCGCTCCAGGATTGGCGTGCTTGAAAAGCGGCCCGCCGGTCGGGATTTCCAATTCGACATTGTCATCAGTAAACGCAGTAAACGCAGCCACACCGTTTGGCTGGCTCGTCGATGCGCTGCCGTAACTCCAAGCGTTCGGCGTGGTGGGCCCCGGAAAATTGGCGCTCTTGCTCCAAAAGTCATCGAATGCGTTCCACGTTTGGCCCGCGGAGGCGAATGATGCTGTGGCGAAGAGGATAGCGAAAAGAAGGGATGCGGATCGGGAGAACATAGACATGGTAGTTAAGTCGAATCCCGGGCGCCCGACACCTTTTTCTGACCGTTTTTTGCCTGTATTAGGAACCAGTGGTGCTTCGATTTTTCGTCCCGACGACCGGGAAAACCGAAGAATATGTCGGCAAAAGAGGCAGTTAGGCTCGCGCTGGCCTGCCAGAATGCTTTGCAACAAGCCATGGACTGCCCCCCTCCCCTGCCATTGCGGAATCCATCTTCTTCCGAAGACAGGAAGGCCACGCGCAAATGAGGATTGTCCGGTGCTCGAAGGGTGAGGACGCCGCTTTTCACGGCGTGCTGGAGGACGGCTTGGTCGACCGCATCGACGGCAACATCTTCGGAGAGTGGCGACGCAGCGGGGATCGCATTCGGTTGGCCGATCTTCGTCTTAATGCGCCTCTAACTCCTCCGAACCTATTGTGTCTGGGGAAAAATTACCGCTCGTTTCCCGGCGATGACAACCCCTCCTACCCCAAACAACCCCTCCTCTTCATCAAGTCCACCTCGAGTGTGATAGGACCGGGCGAGCCGATCGTTCTGCCTGAGATGGCTGCCTCCGAGGTCTACTTCGAAGCTGAACTCGCTGTAGTCATTGGCAAGAAAGCGCGGAATGTTTCGCCGTCCTCCGTCTGCGATTTCGTGTTTGGTTACGTGGTGGCCAATGACGTTGGAGCAAAAGATTGCCAATCGGCCGACGGTCAATGGGCGCGGGCCAAATCCTTCGACTCGTTTTGTCCTCTCGGTCCGTGGATAGAAACGGAGCTAGATCCGGCAAACTGTCGCGTAGCATCAAAGGTCAATTGCGTGCCCGTTCAGGAATCCACGACATCGCTCATGATTTTCGACGTGACGACAACGATTAGTTTTCTTTCCCGATGCATGACTTTGCAGCCCGGCACCGTCCTGTGCATGGGCTCACCGGCAGCGCTGGCCGAACCGCGACCGTTTCTGCGTGATGGAGACAGCGTCGAGGTGGAAGTCGAAGGAATAGGAACTCTCGCTAACCCCGTCCTGATGTCATCAGCCTGCAAAGTTTGAAATAACCCAACCCATAAGAACCATGTCCAAGAAAACCGAAGTCCTCAACCGGATACACTCCACCGGCGTCGTGGCGGTCATTCGTGCCGACCAACCGGATGACCTTATCGAAGTGGCACGCGCCTTGGCGCGAGGCGGCGTGACCTTGATCGAAATCACCCTGACCGTGCCCAAGGCGCTTCAGGTAATCGAGAGGGCTGTCGACCAACTTAAGGACGAGGTGCTGATCGGCGCCGGAACGGTCCTCGATGCAGCTACCGCCAGCGCCGCAATTCTCGCCGGCGCGGCATACATCGTTTCGCCGGCCGTCCGGCCCGATGTGGTCGCAACCTGCCGCCGCCACGGTGTCGCGTGCATGCCCGGGGCAATGACTCCGACCGAAGTTCTCCAAGCGTGGGAACTCGGCGGTGACGTGGTGAAAATCTTTCCGGCCGGAGTCGGCGGCCCAGGCTTCTTCAAAGATCTCAAAGGACCGTTCCCCGAAATCGAATTGATGCCGACCGGCATGGTCAATCGCGAAACTGCACCGCAATTTATCAAGGCGGGCGCGTGCGCTGTGGGCGTGGGAAGTGAGCTGGCCGGAAAGCCGATGATTGCCGCGCGTGAATTCGACAAGATCACCGAGAACGCCAGGGCGTTCATCGAAATCGTGAGTCAAAGCCGGACCAAGTAACAACAACGCCATGAATCGGAAAAAAAGGGCCGTCTTCTTCGGGGAACTCTTGATGCGTCTGGGCACAAAGCGCTTCGAGCGTTTCGTGCAGGCCACCGATTTTGAGGTCGGCTACACCGGAGCGGAAGCCAATGCCGCGGTCTCCGTGGCCAACTTCGGTCTCGATGCCTTCGTAGTCTCCGCCGTTCCCGCCACGGAAATCGGCCAAGCCTGCATTAACAAGATCCGCGAGTTCGGGGTAAACACCGATCACGTTCTCCGGCAAGGAGGACGGTTGGGAACGTTTTACCTTGAGACGGGCGCGTCGCAGCGCCCATCGAAAGTCATCTACGACCGGGCCGGAAGCTCGATCACGGAGCTGAAACCGGGCGATATTCTTTGGGACGCCGTGTTCGAGGGAAAGGACTGGTTCCACTGGTCGGGAACTGCTCCCGCGCTGAGTGATTCGATGGCCGAGGTCACCGCGGAGGCTTGCGAGGCGGCGAAGAAACACGGGCTCACCATCAGCTGCGATCTCAATTACCGGGCGAAGCTCTGGAGTCCGGAGAAAGCGCGCCGCGTTATGAACGGTTTGGTCAAGCACGTGGATGTGCTGATCGGCAACGAGGAAGACACCGCATTGGTTTTGGGGGTCGAGGCCAAGGGAGTGGACGTGCACGCCGGTTCGCTCGACTCGGAACGTTATGCGGAAGTTGCCCGCTTACTGCATGAACGGTTCGGCTTCCGCTACGTGGCCACAACCTTGCGCAAAAGTATCAATGCGTCGGAAAACGGCTGGTCGTGTCTTCTTTCCGACGGCAAAGAATGCTGGCTGAGCCGTTCCTACACCATGCGTATCGTGGACCGCGTCGGCGGTGGCGATTCTTTCTCGGGCGGTTTGATCTATGCCTTGCTCAGCGGCCAGAGCGGAAAGGAAGCCATCGAATTCGCCGCGGCGGCATCGTGCCTGAAACACAGCATCCACGGAGACTTGAACCATGTCTCCGTGGCCGAGGTGATGGCACTGGTCGGAGGCTCGGGCTCGGGACGCATCGAGCGGTAAGGATAATCGCCAACATCTCGTGCGCGGGATTACCCCTGCTCCGAGCGCGCGGCTCGCCTTGCCGGTCAGGAACCCTTTTTCTGGAGAACGAATAGAGCCGACTGAGGCTGCTGCGGAAGATCTACCGGCAGCCCATCCTCCATCAATGCGGCTCCGGTCATGCGCACCGGATTTTGCGGATTATCGAGATCTTTCACTTCGTAATCCGCTCCTGCATCCAGACCTTTCAAGCGCAGCTTGTAGCCCTCGGGCATTGCCGCTTGGCTGCGGCGGAAGACTTGCACCACGGCTCTGCCCGTATCCGGGCGGTGATACATCCACGCGGCGAGATCTTCCTCGGAAATACTCCACTCGGTAAGCGGATAAAAATTTCCTTCGTAGATGTCGCGCAGTTCATTGACTGTCACCATCAGCGCCTTCCATCGCTCCCAGTCCGCCTTGTCGGTGCTGTGCCAATTCATGTTGGCGCAGAACATCGCGCCCATGCCGCTACGAAATCTGTAAAGGTCGTCCGACACGGTCCCGATGCCCGTGTGCGGAGTCCACGGCGCGTGACCGGTTGTTTTCGCCTGGTCCGGGGCAGGTTCCCACCAGGCACCATCGGCCCGCGTCAGGTTCATGGCCCGCCGCATCACCTCGAAGTCGATCCGGCTGCCGGTCCCGGAGCAGATGTCGAGCTTGAGACCCGGATTGTTAGCCACGAGTTTATCCCAGAACTTGTAGAGACCCATCACGTGCTTTGTTTCCCGCATTCCGACGCGGGCCGGCGGTTCGTTGTTCTGCCAGTAAAGGGTGGTGTGCAAGTTGCTATCCATCCGGAAAATGGAAACTCCCTGCTCGCGCACGAAATCCGAAAAATATTGTTCCGCCCAAGCGAGCGCCTCGGGATTTCCGAAATCCAAAAGCCGGAAATTGCTGGCCGCCTGATAGCTTCGTTCGGGCAAGAAATCAGCAGGCTCAAGCAACCATTCCGGATGCGTCTCGTAGAGCCACGTCTTCGGCATCACCCTCTCGGGCTCGAACCAAACGAGAAAGTCCATCCCATGCTGTTTTGCGGCGTCCGCCACCGGGCGCAAGCCGCGCGGAAAGCGCACCGGATCCGGCTCCCATGTGCCCGTTGTCTTGTCCCAACCGCTCGGTTCGTCGGGACAGGTATACCAACCCGCATCCAGCCAGAAGTTGTCCACCGGCACCCCGTGGGATGCGACATTTTGGATGCATGCCAGCAGATTGGCTTCGCTTGAGTGCTCGAACCGGATGATGCCGTGCGGGCCCGCGGAAATCGGGGGCACGATCGTTTTTCCGCCGATGCGTGGCGTGTAATGTTCAAGCAACAGCCTGCGGAACTGGTTCTGCCCGTCATCACGGTCTGCTCCTTGCCAAGTCATTACCAAGACGGCGGGTGTCCTGATCTCCTCGCCGGGGGCGAGACTCGCGCGCATTCGCTTGATGCCCGCAGTCACCACCAGATCACCGGAACTCTCCCGCTGGAACCGGGCCGACCATTGTCCGGTCCAGCCGATCGCGAAAAACACGCCGGTCTTTTTGTCGGGGCCGGACACATTGAAAAAAGGCATCACCGTGTCGGAAGGCCTCCCGCCGTAAGGCTCGAACTGGCGCTGGTCACCGGGCAAAAGATCCACTTCGGCCGGTTGGAACTCGTCGCGCCCGGGCAGCGGGGTCGCCTCGATATTTGTCCCGCGGTTGTAAAACAACACCGCCTTCATGTCTTCCGGCATCGGCAGATCCGCATCAAGCGCCCGGACATCCTCGATCAGAGGACTCCAATATTGCGCGTCATTCCGGAACCAAAGCACCCACTCGACCGCCGGAAAGTCGAGGTAGATGATCGCCTCCACTCTCAACGAGAGACCGGTTGTCAGGTCGGTAAACAGCCAGGTAATGGCCTTCCGCCGATTATCCAACTCCTTGGTTTGGACCGAGCGTTTCCACTGCGGCAGGAAATTGCGGGACGTTTCGCCGTTATAGCGGAAGGAAAAAGGCAATTCCTCTACGCGGTCGCCAAGGAAGGCCGAGGTCCACCTCTCCAGCGTATCCCACTCCTGCGGCGATGAGGCCGAGAGCACCAACGGGACAGAAATCACCGATAGAGCCAGCGCAAAGAAGACGGCGTGAAGCGGAGATTGTCTCATTGTGCACCTCTCTTTTCGCTGATTATCGGCGCCGACGCGAAGAACGCTTCGCGCGCCCGGTTTGCGGGCGGTGGTTCTGCCGTGCGTATTCTGAGGGGGTTTGGCCCATGATCGCGCGGAAGGTCGAATTGAAATGGCTGAGGCTCTCGAAGCCGACGCCGAGCGCGACTTCTGTCACATTCATTTTGCCTTCGCAGAGCAGGAGCGCCGCGCGGTGTGTGCGGTAAATCTGCAGATACTTGACCCACGGCATGCCGACCGCCCGCCGGAAGACAAGTTTAAGCCGGGTCTCGCTGATGCCGGCCGCTTGGGCCACATCGGCAGCGTAGATTTGCTCGGCATAGTTCTCGCGGAGATAGCGCAGCGCCTGCACGACCGGACGCCAGTCGACGTCCGAATTGTCCTCACCCAACTTTGCCCCGCGGGAAGCCTCCCACCGCATGAGCCGGACAATCTCGCTGAAAAGTATGGCGCCGACCCGCAGCTCCCATCCGAACCCGCGGCCGCGAAACTCCTCATGGATCTCGCTCAAACCGCGAACCAAGGCGCGGTGCATGTCGGGGGACAAGCGCACCAGACGTTCGCCCAAAGAGCGCGGAGCAGAGAAGCGCCGCAGGATGCTGACACTGACTTGCGGATTGCAGAATTCGAGCAGGGCGGAGGGAAGAAAGTAAACCGTGATCGCGCGGTGCGGATACTTGGTTACTTTGCCCCAATGCGGCACGCCGGGCCCGAGCAGCATGACATCATTGACCCCGCGCCGTGTTTCCTCGCCCTCCACCATGACGATCCCCTCTCCTTTCAGCGATACATTGATTTCGCAGTAAGGGTGGCGGGCCGGACCGGGCGCCTCCGCGGCAGTCTTCTGCTCGAACAATTTGACGAAAATCGGCGCGGAATCGCTCAAGCGTGGACCCAACTCGTCAGCTTCCATCAGCCAACTGAGCTTTTGCGGATTGGTTTTTCGCGCCTTGATCACAATTTCGCCAAGAAATGAAGAGCCACGACCAATTTCGTCACATGCGGAAATCGTTGCCGGCAACGAGGCGGCGGGCGATGGCCAGGATGCGGTCTTTCGGACCGCGGTAAGCCCACACTTGCGCAAGATCTTGGCACGAACTGAGGCCGGTGCCAGCGCCGATTCCCGGAATGTGGTATTCCAACTCGCTGAACGCCCCGAGTCCGCTGCAGACATTGCACGCCTGCACGGCAAACCCCCGCCACTCCGGGTCGTGCCACGGCACATCGACATACTCGCCGGACGGATTCACCCCGAAGTTGCGGACGACCAGCGACCAATCATTTCCCTTTCCGTGGATATAGGCCGCGCGCCCCGCCATGGCCGCCGCACGAAAACTTAACTTGTGCTCGCCGCGTTGGTCCATGCGATAGCGGATCAAATGCTCGCCGATTCGCACGGCGGATTTCGGGATCCGACCCACGGTGCTGAAAATATGCAACGGTTCCGAGCGCGAGAACGTAGGAAGAAGTAGTTCACCGCCATGCGGCATCTGGATGAGATTCCAGAGCCCGAGCTGCGCGCCCGCCGGCACCCGACCACCGGCGAAAGCGAGCGAAGTGAACTGAGCGTAGCCTGCATAGGAGACCCCTTTCAAATTCATGTCGCGCTCGTAGCGCAGCGGATCCGGCGAAGGCCCGAACGACTTCACAATCTTCAGGTCGACCTTGCGACCGGAGCGCGAGAGACGAAGCGTCAGCTTGTTTTCCAAAAAGAGGAATCCGCTTTTCCTCACCACGCGGTGATTCCCAGGGTCCAAGGAGCGCGGTTGGTCGTAGGCGGTCAGATCGGGGAACTTGGGAAGGAAGACATCGACTTCGGGCGCCAACCACGTGCGGTCCCCTCCCGAGTTATGCCAAGCCGCACCGGCGAAAAACGCCTTGGCTGAGGCAACGGAATCCAGCGCCGGGTTGGTCCAATAAAAATTTTCCTCGCTTCCCGCCGCGAAAACACCGAGCAAGCGGCCTCCGTGCGGCAAAACCAGCAGACGTGTTCCGTCGCGGAAGCCGAGGGTTTCAGGGTGACGACCGGCGCCCCGAAGCACTTTTTGCAGATCGCGCAGATTTTTCATTCAAAAGGAACAGTCTGAAGAAACTCTTCGTGGGACAACGGCACACGGCCATGCACTTATGTGCATTCGGCGGGCAATTGTTTGATGTTTGGACATGACTTGCAGGGGGAATCGATGCCGAGTGGACAATCTACGTTTTTCGGCAGCCGCGCCTCTTATTTCGTCCATTTTACCCCCTGTTTTTCGCCGGGGCACGGAATTCCTATGTTACCTGGGACTCAGGCTTTCGGGGCGTTGGCCAACAGGACGATGGCGGGCGTCTCCACACCCTGGCGCACATCCTGCAAGAAGCGCGCCGCCGGCGCGCCGTCCACCACCCGGTGATCGAAGGTCAGGCTCAGCCGCATCATGTCGCGGAAGACAATCGTGCCTCCTTCTCCCTCGGTCGGTTCGCGGAAGATAGATCCGATGCCGAGCACCGCGGTCTCCGGGTAGTTGATGATAGGGGTGAACGACTCGATGTCGAAGCTACCCAGACTCGTGATGGTGAAGACTCCACCTTGCAGATCCTGCGGGGAGATACGACGTGAGCGGGCGCTTTCGATCAGTTCGCGTGACTTCCGCGAGACAGCGGATAGGGGCAAATTGCCGACATCTTTGATCACCGGCACGAGCAAGCCCTGCTCGGTATCCACAGCCAGGCCGATGTTGAATGACTCGGGCATGAAGATTTCATCGTTTTCCCAGCGCGACGCGAGCATGGGATGTTTGGCTAGCGCGCGCGCCACGACCTTGGCGATAATGTCGTTGTACGAAGGCACGCCGTCGCCACCCAAGGCTTCCTTGAGTTCGCGTCGGAGCAACACCAAGCGGGAAGCATCACAACGCGCATGCAGGGTAACCGGAGCAGTGGATTGTTTGCTCTGCATCATGCGTGCCGCGATGATGCGCCGAAGGTTGGCCACTGGCTGACCCCCTACGCCAGGCGAACTAACCTCCACCGCCATGACATCCTTCTCGCGGATGCGTCCGCCGGCGCCACCGGGTTCAACACGGGACAAGTCGACTCCGCGGTTTTTTGCCGCACGACGTGCACGCGGACTGACCGGAGTTTCCGTGGAAACTGCAGCAAGAGGGGTCGCCGAAGGCGCTTGCACAGCAACGGGCTGTGGCGCGGCCTGATCGTCCGCGACATCCTTAGGGGTTTCGGCAACCGCGGCACTGGTCGCACCAACGGCCGGCGGCTTTTCCCCGGGCGCGAGCAGATAACCCAAAACGCGGCCAACTTTGGTCACCTCGCCGGACTGCGGCGCATTGGCGGGAATGTGGAGGATTCCGCTGTCCGTGGCTTCCACTTCCTGCGCCGCCTTGTCGGTCTCCAGCACGAAAAGCGGATCGCCCGACTTAACTTCCTCGCCCTCGTTTTTCAGCCACGACTGGAAGACGCCCTCTTCCATCGACCAGCCGAGTCTCGGCAACGTAATTTCGATCGCCATACGTCGTAGTTCTTAGCTTATTCCGCGTGCAGACTCCTGATCGCCGCGGCGATCTGTTCTGTCCCCGGCACGACTGCGGCCTCAAGCGGCGGACTATAGGGCGTCGGTGAATGCAAACCGTTCAGGCGACGGATCGGCGCATCAAGTTCGTCGAATCCGTGCTCGGCCATTTGTGCGGCGATCTCGGCTCCCAGTCCGCAGGGCGCGAAGGATTCGTCGACGACCAGCAGGCGGCCGGTCTTGGCTACGGAGTTGAGGATTGTCGTAGTGTCCAGTGGCGAGACCGTGCGCGGATCGATCACTTCGACGGAGATTCCTTCCTCCGCGAGTTTCGCTGCTACTTCGAGCACCCGGTGCACCATCAGGCCGAGAGTAACAACGGTGAGATCCGAACCCTCCCGCACCACCGCGGCATGACCGAAGTCGATGTAGTATTCGCCTTCCGGCACTGGCCCCTTGACCGAGAGCAATTCGCGGTGTTCCAGAAAAAGAACCGGATCATCGCAAGTCAGCGCCGTTTTCATCAGGCCTTTCGCATCGCGCGGCGTCGAAGGCACAACAACGCGCAAGCCCGGGAAGTTGGCATACATTGAATAATAGCTGCCAGAGTGATGCGTGGCCGCGGCATGGCCGATGCCGATGCAGCCGCGGAGCAGGACCGGCATCTTGAGACGTCCGCTGCTCATGTATTGCATTTTGGCAACTTGGTTGATGATCTCGCCTGCCGCATCGAGCACGAAGTCGGCGAACATGAAGTCGACGACCGGCCGCGTGCCGCTCATCGCCGCGCCGCAAGCCAAACCGACAAAACCCCGTTCACAGATGGGCGTATCGCGAAGCCGTTCGGGACCGTGGATCGCGTACAGTCCCGTGGTCGTGGCAAAACTGCCACCGCGCACGCCCACTCCCTCGCCCAGAACGAAGATGCGCGGGTTTTTCGCCATCTCCTCGCTCAAGGCCTCGAGCGTGGCTTTCATGTAAGTGATTTCGCGGACCGGACCCGCAACGGCAGGCACATCGCGCGCCGTGTTTTCCGAAACGGCATAGACGTGGTTGGTTGCCGTGTCCGGCGCCGGATAAGAGCTTTTCTCGGCGCGAAGGTGCGCTTGGTTGACCACCTCGTCGATCTCGGCGTCGAGCGCGGCGAGTTCGGCTTCGGGAACGATGTCCTCCTCGATGAGGTATTTGCGCAAGCGCGCGATGGGACAGCGCTGCTTCCACTCCTCGACCTCTTCCTTGGTGCGGTAGCCGAAATCGACCATGCCCTCGGCATGGGCGCGGGTGCGGTAAGTTTTGCACTCGATGAGCGTCGGACCTTCGCCGCGCCGCGCCCTCGCGACTGCTGCGCGGCCGGCGGCTTGCACGGCCAAAACATCATTGCCGTCCACCGCGATCGACTCGATGCCGTAGGCCGCTCCACGCGCGGCCACGCTGGGATTGCCCGCCGCATAATCGAAGGGCACCTCCGTGGCATAGCCATTGTTCTCGCAGACGAACAAAACCGGAAGACGCCAGATGCTGGCCATGTTGAGTCCCTCGTGGAACGCACCGTTGTTGACCGCGCCATCGCCGAAGAAAGCCACCGCAACGCGGTCGGTCTTGAGCAGGCGAAAACTGTAGCCCGCACCCGCAGCCTGTAGAATGCACGGACCAACAATGCCGCTCGTTCCAAGCATGCCGATCTCGGGCGCGAAAATATGCATGCTCCCGCCAAGTCCGCGCGAGCAACCTTCGGATCTTCCGTATAACTCGGCAATCAGCGCGAACGGCTCCAATCCCTTGGCCAGAGCGTGGCCATGCCCGCGGTGCGTGCTGAACACCGCGTCGTCGGGACTCAAGTTGGCGCAAATTCCGGCGGCCACGGCCTCCTGTCCGACATAGGTATGACAAGCACCATGGATGAGTCCCTTTTGATGGGACCGCGCCAAGCGTTCCTCGACCGCGCGAATGATCAGCATGCGGCGGTAAAGATCGCGTGCGTCGGGAGCGGTGTCCGATGCCGCGGCGTCGAGTGACGTCGGAATCTTTTGGGCTGCCGTTCTGTCCGGTTTGGTTTTTAGCTTCATTTTGCAGGAGTAGTTTCGGAAGAAAGAGCACGCAGGACTTCCGGCAAATGGACGAAGGCCGGACCGCCGCCCATCATCACGCCCACCCCGGCCGCTTCGATCACCTGCTCACGAGTCGCCCCGGCTTTGATCGCCTCGGTGGTGTGGATGTGGATGCACTCGGTGCAGCCCTGTGCGAGGCCAACTGCAGCGGCGATCAGTTCTTTTTCGCGCTTGGAGAGAGCGCCGGGTTGCATGAGCGCGTGATGCATACCACCAAAAGCTTTGGCCACATCGGGCGCCTGCGAACGGAGAGTAGCAAAGTCACGCTGCCAGGCAGCGAGTGTTTCGGCGGGAGCGCTCATGGTCGGAAATGATGCCGGTCAGCCGACAACAGGATTGGTTAGTGTGCCGATCTTCTCGATCTCGATGCTGATCGTATCCCCGGCCTTGAGAAAAACGGGGGGCTTCCGAGCGGCACCGATGCCGTGCGGCGTTCCGGTCAGGATGACCGTTCCCGGCAGCAGGGTCGTGTCTCCGGTAAGAAATTCGATCAAGGCGGGAACATCAAAAATCATGTCGTCCGTGTTCCAATCCTGCATGACGCTCCCGTTGAGGATCGTCTTGATCTGCAGCTTGTTTGGATCGGGTATTTCATCTTTGAGAACGAGACAGGGCCCCAAGGGCGCAAAGGTGTCAAACGTCTTGCCGCGGCACCACTGCCCCCCGCCCCACTTCGTTTGCCAGTCGCGCGCACTCACGTCGTTGGCGCAAGTGTAACCGAGCACGTAATCGAGGGCATTCGAGCGCTTCACGTTGCGCGCCGTCTTTCCAATGACCACAGCCAGCTCGCATTCGTAATCCACCTCGCCGCTTTTCAAGTGCTGCGGCAGTTGGATCGGATCGCCGGGATTTTGCACCGCGGCGGGGAACTTCATGAAGACGACCGGAAAATCGGGAGCCGGGAGATTTCCTTCCTCGGCATGACGGCGATAATTCAAACCGATGCAGACCAACGTGGTCGGAGCGACCGGAGCGAGGAGCTTGCCTACCTGTGCCGGCTTATTAGTAACCTCGAAGCCGCCGAAAATATCGCCGTCTATGAGGAGGCGTTGGCTATCGATCGTCTCGCTTGCGTAGTGGATTTGGCCTCGGGGATCTTGGTAACGGATGATGCGCATTGTGAGTAGAGGTGAAATTCGTAATTCGGACAGTAGACATCCGTATGAAGGACATGACTCAACTAGTTTGACTTACGCCATTGACGATATTTGGCAGCCGCTCTCCGCGGACTGCCTGCAAAGCGATGGAGATAGCCGTTTCACGAAGGGTCCGCACGGCGGTCGGACTGGCCGAGGCGATGTGCGCGGCCAGAATAACATTGTTCATGCGGCGGATCGGGTGATCGGCGGGAATGGGTTCGGGGTCGAAAACATCGAGCGCGGCCCCACCGAGTTTGCCGGTGGTCAAAGCCGCAACCAGCGCCTCGGCATCGGCGAGATCCCCGCGGCCGACATTGATGAATAGCGCTCCGTCTTTCATGGCGGCGAATGCATTTGCGTCAAACATCTTCTTGGTCGACGCATTCGAGGGGCAATGGGGCGACACAATGTCGCTAGCAGCGAGTAATTCGGCGAACGAGCAAGCCTCAGCACCCGCTGCCTCGATTTCCGCCCGCGGCGCAACCGGATCGAAAACCAGAATACGACATTTGAAAGGCGACAAGCGCCGCACCACTTCACGACCGATGCGACCGAAGCCTACAATGCCCACCGTGAGGTTCTTCAGTGTGCCCATCGATTCGAGGGGGGAAGCAAGCCCCCAACCTCCGTCGCGCAAGAGAGTCGCATTGGCCACCACTTGACGCGTGAGGCCGAGGATGAAAGCCACCGTGTGATCGGCGACCTCGTCGACGCAGTAGTCCGGAATATTGCAGACAGGAATGCCGCGACCCTTGGCCGCCTCGAGGTCGACATTATCCACGCCTATCCCGTAGCGCACGATGACGCGGGCCTTGGGCATTCGCCCGATGGCCCCGGCATCCAGCTTGGCGAACTGAGTGATGACCGCATCGGCGTCAAAACACAACGCGGCAAGATCCTCACTGCTTCGGCATTGGCGGCCTACCAGCTTGGCGCCTGCTTTATCGGCGGCTTGCTCCTCGACACTCAGGTCGGAGAACGTCCAATCGGTGACTGCAATGATCGGGGCTGGCATTGAAACGCGGTGAATATCTAACTTAGAGACAGCTTTAGCGCTAAACCCCCGTTTTTCGGCCACATTTGCGCGATTGTCGACCGAAGAGGTAAGCGGAAAAGCTCTGGTGCCACAGCGGACAGCAGCAACTCCCCGCCCGCTCGGCATCCTCAGTTCAACAATGTCTATTCAATAGAAAGTCCGGAGACTTGCCAGCACCTTGGTACCAGCGGCGAATCATACTAGGTAGTGCGGTTCTGGTTCCCCATCTAAGTCCGGGCTGGTCGTAATTAGGTGACGCCCGAAACCGCATCGCCCGTGCTGAGGACGTGTCCAAGAATTTCGGCAAAAACACTCCCCGGAGCAGCAGAGGCATCGATGGACCGCACGATCGGGCGGGCATAGCAGTCGAGAACGCCGAGTGATTCGGACTCGAAGACGGCTATCCGTCGGCGCACAATCTCCACGCATGTGTCGTCGGGGCGTGAGCCTTCTGACGCTCGCCGCGCGAGGCGGCTTTCGAGCACGGCAGGATCGTCGCAACGGAGGTGTAAGACGAGCGAAACGTCGACGAAGGCTTTCATCATCCGCGCCTGCTCCACGTTGCGGGGAATGCCGTCGAGAACGAGCCACTCGTGGTCCGGACGGAACGCGGATGATGCCACGTGTTCTTCCAGGCGTTTCCGCCAAAGGTGGACCGTCAGTTCATCGGGCACTAACTCGCCGCGAGTCGAGTAATCAATGAAAGCTCTTCCAAGCGACGATTGGACGTCGAGAGCCCGGAAGACGTCTCCGCAAGCACAATGGAAAAAACCCGGGGTAGCCCCAAGCAACCGACCCTGCGTCCCCTTGCCGCTTCCTGGTGCGCCGAAGAGAAGAACGGCGCGGAATTTGTCGCCCGGCCTCGCAACCAGCGGCGTCTCGCGCCCCAGCTCCGATGCAGTGGAAAGAGTTCGCATATCTAACAGTTAGACTCCAAGCTAGAACTCGGCTCGTCGCCTCCGTTTTTCGCTGCTTTCGCGGCGGTTTCAGCCTCCTAGGCAATAATTTCGCGCTGTGGCCAAGCCACACATCAGGGGTCCGCTCCTCTTCGCCGAACCCCTGTCTTCTCACGAAGCCCAAAGCATGTGAACGAGCGACGGCTCAAAACACCGTGGATGACATGAATTCGGCCAAGGCGGCGGTCAGGGCATCAAGTCTAAGTGCGCCTTCGCAAAGTGCAGGACTTGGAAGCGATCATTAGTAGACGTCCTTCCGGTAGCGTTTGGTTTTTTTCAGTTCCTCGACGTAAGCCGCTGCGTCTTCTTTCGATTTGCCGCCGGCCTGCTCAACGATGCGATGCAATGCCTCGTCGACATCTTTGGCCATGCGCGAGGCATCGCCGCAGACGTAGAAGTATCCGCCTTCCTCGAGCCATTTCCACAGTTCGTCGGCATTTTCCCTCATGCGGTGCTGTACATAAACCTTCTCGACCTGGTCACGGGAGAAGGCGGTGTCGAGCCTGTGCAGCACGCCTTTGGCGCACCACGCGTTGATTTCTTCCTCGTAGAGGAAATCGGTCGAACGATTGCGGTCGCCGAAAAAGAGCCATGACTTGCCCGGAGCACCGAGCACTTCGCGTTCCTGCAAGAACGCGCGGAACGGCGCGATGCCCGTGCCTGGGCCGACCATGATGACCGGAACCGACGCGTCCTCGGGTTGGCGGAAGTGTTTGGCCGAGTGGATGAAAACCGGCATTGATGCATCCTTCACGCGGTCGGCCAGATACGTGGAGCAAACGCCTTGGCGTCCACGTCCGTGCAACTCGTAGCGCACGATGGCCACGGTGAGGTGGATCGCTTCGGGATGAGCCTTGGGCGAGGAGGCGATGGAGTAGAGCCGCGGCTGGAGTTTGCGCAAAACTTTGACCAGTTCCTCCGCGGTAAAATTGGCCTGCGGATAAGCCCGCAGAATGTCGACCACCTCGCGTCCGTCGATCCAATCCTCCATCACCGATTTGGCTTCCGGGTCAATCAACTCGGACAACTCCGTGGCCTCAGGGCATTTCTCGAGGACGGCGGCAAGCAACTGGCGCGATGGTTCGCGCAGCGTCATTTGGCGTGTGAGCACATCGCGCAGGTTGGCGCCCGCGCTCTCAACCACTTCATTGCCGCTCAGGCCGGCGGCGGCGAGCACGGCATCCACTTCGGCGGGATCGTTCGCGGGAAAAATGCCGAGCGAATCGCCGACTTCATAGACGAGTCCCGAACCGGCCAGCGACACTTCAAAATGCACTGTTTCTTTGCCCGAACCGGGCGCGGTCAGGCGGCGGGTGGCAGTCAACCGCGCTGGAAACGGGTTCTTTCTCGAATAACTCAAAGTGCTCTCGTCGCTTTCCCTACGCAAAGAAAATGGCAGGCAGTGCCATGCCTAGCCGTCTATGCCGCGCCCTTTTCCTCGTTCAGCCAGTGTTCGATCTCTGCCAGTGTTTTTCGGCCGCAGTTACGCGCCCCTTTGAGCAACTCAAGTGCGTTGCATCGACGGCCCTCCTCGCGGCTGCCTATTCTAAACCGACCTAAAGCATTCACGGCTCGTGAGGAGAGAACAGTCAGCTCCGTGGCTTTACACAAGGACTTTGCGCATTTCTTGTGACGCGACAACATCAATGAAATGGCTTGCGGGGTGACATGATATTGCCGAGCGATCTCCCGGAACGAACAGCCCAAACCGCGTAACATGGCGATCTCACGAACTCTTTGCGGCACGGGTTCGACTCGTCGGGAAAAAAGGACTGTGGAAGCGGAAACTGACACTTGGTCCGTTTGGTGGTGCATGATAGGGGCGATTAATGGTGCTTGATTGGAATTCAACATCTTTGCCCCAGTGCGGTGCTCAATCGCTCGCGGTTTTCGGCAGAATTCCAGTGATTTCAAGCATCGGCGCCAGACTTGCGCACTTTCGGATGCCGCCAAAATGCTTCAAAGACTTAGCTGGCAGCTAAAAAACTCCGCATAGCAACCTTAGCCAACTGCGGAGTGTCGAGGGCGGCGATCAACGCACACCCGTTTGCTTCTAACCCACGCCTGCGGAGTGCCGGGCAGCAAACTCCGTCTAAACACCGCCGTCGAACTTCTCCATTTTTTGATCCTGGGCGGTCAACGGTGCAATTTGGTGTGTTGTGCGTCCCGGGCGCGCTGTCCTTGGTCAGGTCGCGCTAGTTCGAGGGCGCTACCGCTGCGTATTTCCCCGTGGCAGGGTCGTATCCAAGACGATCGCGTGACACTGCACCGGGCACGAGATCGGATTCCCAGCGTGCCCAGTCGCCACCGGCCCCCATGTAGCCTGAATAGAGCTTGGCGATTGCGTTGGGGTCGGCCGCAATGGCCTGCCATGTCATGTTGCGCAATCCGGGGTGTCGCCGCCGGAGATACTCCAGCAACACGCTGGCTTCCCAGTCGTTGATAGAAGGTTGCAGGGCGAACAGAGGAAGCACTTCGTTATAGCGGCTCGAGCGTTCACTGTTGAGAGTCAGATACTCCTCGTCCAAGGCGAAATCCACCATCTCTCGCACCGTGCTGGCCTTGATGCAGTATGGGCCAATGGAGAAGTCATAGGAAAAGGCCAAGCCGGGCCAGAGCAACGCCAATGAATCCTGAATATTCTCCACAGCCTTGCGAACCAATCCCATGTCGTCATATGCGGTGAGTTCGGCGTTCCGTATGGTGGTGAGGACGTTCTCCGGGATACCCGGATCGTGAATCCGAAAATCCAGTGAGGCGAGCAACTGCACCTTGCGGTTGGCATCCCAGAGTGCAATTCCACCCGCAATCATCAGTCCAATAACAACACCCACAAGGACCAGCGCAATGGCGCGAAAACTTGGTCGGCGGTATACCTCGGACACGGGGAGACATTAGACGTGTGCGGGAGAGTGCCACGCCAAAAATACTGGTTCAGCGTTCGGTCAAAGCCGTTCTTCGCTCTGGCGCCTTGATGCAGTGGCCGAGCCACCGCTTTGGGGTGAGTTAATCAATATTTGATGTTGTCCATTTAAGCTCCGCCTATCTTCCGAGGATCCGCCGGTAGGAAGAGCTCGTCCGCTTGGCCCCGCGCGAAACGTTTACTTCCACCCGATAGGTTACGCGCACCAGCAGATCTCCGCGGCCGCCGCGTGGCTTGGGCAGGCCTTCGCCCGTTACCCGCAGCACCGCACCCCGCGTGACTCCGGCGGGAATGGTCACGCGGACCATGCGTCCGCTCGCGCCGGGGACCGTCTCGGTGCCGCCGCTGGTTGCCCGTGCAGCACTGATTCGCAAGTCGGTGCGCAGATCCGAACCCCGCGCCCGGAAGCGACCGCCGGGCAGAGCGCGCAAACGGACAACGACGAAGCTCCCCGTGAATGGCTCGGCTCGGGGCATGCGAAACTTCGCGCTCGGAGCCGTTTCCGGCGGAACCTCGAGTTCGTAGGTTTCTGTTCCGTGTGGGTTGGCGGGGTCGTTGACCCGAATGGTCAGCGTTGCCCCGCGGATAAACTCTTCGACTCGCAACATCACATCCTGGGCAATGTCCCGTTGCCTTCCGGTCGGCGCGGCTGGACCGGCGGAAACGCTCTCGTCGAGCTCACAATCATAAGCCGCACGTCGGATGGGATCGCTGAGCGTCGCGTGCGCTGTGTTGAGCGCTTGGACGCGTATCGTGGCGTCGGGCTGGATGTGATTGACGTCAGGATGATGTTGTTTGACCAATCGGCGGTAGGCGGCGCGGATCTGCGCCGTGGTGCAACGCCGGTCAAGGCCGAGCGTGTCATAGTGATTTGCGCTGCTCACGCCACGAGAGCCCGCAGGCTCGACTGCGCCAGCGCCTCGCGCCGGGCGGCGTCGGTTGCCTTGGTCTCGCCCTTGAGGCAACGGGCCAAGGTGCCGAGAAAGCGATCGAGGGGAGCTTCGCTTCCTGCTTCCTCTTCCCCGGCCGGATACTCCGCATCGAGGATCCATGTGCCTGCTTCGGAGGACTCGCTCAATTCCTCCGCCCAAGCCAGCACGGTGGTGACAGGATCACCGGGAAAACGCGCAGCCACCAAAGACAGAATGTCCGAGGCCCGCGGGACATTGAGCAGGAGAGCCAGAAAGAAACGATGGTCGGCGTCCTCGATGGACCCGCGCAGATTGACGAGGCGGTCGCGCCAGACAATTTCCTCGAGCGTGGGTGCGGCGTAGGCGGCGAGTGGTCCGTGCTTTTTTGCAAAAACATCCCACGTTTCCTCCCATTCTCCCCGCTCCTGCAGGGCGACAAGGCAATTTTGCAAAGTGAAGAAACCTCTTTCGTAATCGAGCGAGGCCACCATGGCGCGAACCACCTCGGCGTAGTCCTCGGCCACCGTCCGGTCGAGCACGTCGAGCAGTTGCAGGCGCCGGGTGGTCAGCGCGTCGGAAAAAAACGGGTCCACCGCGACATGCGGGGGCAGGTAAGTGAATTGCGGTCCGGTCCCCGGATCCGAGTGGGTGCGCACCACCACCGTGACCGACGGCGTTTCGAGGTGAAAGAGCGAGTGAATACTGGCCCCGCCCGACGTGATCGGCACGGTCCGCCCGGTCTCCAGCAACTCGGTGCCGGTCAGTTGCAAATCACCCAGCCGGAAATGCGCGGTGACCGGCCGCACGTTGGCAAAGGCAAACTCGGCGTGCAGACTCGACCCCTCGAGCACATGAAAGGCCCCGGAGAACTCGTGCTGGTGAATCTGCGTGGTCCCGTCCAGCCAGAACAGAATCTGGATATAAAACCGCGGATCGTCGAAGACGACCAACTCAGGCTGACCAAATCCCGAGGCCGTTTGAAACGGCTGCTCATCCTCTCGCAAAAACGAGCGTGTGAGAGCCTTGAGGTCCACCTGTGTCGCCGGGGGATTTTCCTCCAGAGCGGCCTGCGCGAGGCCAGGGAAAGCAGCGAGGGAAAAATCCACCGCCTGCCACCGCTCCCGCACCCGCCGTCCGAGATCGACAAAAAACGCATCCATCGACGACGACCATCCGCTGCCGCACCCCGACCGACAAGAGCATTCCAGCTCGGCGCGTCACGCCGCTCAGCCGGGCAAAGACTGAGGTGCTGACGGTGCGTCTGGCCACAGCGCGAGCGACCGGCAGCCGCCGCGCTCTAGGAGACCGGCACTGGGAGGCTTCCTATTTTCGCCGCCCCGCGTTGGTAAAAAGGGACTCCGACCCTCGCGATATGCGCGACCACTTCGGAATCGGTTCGGGTGTCGTGGCGGAGCAAGCTGAAGGTGTAGGGCAAAAGCAGATCGTCCAATTCGTCCTCGATCCGACCGAGCACACGCCAATCGAGACCTTCCCCGTAAAGCGCAAGGTCGATGTCGGAACCTGGCCTGGCCGTTCCCTTGGCCCGGGACCCGAAAAGAACGGCTCTTGCCACTTCGGGAAAATGGGCCAGCGTTCCTTGGATCTGCTCCACGGTCTGTGGCGCCAAGCCGTGCCCGTTCATGATCCCGCCTCCTGCAGCCGGGAAAAGCGCGTGGAGAATTGCGAAAATTGCGCGCAATAGCGTGTGAGGATGGCCTCCGTGATCTCGTTCGCTGTCACTTCGTTGTAAGTGTGGCTGGTCTGGTTGCGGCTCTTGATCATATCCATCCAGACTTCGCCGTCGGCAATGAGACTGTTCTTGAAAGCCTCGCGCGTGGCGCCCTTGGACCCGACCACTCCTTGGATGCCTTGGCTTTCGAGGTAGTCTTTGAGCACGTTCCAAGCCAGCTCGTGGGTGAACTCGAACGCCTGAATGAGCCCCTGCTTTTCCAGCGGAGAAAGCTCCCGCTCGCCAGCCAGCCGCGTGCCCTCCGAAAGACGGACGAATGCCTTGTGAAAACTCTGCAAACGCTGGTGCCAGCGGACATCAGGGTCGTTGGGCATAGTGCTAGTCTAGCTGGAGACGCGACTGATGGCAGCCTCAAATTCGGCGGCTACGTCCCGCGCGCGGGCCCGGTGCAGGTGCAATGTCATGGTCGTTGTGGTATGATCCCATCATGATCTCCCGGACTATTGCCTTCTTTTTGACCCTCGCGTGCACTGCCATGGCCACCGAAACACCCGACTACAAAGTCCTTCTACAGGACGGAAAGTTCGAGGTGCGGGAGTATCCGGCGCTGACTTTAGTGCGGACGGCTTCGGGGGATGGAGATTTCATGCGGCTCTTCAGCTATATTTCGGGAGGGAACGAGGCGGAGCAGAAGATTGCCATGACGGCACCGGTCTTGATGAAGCACGAGGGCGAAGGCACCGGTATGAGCTTTATTGTGCCGAAGGATGTGGCGGCGAAAAAGGTGCCGGCACCGAAAGATTCGGCGGTGACCATGGACGAACTACCAGCCGGGCGGTTTGCGGTTTACCAGTATTGGGGCGGACGCAATGAGGCGAATGAGCAAGAGGCCTTGAGCAAATTGAGGGCGTGGGTCGATAAGCGGCGGCTCGAGGTCGAGGGGGACCCGATGTTCGGATATTATGATCCGCCGTGGATTCCACCGTTCATGCGGCGCAATGAAGTGATGCTGCACGTGGACGGGACGCAGCCTTGAGCGGGCGGCAGGCTTTCGCTTAGGATCCTCCGCCTATGGGACGTCAATGGTTGCTAGCCAAGCGCGAGGTTGCCTCGCTCCGGAAATCGCAGGCGACGGGGAAGTTCATCCGCGAAATCACCATCGCAGCGCGTCATGGCGGGGCGGACCCGGCGACGAACTCGCGACTCGCCGCAGCACTGGAAAAGGCGCGCAAGGAAAGTGTCGCGAAAGACGTCATCGAGCGGGCCATCGCCAAGGGTGCGGGCACGGGTGCGGACAAAACGGCGCTCGAAAACATGACTTTCGAGGGATATGCGCCGCACAAGGTGCCGGTCATCGTGGAGGCCGTGACCGACAACCACAACCGCACCGCGCCGGAGATCCGCGTGCTCTTCAAAAAGGGGCAACTCGGGGCCTCGGGCAGCAACAAGTTTTTGTTCGATCAAGTCGGGCTGGTCGAAGCACACACGGCAAAAGCGGAGGTCGATCTGGAAGAAGCGGCCATCGAGGCCGGGGCCAACGAGGTTGAGCCCCTCGCCCACGCGCAAAATGACGACATCCCGGCCGACGCCACCGGCGCGCGGTTCATCACCGACCGCACAAATACGCACACGGTGTCGAAATGGCTGTCGGAAAACGGGTGGACCGTCGTGACAAGTGAACTCGGCTACGTGCCGAAGCAATGTCCGGATCTGAGTGACGAGCAACAAGCCGAGGTTGGCGCCTTTCTCCAAGCCCTCGACGACCATGACGACGTGCATCGGGTGTGGGCGGCGGTGAAGTGACGGCGCTGCCTTTGACTTGTAGCGGTGGTCTATGACCGTCGGTGCCCCGACTTCGACGAGGTTGCGACGGTCATAGACCGCCGCTGCAAAAAACCTCGGACCTCAGAGATGCCCGCGCGTCATGAGGGCATCGGTGCGGGCGAGGCCGCGCGGGGTGCCGAGGATTTCGGAGAGAATCACTGCTTTGCGTTGGGAAGAAGAATTGGCGAGCAGGGAGCGCACGTTGCCGCCGCGCCAAGTCTCGGGTGAGGCGTCCTCCAAAGCGGCAAAGGCCGAGGCAAGTTGCTTCGTTTTTTCGTCGGGCTGCGCACGCCGCGCGGGCGGATGCCAAGATGCGGCCTTGCCGCGAGGCTTGGTCACCACGCGCTCGGGCAACGCGGGGGGAGCGGGGGCTTCGAGCGAGGAGAACTCTTCCTCCTCGAAGTCGTCGGGGCGGGCGACCACCGGACGGGGCGGAACTCCTTCGGCCGGCAGCCCGAGTGCATCCATCAGATCCTTGAACGGATCGCGCTCCGCCGCGGCCCGGCGCGCGACTGGCGCCGGGGCGGGTTGCGTGTAAACGTTGCGCCGCGTTTCGCGCTTCAGATCGCGCTTTTCGACCCGCTTCGTCTTGGCCGCCTCGCGTCGCTCGGCAGCTTGCTGCATTACCCAATTGATCAGGCTGATCAACCCGATGACAACAAGCAGGACAAGTTGTTCCATGGCGGAACCGGTGACGGATTCTTACCGTGCTTCGGCGTTACCGCGCTCGGAACCGGCGATGGATTCGCGCATTTGCGAGTCGGCCTGGATGTTTTTCATCCTCATGTAATCCATGATGCCGAGGTTGCCGTTGCGGAAGGCTTCGGCCATGGCCTGCGGGACCTGGGCCTCGGCTTCGACCACTTTGGCGCGCATTTCCTGGGTCTTGGCGCGCATTTCGCCTTCGAGGGCGACGGCGGCAGCGCGGCGCACCTCCGCTTTGGCTTGGGCCACGACTTTGTCGGCTTCGGCCTGCTCGCCTTGCAACTTGGCGCCGACGTTTTCGCCGACGTCGATGTCGGCGATATCGACGGAAAGAATTTCGAACGCGGTGCCGCTATCGAGGCCCTTCTGGAGGACGGTTTTCGAAATGCGGTCCGGATTTTCCAACACGTCCTTGTAGGAGAGCGCAGAACCGATCGAGGTGACGATCCCCTCACCGACGCGGGCAATGATGGTTTCCTCAGTGGCACCGCCAACGAAGCGGTCGAGATTCGAGCGCACGGTGACGCGGGCTTTGACTTTGACCCCGATGCCATCACGGGCCACGGCGTCGATCGTCGAGCGGCCGGAACCGGGAGCGGGGCAGTCGATGACTTTCGGATTGATGCTTGTGCGGACGGCCTCGAGGACCGTTTTGCTTGTTCCTTTGATGGCGAGGTCGATGGCGCAGGCGCGGTTGAAGTCGAGCTTGATGCCGGCTTTGTCCGCCGCGATGAGGGCCAGCACGACGGAATCCACGCTGCCACCGGCCAGGTAGTGGGCTTCGAGTTCGTCGGTATCGAGCGGAATGCCGGCCTTCACCGCGGTGATGCGGCTATCGACGATCATGCCCACGGGAACGCGGCGCAAACGCATGCCGACGAGACGCGCGAAGGAAACCGGCGCATCGGCGATTTTGGCGCGCAGCCAAATGCCGAAGAAATTGAAGAGGACAATGAGGAGGACGAGGCCGAGGACAACGGCCACGCCGGTCACGATGTAGATAAAGAGAGAACCCATACCGGAATCTTAGCCGCATCCGGACGGATGGGGCAAAGCCTTTGCGGGCCCCGAGCGGATTTTCAGAGGCGAGCGGACGAGCGGGCGTCCCGTCGTTACTGCCGACGCACCGCGACGCGCATGCCGTCGGCGGCGACAACAACGACGTTCACTCCTTGCTCGAGGAAATCGCCAACTGCCGTGACATCAACGCGTTTTCCGCCGATCCGCGCCGTGCCGGAGGGACGCAGGGGTGTTATCGCTTCGCCGGATTGGCCGACGAGTGCTTGGTTTTCGGAAGCCACCCCGCCGGTGTCTTGCCGGGTCAACAACATGATGCGACGGCCGATAAACGTGCGCGGAAAAATATTCAACCAGATGACAAAGCCCGCCACGGTGAGACCGCCGACGACAAAAGCGGCGAGCACCCCGGCCGGCGCTCCGTATTCGTTGAAGACAAGAACGACCGAAGCGATGAGGCAAAGGAGCCCGATCGTTCCGACGATCAGGCCGGGCAGAAACACCTCGGCGGCGAGCAACAAAAAGCCGACGACGAAGAGTGTGATGATCAGGGCGGGACCGTCCATCGATGGATTCAATTGCCGGGCGTTCCCTGCGGTGCGGGACGTCCGATAAAAAATGCACTGATGCTGTCGCCGACGCGCACCGCGGTATTGGTCGTGGTCTGCCAGGCATTTTCACCCCAGCGCTTGGAATGACCGACAAGTCCCCCACCCTCGACCCAGCGATCGCCGACAGGCCGATTGTCAGGCGCGGCAGGCCGCGATGCCGATGATGACGGCGAAGATCCCTCGGCCGGCTTCTTGGTCGCGGCCGGGGCGCGCAGACGCGAAATGAGCGACCCGTCGCGCGCCGAGATGACCACTTTGCCGACTTCGGCACCCGAGGCATCGAACATTTGGACAAGCCAAGCGGGCACGCCGTCGCGGTTCTGCAGCAGATAATTGACCGAAGCAAAACCGAGCTTGGACTGCGTTGCCTGTTTGTTCGCGGCGGAGAAGGCGCCGGTGGAATCCAAGTTGAGGGCGCGGGCGGACATGACGGACGAAGGAACCCCCGCCGCGCGCACCGGGGTGCGTTCGCTCACGATCCCTTGGCGCGCGACGGCGAACTCACGCACGCCACCGCGCGCACTGTCATCGCGAAAAGTGAGCAGCCAACGCGTGGGCTGCGGGTCGCCATCGACGCCGCGCATCTCGACCAGTCGACCAAGCCAGTCCTGACCTTTGGCCTGCGCCACCGTGCGCAAAGCCTCATAAGCCGGCAACTGCCGGTCGGTCTGTGCCAAAGCAGGAAGAACGAGCAGGGCCGCAAAAACGAAGAGAAGAGCAGATCCTTTCATCGGCATTGATTAAGAACCTGTTGGCGGCGGTTTTCCAGCGCGGAAAACGTTCTGCGGGCGGTTTGGGGGCCTGCCGCACCGGGGAAAGGGCTCACTGGCGCAATCGGGCTTTTTCCTCGGGCCCGAGAAAGGCGATTTCCCAGGCATTTTCCAGCGCGCGAATGATTTGCGACTCGTTGAGTCCCGCAGCCGGTGCGGCCACATCCAATTCATACGCAAGATCGATACCGCTGATCCCGGGGTCATCGGTGTTGATGGTGGCGAGCAAGCCGCTCTCGAGGAATTTTTTCAACGGATGGCTGGGATAGTCGGGCACCGTGCTGGTCTGGACATTGCTGGTCAGGTTCGCCTCGATGCCGATGCGACGCTCACGGAGAAGATCCATAACGGCTGCGTCCTCCGCGGCGCGGACGGCGTGACCGATGCGCGTGGCTCCGAGTTGTTCGATCGCGGTGACGATGCTCTGTGCGCCGGCAGCTTCACCGGCATGGACGGTCACCTGCCAACCGGCCCCGCGCCCCTCCTTGAAGTGCTCGACGAAAAGCTCCGCCGGCCAGTTGCCCTCGTCGCCGGCAAGATCGAGCGCGGTGATCTCGTTTTTGTGGTCGAGCAATGCGCGCAACTCGCGCCGCGCGCGGACCGGACCGTAGGTGCGGGTGAGAATACCGATGAGGTTGGCTTTGACTCCGGTGGCTGCCTCGCCTTCGCGCACGCCTTCGATGACTGCGGCCGTGACGCGAGACGGATCGAGATTGTGCGCGTCGGCCATGAAGGCCGGACTGAAGCGCAATTCGATGTAACGGATTCCCTCGCGATGCGCATCCTCCACGTTTTCCCGGGCCACGCGGCGGCAAGCGTCATAATCGGCCAGCACGGCGGTCATCCATTTGAATTTGGCGAGAAATTCGATCAGCCCGGGCTGCGGCGTGGTGACGACGACATGAGGGCGCAGTTCGTCCAATGAGTTACCGGGCAGAGGAATCTTGTGAAGGCGGCCGAGGTCGAGAATGGTTTCGAGACGCACACTGCCGTCGAGATGGCGGTGCAGATCGATGAGAGGCGGGCGAGCGGACATGAAAAGACGAGGATTCGTTTTCCGCGCGCGGGCGACAAGCGGAATTGTTCAGCGCGCAATGTCGATCAGCGCGTCCGGGACATCGACGAACGAATACCGGTAATGCCCGCGCTCCGCCACGGCGGGACGCACGCGCGCGCTGTCGAGCAACATCGAAGCCATTTTGCCGAGGAACAGTCGCAGAAGAAACGCCGGCGCCGGAAAAATCGCCGGACGATGCACGGCATGCGCCACGTCGCGGGTGAAGTCGGCATTGGTCACGGGCTGCGGCATGACCGCGTTGAGCGGTCCGCGGACCGCTTCGTTCTCGACAGCCCACAAGGCGAGGCCGGCGACGTCGTCGACATGAACGCAAGACATCCATTGTCGGCCGCTACCGAGTCGTCCACCCAAGCCGGCGCGGAATACGGGGAGAATCATCTTCATAGCTCCCCCCTCGCGCCCAAGAACAAACCCGGTGCGAAGAAGAACGACGCGCGCATCGCGCACTTTTTCCGCCTCCCCTTCCCAGGCGCGGCAGACATCGGACAGAAACCCGGTTCCGGCCGGCGAACTCTCGTCAACCTCGCGATCTCCCGTATTGCCGTAAAATCCGATGGCTGATCCGCTGACCAAGACACGCGGCGGGTGCGAGGCACGCGCGAATCCTTCGACGAGCGAACGCGTGCCGAGGACGCGGCTATCCATGATGCGCGCGCGTTTTGCCGCGGTCCAAAGTCCGAGCACCGGCTCCCCGGCCAGATGAAGGACAGCATCAAGTCCGTCAACGTCCGCAGCTTCCCCCGGAACAAAGGGCCTGCTGCGTGCGTCGCGCGGATGGCGACTGAACGGCACGACGTCCCAACCCCGCGCGGCGGCGAGTTGCGTGGCCCGACGGCCGATGAAGCCGGATGCCCCGGTGATGCCCAGGCGCATGGTCAGAACGTCCGGTGCAACCAGCGGTAAGGAAAGCGGTTGCCGGGGCAGTCGGTTGGCTTGGGATTGATTTCGCGGTGGGCTTTGACGATGAGGACACGTCCCTTGCTGCGGCCGACGCGTTTGCGCAGGTAGGTGATGATTTCCTGCAGTGCGGCGAGTTGTGCGCGGGTGGGAACGTCGCGGTTGAAATCGCCGACAAAACAAATGCCGATGCCGATATTGTTGAGGTAGTCGCTCGCCACGTGGCCGCCGTTGATCTGGCTCGTCCAGCGTGGTCCGATTTCGATCTCACCGTCGCCGGAGGATGTGCCGTTGCCGATGACGAAGTGGTAGGCGAGGCCGTTCTTCATTTTGCGCACGTTGCGGTGGTAGTTGGCAAAAATACGGGCGTTGCCTTGGCGGGTGCCGCTGTTGTGGACGATGACGTATTGCCAGCGTCCCCGCTTGACCGGTGCGCCGTCGATGGCACTGCGCACGCTGCGGGTCAGGTAGCGGTAGCGCGGACCGCCGCCCAGTCCGAACCAGCCACGGCGTTCGCGCGGCGGGGGCGGAGCGAGACCTTCATCCTCCGCGGCACCGGATTTCTCCACGACGATGGGCGCATCCTTGGGAGGTTCGGTAACTTTTGGCTCTTCCTCTTCCTCTTTTATTTCTGTGCGGTCACGCGACGGAGGAGTCGGCTCGCTGCGCGGCGGGGGAAGTTTGATAATGTCGTCCGAGTCGCGGCCGGGCGGCGGCAGCACGATGTCATCGGGTTCCTCGGCGACAACCGGAGGCGGTTGCCTACGCTCGGGCGGTTCGGGTGGTTCGGGCTTCGGCGTGGGCTTGGGTTCGACTTTCGGAGTGGCTTTGGGTCGCGGGGTGGGCGGCGGTGTGGAGCGCGGCGGCGGCAAGGTGATCGGATCAATCGGCTCAAGCGGTTGCTCGATGCTATCGGCCACGACGGGACGCGGGCGCGGTTGGGGTTTGACCGGGGCCTTGGCCGGGGTGGCGGCGGGAGCGGGTTCGATCGATTCGCGCGCCTTGAGGAACAAGTCACGCTTGCGCTGCTCCTCGGCGGAAATCTGCGCGCCGGAACGGGGCACGAGGAGCGCCGCGATCAGGACCACAAAAAGAACAGCGGCTAAAGAGGCGGGCGGGGCGCGCACGTGAGGAAACTAATAGCGCGAGGCGAAGGAATTCAATCCGATTGCGTTTTCCGCCCCGCGTAAGCGACTCGAACGAGATAGAGCCCGTCGGCCGGCGCGACAGTGCGCGGAAGATCATTGGGGCGCCCGGCCAAGCGCGCGCGCAGACCCGCGAGATCCGCTTTGCCCTGCGCGACGCGCACCATGGCAGCAACGAGCATGCGCACCATTTTGTAGAGGAATCCGCGGCCTTCAAAGCGCAGACGGACGAGCGGTCCGTCGCGGGTCACGGTGATGCGACGGAGGTGACGCCGCGTGTCGCGCACCGGAGTTCCTCGATTGGCGGAGAAACCGGCAAAGTCATGCTCGCCCTGCAAGACTTTGCCTGCCCGCCGCAAAGCGGCAAATTCTGGAGCCGGCTGCACATGCCAGGCGCGTCCCGCCCAGTGCGGCGGCAAAATCGGCGCGGTCCACAGCAAATATTCGTAAGTTTTCCCCGTGGCGGCGTAGCGCGCATGAAAGTCCTGCGATGCACGAGTGCAGCAAAGAATGCGCAAGGATGGCGGCAAGGTCGCGTTGAGTGCGCGCTGCCAAAAAAGAGGATTGCCCCGCTCGTCGGGCACATCGGCATGGGCGACTTGTCCAACGGCATGCACGCCGGCATCGGTCCGACCGGATCCTTGCACCAAGACGACCTTTCCACCGGCGAGACGCGTCATCGCCTCCCGCAAAACATCCTGCACCGCTCCCCCACCCGGCTGGCTTTGCCATCCGCGGAAGGCGGCGCCGTCGTAGGCAACGCTCAGCTTAAGTCGCATGGGGCGCGGTCGAGCCAACTCTGCAGCAAAATCTGCGCGGCCACTTGGTCGATCACCCCGCGTTGGTCGCGCGCCTTGCGTCCGCTCTCGCGCAAGGAACGCTGCGCGGCGACCGTCGTCAGGCGCTCATCCCACAGATCGACCGGACAGGAAACCCGCTCGCGCAAACGTCCGGCAAAATCTTTGGCGGATTCGGCGGCGGGACCGGACGATCCGTCCATGTTGCGCGGGAGACCGACAATGATGCGGCCCGGCTTTACTTCCTGCACGGCGGCAACCACCGCCTCGAGCGAGGCCTCGCCCCCCGGCAATGTTTTCCACGGTTGGGCGAGCATGCCGAGTTCGTCGCTCACGGCAACCCCGGTGCGGGCGGTGCCGAGATCGATGGCCATGGTGCGGGTCACTGCAGTTCCTCCGGAACGCGCGGCACGAGCTTTTTAATGTTTTCCGCCTCGTTGCGGTGGCAAACGAGGAGCGCATCGCCGGTGTCGATGACGATGAGGTCCTGCACTCCGGCGAGGGCGATGTGTTTTTTGCCGTCCGAGAAAACGATGTTGTGCGAAGCATCCTGCGACGTGAGGGCGCAGTTCGCCGCGTTGCCGCCCTCGTGTTGCGCAAGGTATTTGGCCACGGCCAGCCAGCTCCCGACATCGTCCCAGTCAAAACCGGCCTCCAACTCGAGCACGCGGGCCGCTTTTTCCATGATGGCGTAGTCGACGGAAATCTTCGGGAGAGCAGGGAATTCCGATTCGAGCAAAGCCGTCAGATCGGGCGCGGTGCGCATGCGCGAAACAAAGGCGGCCAATTCGGGTGCGTGTTTGGTCAGCTCGCCCATGATCGCGGGGATCGACCAGATGAACATGCCGGCATTCCAGCGGAAGTTGCCCTGCTTGAGGAACGATTCGGCCAGCGCGGCGTTGGGTTTTTCGCGGAAGCGTTTGACTTCGTAGATGGCTGGATCGCCCTCGGACGCGCGCGCGCCCTGCTCGATGTAGCCGAAGCCCGGACACGGCCACGTCGGCTTGATACCGATGGTGAGGAGCGCTCCGGTTTCCGCGGCGGCCTTGGCGCCGGCCAGCAGGTCGCGGCGGAAGGCAGCCGTGTCTTTGATCAGATGGTCGGCGGGCAGCACGGCCATGACGGCCTGCGGGTCGCGGCGGAGGACGAGTCCGACCCCGAGGGCCACGGCGGGTGCGGTATCGCGTTTGGCCGGCTCGGCCACGATGTTCTCGGCGGGCAAGGCGGCGCAGGCCGCCCGCACGGCGGCCTCCTGTTCGCGATTGGTCAGGACAAAGATGCGTTCCGGAGGGACGGCATCACCGAGGCGCTCGATGGTCTCCTCCAACATGGTGCGATCGGAGAAAAGTTTGAGCAGCTGCTTGGGTCGGGCGCGGCGGCTGTAGGGCCAGAAGCGTTCGCCGCTCCCGCCGGCGAGAATGAGGACATAGAGATCATGAGCCATGGAAGGATGAGACGATTTTACGGGCCGCGGCGCAATCCCGCGGAAAAAAAATGGCGGTTGCGGTTGCAACGCGCGGTCAAACGAGGTATGGGAGCCTTTGCTATGTCCGACATTTTCGACCGTCTCTCCCAGAATCTTTCCGCGACTTCGCTGGCCGCGGCCGCCGAAATGGCCGTGGGCGCGGGTGCAGGTCTGCTTCTTGCCGATCAACTCGGCAAAGGCGCCCGCCAACGTCTCGGTATCATTGCACTCGTTGCGGGCTTGGCCGCCACCGTTCCCCTGCTCATCGGCGCCGGTGTGCGCGTCAACCGCGAACTCGGCGAAGGCCGCCGCACCCGCCGTCGCCTCGAGACGATCCGTCACGACTCCGGATTCCCCGAGGACGGCGATTTCTATTGAGCCTCGGTCCGCTTGTCCTTGCCTCCTCGTCGCCGCGACGGAAGGAACTGCTGCAGGCCGCGGGACTGGATTTTCTGAGCGATCCCGCCACGGGATTGGAGATCCACGATCCTTCGCTGGACCTGGCCACTTTGGTCACCACCAATGCCCGGGCCAAGGCACTCGAAGTCGCGGCACGTCATCCGCACGCTGTAGTCCTCGGCGCGGATACCCTGGTCTGGCTGGAAGGTCGCGCGCTGGGAAAGCCGCGTGACAAAGCAGATGCACATCGGATGCTCCGGGCTTTGTCCGGACGCGTGCACGAGGTCGCGACGGGCGTTCATCTCGCGCAAATGGAACCAAGGCGGCAGGCTGAATTCCATGAAATCACACGCGTGCGATTCCGCGTCTATGACGATCGCGTCATCGAAGAATACACGGAAACAGTCGAGGTGATGGACAAGGCGGGGGCCTACGCGCTGCAGGAACGCGGTGAGTTGCTCGTCGAATCGGTCGAAGGCAGCCGCTCCAATGTGATTGGACTCCCGGTGGAGAGAACGCTGGCTGCGCTCAAACATCATTTCGGGCCTCTGCGTTAGGTGGATCGCGCCGTCCCGGCGCGATTTTCGACTGAACTGATCGCGATGGGACATCGCGATCCACCCGGACAGTTAGAGCGGTTTCAGTTTTTCAGTAGTCGCGGCTTCCCCTGCCCCAGGATATTACTCGTCACCGCCGGATGGAGGCGGAGTGTCGAAGGCAGCGTTTTCGAAGCGCGTGTATTCCTTGATGAAGGTGAGCGGTATTTCCCCGATCGGGCCGTTACGCTGCTTGGCGATGTGGAGCTCGGCCTTGCCTGACATCTCCGACCTCGCATCCTCGTCTTCCTCGTAGACCTCGGGGCGGACGAGAAGAGCAACGACGTCCGCATCCTGCTCGAGCGATCCCGATTCGCGCAGGTCGGACATGCGCGGCTTGCCGCCGCCGCGTTGCTCCGGTTGCCGGTTCAGCTGGGCGAGCACAATGATCGGAATCTCGAGTTCCTTGGCCAGAGCCTTGATGCCCGCGGAGATTTCGGCAATTTCGATCTGCCGGTTGTCCTGTCCGCGACGCGAGGTCGAGCGGCAGAGCTGGAGATAATCGATGGCGATCAACTCGATGCGATGGCGATCGCGCATGCGCCGTGCCTTGGCCCGCAGCTCGAGGATCGTCAGGCTCGGGGTATCATCGATGAAGATCTTGCTCTCGCTGAGTGCGGCCGCCGCGTCGTTCAACTTGCCATGCTCGGCACGGGCCAGCATGCCGGAGCGGATTTTCTTCATGTTGACCCGAGCCCGCGAGCAGAGCATGCGCTGTACGAGCTGCTGGGTGCTCATTTCGAGACTGAAGACACCGACCGGTTTGGGTTCCTCGAGATTCAGCGCAACGTGTTCGACGACGTTCATGGCCAGGGCGGTTTTACCCATGGAAGGCCGAGCGGCCACGATGATCATTTCGCCCGGATGCAGGCCATCGGTCATTTGGTCGAAGACGGTGAAGCCGGTGGCCAGACCGCTGATGCGGCCCCGCTGCTGATACATTTTTTCGATGTTTTCCAGGGCGGTGAACACCTCGTCGCGCATGTCCGGTGCGCTCTTGCGGAAGCGTGTTTCGCCGATGGTGAAAATCTCACGCTCGACGTCATCGAGCAGTTGCGGAACATCACCCTGCTCCTCGTAGCAACGCGAAGCCGAGGAGGTGCAGGCGGTGATCATGCGGCGGAGAAGCGACTTCTCGACCACGATTTCGAGGTAATGCGGCGCGTTGGCCGCGGTGGGAACATAACCGTAGAGTTCGGTGACGGCACCGGGTCCGCCCACAGAGTCGAGAAGATTGAGGTCGCGCAGGCGGTTGGTCAGCGTGATGACGTCGACCTGCTGGTTGGCGGACCACATTTCGACCAAGACGCGATAAATGGAGCCGTGCGCGGGCGAATAGAACGTCTCTTCCGTGATTTGCTCGGCGCAATCGTTGAGCACCTCGCGGGGGGCAAGGAGGATCGAGCCGAGGAGCGCTTTCTCTGCTTCGACATTTTGGGGCAGAGTCCGGTGGAGATCCGACGACGCGGCGGCTTTCGCCGCACCTTGGCCATTGCGGCGCGGCGGAGTCGTGGCACGGCGTGCGGGAGCACCGGTGAGGTCAACGGGCGGAATCATGCGAGGGCGTATTGTGAGACCGCGTCGTGACGGCGGTCAAACGCCGAAGGGCACGAGGCGCGAAAAAGAAAATCCGCGTTTGCGGACAACCGACCAACAACGTGTGAACAACTCAGGCCTCGGCGGCCTCGTCCTTCGGCGCGGAACGACGACCACGAGGCTTGGCGTAAGCTTCGTCGGATTCGCCGCCAGCCTCGGAGGGCCGCGCATTTTTCGAAGTGACGGAAAACTTCAACGAAGTCTGGACGTCGGGATGGAGACGGAGGTTCACCGTGAAATCGCCGGTTTCCTTGATCGGGCGGTCCAGCACGATGAGGTGGCGGTCGATGTCATGACCGGATTCCGCCTTGAGGCGATCGGCGATGTCTTTGGCCGTGATGGCACCGAAAGCTTTGCCGCTTTCGCCGGTTTCGAGGACAAAGGCGAGCTTCACTTTGCCGAGACGTTTGGCGAGGTCATTGGCCTCGTTGAGTTCCCGGGCTTCGCGTTCGGCGCGGCGAGCCTTGAGAGAGTCTGTCATGCGCAGGCTGGCCGGTGTGACTTCATGGGCCATCCCGCGGGGGATGAGGAAATTGCGCGCGTAGCCACGGCGGACTTTGATCACATCGGCTTCGGCGCCGAGGCTCGGGATGTGGGCGGTAAGGATAACTTCGGTTTGGGACATAGATCGGAAGCGGTTGAGACGAAGGGTGAGAATGCTATGGAGGCAAGGGGGATGTCAATCCGCCTTCATCCTGCTGCGACCCTGACAGGTTCAAACAGTTCCACTTGAAGCCGCGAAACCAGGTCATCGGACCGGTCCAAAGGGGCCAAAGGTCCACACTCGTCCAGCCAGTCCAGCCGCAACCCGGCCGACGCGGCCGGTGGTTGGCCATCCGCATGGCATCCCGGCCACCAAATGGTGACGGGCGCACAAACTTCATCCAAGCGAGGCAAAGCGGCGGCCTGCAAGCGCCCGGAAAGAATACGCTGGATGGCAGAGCCGGCACCGTATTGCCGGGCGAACGAGGAATAGACCGAAACCGCCTCGGCGAGGTCGAGTTCAGGACCCGCGCTGCGGCGCCCGCCCAACCAGCGGGCAATGGCCGATGGCGTGGAAAGATAGTTGGCATAAATCCAGCGCCGTCCACGTTTGGTCCAAGCAGCAAAACGCACCGCCGCGGGAGCCCAGCCGTCGAGCCAGTGGCCGGTTCCGGAGGGATGAAAAAGAACGAGGCGCGCGCAGAATTCCGGGTGCTGGGCGGCCGCAAGGCAGGCCAAGGCCGCGCCGAGACCGGAGGCCACGATGACCGGCCGACGGCCGCCGCAAGTGGCGCGGCAAAACTCAAGCAGACTTTGCGCGTAATCCTCCGCGCGGAGCGGACGGTCCGGCCGCTCGCTCTCGCCGAAACCGATCCAATCCGGAGCAAGGACACGGTGCGTTCCCGCGAAGTGCGGGTAGACTTTGGACCATTCATACGACGCCGCCCCGGGAAAAAGGTCGTGCAAGAAAACCAACGGATCCCCCTCCCCGCTGACGTGGTAAACGATTTGTCCGCGCGTGGTGCGCTGCACGCGGCGCGCGAAAACAGACGGAGAAATGATATCGGGGAGCGAGGGCTTGGGCAGCGGACGAGCGCGCAGGCGCAGGGCCACCACGGCGGCACCGAGCAAACTTGCGCCTACTCCCATGCCCAGACCTTTTTTCCAGAATGCCGCCATGATGTATGCCAAGTTAGCGCGCGCGGAGCTTTTGACAATGCACCGGTCGCTTGCCGTCGATGGCGGAGGCGCGCAGGATGCGTTTAGTCATGACGAAACGCTACCGCCCGAACGTCGCCGCCATCCTCCAACGCGCGGACGGTCGGGTGCTTATCGGCCAAAGATCGGACTTTCCCGAAAGTTGGCAATTGCCGCAGGGCGGTGTCGATGAGGGCGAGACAGCCGAAGACGCTCTGCGCCGCGAAGTGCTCGAGGAGGTCGGTATCGGACCGGACGAATACACCGTGGCAGAGCAGACCGGGCCGCACCGCTACGACTTTCCGTTCGGCCAAGACCGGCGCGGATTCCACGGTCAGGAACAGTTTTATTTCCTCTGCCGTTTGAGAGATACGGCCACCGAAGAAGTGGATCTCTCCGCCACCTGCGGCGAGTTCCAAGCTTTTCGATGGGTCGCAGTGCAGGACTTCCCGGTGCATTTGGCCCCGCCGATGAAACAGGATGTCTACCGCGAGGTGCTGGGGCGGCTTTTCCCGCGTCCACAGGTTTCGCATTGACTGGGCACCAATACACGTTAGGTTGTTAAAGCGTATTTCATCTCCGGCTCCTGTCGGCTGGGATGGCCTTCACCAAGGGCACCATATGTTGTGGGGTTCCTGAGGGATAACGCTGTTTAGTACTTCGACCCCGCCCAATGCCCATTCCGTCCAAACCTGTGACTTTGGCCCAATTCCGGTGGAATCTCTCGGAACTTGTGCCCGGATCCGTGCCCATGCCCGGCCCCTACACGGTGCGCCCGGCCGGCGAGCAGGAGATGGAAGATGCGCTGCGCGTCATCCAAGCCGGTTACAATCTGGACCCGGAGTGGAGCGGTTGCGCCAAGCATATCGATGAAGTCGTGCTGCCCGGTGTGCGCAAAGCTTTCAGTGACGAAGCGACCTGCCTCTTTCTCCTGCACGGAAACCGCGTGATCGCCGCCTCGGCCTACGACCCGGATCCGGAAAACGGCATCCATCTTACCACTGGTCCGTGCGTGCTCATCGAATACCGGAGCCGGGGCATCGGAGGCGCACTCCTTCACGCCACGCTCGAAGCGCTGCGTGCGCGCGGACTCCAAGAGGCGGTCGGGCAAACACGTCCCGGCACTCCGTCGGCCAAATTCCTCTGCACGAAATTCGGCGGAAAACCCACCGGTGCCGTGGTCGCCGCAGCCGCGGTGGTGAATCAAGACGCGGTCGCCGCCTGAGGCGGCCGGCATACTTGCGCAGCACGCCGGCCCGTGCTGCATTCCCGGAATGCTCGAACTGCTTTTCATCGTCGCGCTGATCGCGTGGGTGGTCATCAGCACCCTGCAGTATCTTGCCGGATTGCCCGCCGCACCGACCTTACTCGCCGCAGCTATTCTGTTGCCTTTGCTGGCCGCGTGGCGCTCGGGCGTCTTGGCTCGGCAAGGTGGAATCCATTTTGTCCGCAGCCGCCGGCGCCCTCTCCCGCCCGAAAGATTTTATTGGCCCGGCACGCGCCGGAAATTGGGCAGGCGTGTCATTATGTCAGCCTTGGTCGCCTTCCTTGCCTGGCCGTTGGCTCTTTGGCAACCGGCACGCTGGTCGTTCGACCACGAATCCGTCACCGGATGGCTAGCTGGTACCATCGGCATCGTCGCCTTGTCCGAAGCCTGCGCCGCGATCTGGCTTTATGTTCGGGCCTCTCAAAGATTCGATCACCTTGCACCGGTGGCTGTCGGGTGGCTGCGGCGCGGACTTTACCGGATTTCGGACAACCACGAATTTCTCGGCGAGGAACCGCTCCCTCGGCAAAAGCGTGCGCGTGAATCGGTCTATTGACCGAGCGGCGGAACCGGGCGAACACGCACTTTCCCGGCCTCCAAGCCCAGTGCGCTACGGACGACACTGAGAAAATCATCCGGCGCATCGGTGAACGAAATGTCGAGGGACCCCGTTTTTCCGGCCGGCGCACGCAGACCTGCTTCATCAAGGTGACGGGCCACGACGCGCGCGCAGTTGGCCGCGGAATCGACCAAGGAAATCCCCGGACCAGCCACGCGCGCAATTGCGCGACTGAGCAAGGGATAGTGGGTACACCCCAGCACAAGCGCATCGGCATCTCCGGCGCGAATCTCCGCCAGATACCGTTCGAGCACAGCATCGGTCACGGGGTCATCGAACAAGCCCTCCTCCACCAGAGGGACCAAGAGCGGGCAAGCCATGCTGGTCACACGGATGTCGGAGCGCGCCGCTTGCAACGCGCCGGCATAGGCGCCGCTGCCGACCGTGGCTTTGGTTCCGATCACGGCAACGTGACCGCTGCGCGTCGCGGCCAACGCCGCCTCCACACCGGGCCCGATCACACCCTCGACCGGAACCGGCAGGACATTGCGCAGCCGCGACAAAGCCAAAGCGGACGCCGTGTTGCAGGCGACAACAACCATCTTTGCACCCTCGGCCACAAGCATGGAGGCGATTTCCTCGCTGTAACGTTCGATGGTGGTGCGGGATTTTCCGCCGTAGGGGACACGTGCCGTGTCACCGAGATAAACGATATCTTCTCCGGGCAGTTCGCGGCGCAGCGCGCTCACCACGGTGAGCCCCCCGATGCCGGAGTCGAAGACGGCAATGGGTTGGTCGGGACTCGCAGACTTGGCGGGCATCATCGGTCTCCTCGAGCCACCAAGCTCAGTATTGCTGCTGTCCTTGCTGCTGGTTACCGATCACGTCGAAAGCCAGCGGCAGGTTGACCTGCGGCGCGTCCTTCAGCGTGACCATCAGCAAAAACCCCACGCCAACCTGACCGCCCGTCTGGTTGTTGAAGGTTGCGCGGTTGTCCGTGATGAGGAATCCGGCCGAAACCAGCCACGAACTAAGATCGCGGTGGAGCATGTAACGCTGGATGTCCCAGTTGCCGAACGTGAGGTCGTAGCGCGTCGAGGCGCTGACCGCCCAGTTGTCATTGATCCGCCAGTAGCCCCCGGCCGTCGCCTGGCTGTCGTTTTGAAAATACGGGCTATTCTGAATGAAACGTTGCGAGACAAAGAGCGACAAATCAGCCAGCGGTTGCCAGTTGAGGAAAGAATTAACATCGGTGAAGCCGCCTTCCGAGATGGGCAACTGGGTGGATGCGCCGGCGGAGACCCACGGGACCGGCGAAAAGGTGAAGTTGTTGTAAAGGTTGGAAAATTGGCCCGGATCGTCGAGGTAAGGATTGTCGAAATTCACGTCAACAAACGTCTCGAGAATGAACCATTCGTGATTGCCGTCGTCGCGGCGGGTGACCAGCCGGTTGCGTGCGCCCAAGCGAAGAAGATTCGACGTGGCGATCCCGTCGATCATGTTGAATTGTGGAAAGTTCAGCGAAGGCAACTGCGCGGAGGGCACCACGCGGTCGAATTGGAGGATTTGATTCGGAGCCAGCCCGGCATTGTAGACGTAGGCGTAATTGGCGAACGGCTGGATGACATGCATGAGCCCGTCGAGTCCGAGCAAAGTCGACTGGGCCTGCTCGAACTTCGCCGAGAGCTTGAACGAGGCCTCAAGACCGGTGTTCATGACCGGCCGGAACGTGCCGTTGTTGTAGTCGTTGCCCGGCAGTGCAACGTAGCCGGGTGAATTCGGGTCGGAATTCCCTGTCCGACTGTAGTAGGTGCCGCGGAACCCGACGCGCGGGGTGAGCGAAAGCCAACCGAAGTAGGTCTTCGGGTAGGACAGCTGGTGGAAAGTGTCGAAGCGGAAGGCGGAATAGTTTTGCAGGCCGGTAGTGTCGGACAGCACACCCGGGTTGAAGACCCCCTCCTGCAACTGCGTGATGTAGTCCGGTGTCTCGCCGGAAGGAAAGTTGCGCTGCAGGTAACCCGCGCGCGTCGATCCATCGTAAAAAACAGGCAAACCGAAGAGCGGCGTTTGTTTGGCCGTCCAACTCAACTCGGGCAGACGCGAGGTCACTTCCTGCCAGTTGTTCATTTGCCATCGGACGAGCAGGTTGACTTGGAAATTCTCTGTCAGCCAGTTGAACGAAGTGTTGTTGTCCGGTTGCGGGTCGACCGCGAATTCCGCCGGAAAAAAGTCCTGCAAAAAATAGTTGTCGCTGATGCTGTTGAGGTCCGTGGTGGCGTAGAGGTCTTCGTCGACGACCAGGCGGTTTTGGAACGAGACGATCCAACGGTCGCTACTCGGCGGAGTGGTTCGCGGGTAAGCCGTATCGTTGGCGCCCGGATTTTGATCGTAGGCGTAGTAGCCGCGGAATTTGCCGCTGCTGGCGTTCTTCGGACCGTAAATCCCGTCAAGCTCGATACCGAAAGCCGCACCGCGCTCGGTTCGGTAATCGAACTTCGCCAAGGCGTCGATTTTGTCGGTCAGCGGAAAGCGATAACCGAGCAAAGCGAACCCGCCCCAAGTCGAGTTGTAGCCCGGCTGAATGTCCCACCCCGCCTCACCGAGCGGGGCATACAAATAGGGAAACCAAAAGACCGGCGTCTGGCCGACATAAAGCGTGGCATTGGACAGGATCACACGGTCATCGGGATAGATCCGGGCACCGGTGGACCGCACTTGATAGTCGGGCTTGGAGCTGTCGCTCGTGGTGAGCGAGAGGGCCTGCGCCTGGAACTGCCGCAAAGTCGGCGCACGGAGGCTCACCGCCGTGAATTTGTAGATCTGGTCCCCGCCCTCGAAATCCAATGCCTCGATCTGGCGCTTCTCCAGATTGTAGATCGCGCGCTGACCATTGAGAATTTGCCCCTCGTGGTAGATCCGGACATTGCCGGTCAGGAGAACCTCCCGCGTCTCGGGATTGTACTCCGCGTAGTCGCAATAAATATCCGTTCCGCGGAAATGGATCTGCACATTGTTTTCCGCGATGGCCACGCCGCCCTCGAAGCGAGTTCCCCCGTCGGCGCGTATCTCCACCGGCGCATCCGTGAAGTTGCCGAATTGGGCACGCGCCGCGCAGATTCCCGCCAGCCATAGCAGGAACAGCAGGACAGGTTTGCGCATCGTCCAGAGCCTAAAAAAACGGACCGCCGAAGCCAGATAAATGTCGCCCGTGCCCGGGCGCTCAGTTTCCGTAGCCGGAAGGGTTCTTCACGTGCCAGGACCACGCACTCCGCACGATGGCTTCGATATTCTGGAAACGAGGTTCCCAGCCCAGCGCGCCGCGGATCTTTTCGGATGAGGCGACAAGGCGAGGCGGGTCACCCGGACGCCGCGGCTTTTCCACCGCTTGGATGGGACGACCCGTAACCCGGCGGCAGCAATCGATCACCTCGCGCACCGACGTCCCCCCGCCCGTGCCCAGATTGAAAAATCCGCTTTCCGTGCGTTCAAGGGCCCGGATGTGGGCATCGGCCAGATCCAAAATGTGGATGTAGTCCCGGATGCAGGTGCCGTCCGGCGTCTCGTAGTCCGTCCCGTAGATTTCGACCGCCTCCTTTTGACCCAGCGCGACTTTGAGCACATTGGGAATAAGATGCGTTTCGATCCGGTGGTGCTCGCCGAATTTCTCCGAAGCGCCGGCCGCGTTGAAATACCGCAAAGCGGTGAAGCGGAGAGCGTGGATCTCGTCATACCACCGCAGGATCTTCTCGAACATCAGCTTCGACTCACCGTAGGGATTGATCGGGCACTGCGGCAGCGTTTCATCGATCGGCATGCGCTCGGGAACGCCGAACGTGGCGCAGGTGGAGGAAAAGACGAAGCGCTTCACACCATTTTCCACCATGGCATCGAGAAGGTTCACGCCGTTGGACACGTTGTTGCGGAAATACTTCGACGGATTGGTCATCGACTCTCCAACCAGCGCATTGGCCGCAAAATGCATCACGGCATCCGGCACAAACTCCTTCATGGCCAAGCCCACCGCGACACGATCGGCAAGATCGGCCTCGTAAAATGTGGCCCGCGGATCCACGGCCGAGCGATGACCTTCGGTCAGGTTGTCGAGGACGGCGACTTCATGCCCCCGATTGAGCATTTCTTCGACACAAATGCTCCCGATGTAACCCGCGCCTCCCGTGACCAGAATCTTCATGGACACCGTATACCGGAACGAACTCCGGCGATCAATAAGCGCAGTAGGTCCGCAGAAATGCGATATCCAGCTCGATGAGCTGTTCCTGGATCCCGTCGAGGTATTCGTGGAGCCCTTTGCGGAACACTTCGTCGATGGTGGCGTAATCCAACTGCGAACGCAGCAGGCCGGACAGTCGCTCGGGCTCGTTGCGGAAGCGTCCTTCCCCCGCGGAGGCGATGTCGTGCAGGACTTCATCGAGACGGTCCACACAAAAGCGGATGGAACGCGGAAATTCATCGTGACTGATGAGAAATTCGGCCACACCCCATGGAGTGACGTCGCCTTTGCGGATTTTCAGATACGCTTCCATGCCGCTGCAGGAACGCAGCAAGGACGTCCATTGCGAGACGTCGACATTGCCGCCCACCTGTTCGCCGCTGGGCAGAAGGATGTGGTATTTCAAATCGAGGATGCGCGTCGTGCTGTCAGCGCGCTCGATAAATTTGCCCGCCTGGACGAAGCGCCATGCTTCCCCGTGGGTCATGGTCGCATCGGTCACTCCCTGGAAACGCTGCGAGGCGTAGGTGACTTTGTCGTAGAATTCGTGCGAGTTGGCCCGGAAATCGCGGGCCGCCGAACCGTCGCGGAAATACAGCCAGAGCGCATTGATCTGCTCCCACATCTCGCTCGAAATCTGGTCGCGCACCGCTCGGGCATTTTCCCGGGCGTAATTGATGCACGAGCTGATCGAATTCGGATTGCGCGGCTCGAAGGTCACGTAGTCGAGCACGGCCGCCGCGGTGAATTGCCCGTGCAACTCGTTGAACAGCTCGGTGTCTTCCAGCGTGCTGAGGATGGGACCCCAAAACTGCCGCTCGGTCTCGTCGCGGCGGCTTTCGAAATCGAGCAGCATCTGCACGTTGACGTCGAGCAGGCGCGCATTGTTCTCGGCCCGCTCGATGTAGCGGCCCATCCAGTAAGTGGAGTCTCCAACCCGGCTCAGCATGACGTGCTCCTTCCATCCAGCACCCAGGTATCCTTGCTCCCCCCTCCTTGGGAGGAGTTGACCACCAAAGAACCTTCCCGCATGGCCACGCGGGTCAGCCCCCCAGGAACGATGCGCACTTCCTCGCCGCAAAGGATGAAAGGACGCAAATCGATGTGCCGCCCCTGCATTGATCCATCGCACCACGCAGGCGAGCGCGATAGCGAGATGACGGGCTGGGCCACGAAATTGCGCGGGTCGGCCGTGATCAACGCGCGGAAATGTGCAATCTCTTCCTTCGAGGCGCGCGGTCCGATGAGCATGCCGTAACCGCCGCTCTCGTTGGCCGACTTGACCACGAGGTTTTCCAGATTTTCCAGGATGTATTTCCGGTCGGATTCCACCGCGGAGAGAAAAGTTTCCACGTTGGGGAGGATAGCCTCCTCGCCGAGGTAGAATTTGATCATGGCCGGCACGTAATAATAGACGACTTTGTCGTCGGCCACGCCGGTGCCGATTGAGTTGGCCAGACTCACATTGCCTTTGCGATAGGCCTCGACCAAACCCGGCACACCGAGGAGCGAATCCGGCCGGAAGACTTTCGGATCGAGGAAGTCATCGTCGATGCGGCGGTAAATGACGTGAACAGGCTTCAACCCCTTGGTCGTCTTCATGTAGACGCGGTCGTTCTGCACCACGAGATCCGCTCCGGTCACGATCTCTATGCCCATGGAACGAGCGAGGAAGGAATGCTCGAAGTAAGCCGAATTGTAGATGCCGGGGGTGAGCAGCACCGTGGTCGGATCACCCGCCGCCGAAGCCGGGGCCACGTGGTGGAGCACATCGAGGAGATCCTGCGCGTAGCGGTCGACCGGACGCACCCCGTAACGCGCGAAGAGTTGCGGGAAGACCCGCTTCATGGTCATGCGGCTCTCCAACACGTAGGAGACGCCGGACGGACACCGGGCGTTGTCTTCAAGCACGAGGTAACGCCCGTCGCGGTCGCGGATCAGGTCCGTGCCGCAGACATGGATGTAGATGTTTTTCGGAACATCGAAGCCCGCGAATTCCGGACGAAAATGCTTCGCGCTGCGAATGATTTCCTCCGGGATGACCCCCTCCTTCACGATGCGCTGCTCGTGGTAGATGTCGTGAAGGAAAGCATTCAGTGCGGTCAAACGCTGTTTCAATCCGCGCTCGATGTGCAGCCACTCGTCGCCCGGAATGATGCGCGGCACGAGGTCGAAAGGAAAAATGCGCTCGGTGCCTTCCTGCTTGTCGTTGTAGACGGTGAAAGTGATCCCCTGGTTCAAGTAAGCCCGCTCGGCAATCTGACGCTTACGGTTGAAGTCATCGACCGAGAGGCCCTCCGCCCGCTCCAGCAGAAGCTGGTAATGCGGACGCACCTCGCCCGGCGCGGAGAACATCTCATCGAAGAAATCACCGGGGGCATAATTGGCGAAGAGCGAAGACATCAGGGGACGTAAAACTTACCGGATGAGCACGAAATGTGCCATCCCTGACGCGCTCCCCCCCAGCTAGGTCAGTCTTTTGCAGCGGCGCGGACGCCGTTTCCATTCTTCTGCAGTGCATCCCGCGCCGCGATGACCCGGGCCAGTGCCTCGTCGGGCGTGGCGCCGAACGCGGTGAGGTGACCCATTTTGCGTCCGGGGCGTGGTTCGGCTTTGCCGTAGAGATGGATCTTCACTTCGCCGCAAGCCGCCGCAGCCGCCCAGTCCGGTTCTCCGCCGGCCCAGAGGTCGCCGAGCAAATTCGCCATGGCGCACGAACGCAGCAGGTCGGGCGCCCCGAGAGGCAGACCGCAGACTGCGCGCAGTTGCTGCTCGAACTGGCTGGTCACGCAGGCATCGATCGAAAAGTGACCCGAGTTGTGAGGGCGCGGCGCCAACTCGTTGACCAATATAGATCCGTCGGCGAGCAGGAACATTTCCACGGCCATCACGCCGACAAGATCCAGACGCTCGGCGATACGGCGCGCCAACCCGGTGGCACGCTCCGCGACATCCGGTGCCACGCGGGCGGGGACAACCGTGGCATCCAAAATATGGTTGCGGTGGATGTTCTCGCAGACCGGATAGCAGGCCGTTCGGCCATCCGCACCGCGCGCCACCACCACGGAGATCTCCATGACAAAAGGCACTTTGGCCTCGAGAACAAAAGGACCGGCCCCGAGGTCAAGGTTACGCGTATCTTCGACCGACTTGAGCTGCTTCTGCCCTTTGCCGTCGTAGCCGAACGACGCTGTCTTCAAAATGGATGGATATCCGATGCGAGCCAACGCGACCGGGAGGTCTTCGGCGGTGCAAACGGATGCCCATGCGGGCAAAGGAGTCCCGCTGGCCTCGAGAAACTCTTTCTCGCGGATCCGGTTTTGCGTGGTGTGGAGAATTTCCCCGCGCGGTCTCACTTCGCAATGCTCCGCGGCCCACTCCACGGTCTGGCGCGGAATGTTTTCGAACTCGAAGGTCAGCACGTCCACGCCGCCGGCGAATTCCCGCACCGCTGCTTTGTCGAGGTAGTCGCGCGACATTTCCAAGTCGGCCAACTGCCCGGCCGGCGAATGTTTTTCCGGCACAAAAACATGCACGCGGTAGCCCATGCTGCGTGCGGCCAGAATGAACATGCGTCCGAGCTGACCACCGCCCATCAAGCCAATTCGGCTGCCGGGATCGAAGGCGCGGCTCATGACGGCAACCGACCCGCTTCGAGCACTGCCTGGGTCTGCCGCGCGCGGAATCCTTCCAGAGCCTTGCGGATTTTCGCATCGGAAAGCGAAAGAATGGACGCGGCGAGCAGCGCCGCATTGGTCGCACCGGGATCGCCGATGGCCAGAGTGCCGACCGGAATCCCCGCCGGCATCTGGGCCACGGAAAGAATCGAATCGATGCCCTGCAGCGCGCGGCTCTTCACCGGCACCCCGAGCACAGGCAAATCGGTATGCGCCGCCACCATGCCCGGCAAGTGCGCCGCACCCCCCGCCCCGGCAATGATCACCATAAGTCCACGACCGCGAGCTTTCTTGGCGTAGGACGCCATGAGGTCCGGCGTGCGATGGGCCGAGACCACGCGTGTTTCGTGGGCGATACCGAGCTTGGTCAACATCTCGGCTGCATGCCGCATCGTGCTCCAATCGGATTTGCTGCCCATGATAACCCCGACCAGCGGCTTGTTCTTTTTCATGACTTTTCCCATGAGGACTGACCTTGATTAAATCAACATCCTCCCGCGGACAAGACCGGCAGCCTTGGTTCGGGAGAAATTTCGGCGCCAGTCGCCCGAAGAGTGCTTTATCCCTCTTCCCTTCTTTATTAGGGTCCCGCACGGGCCGCGACGGCCCCGCTCCATAAATGCCGAAATCGCCCCCGAAATCCACGACGACACCCGCCTCCATTGACGTGGCCGGACGCACCCTTCTCGCCGCCAACCGCAGCGAGATCGCCATCCGCGCCTTCCGTGCCGCCACCGAACTCGGCATGCGCACGGTCGCGGTCTACGCGGAGGAAGACCGGTTTTCCATCCACCGATTCAAAGCGGACGAAGCCTACGCGGTCGGCCACGGCAAAGGTCCAGTCGGAGCTTACCTCGATATCGAGAGCATCGTGGGACTGGCCCGCGAGCGCGGGGTGGACATGATCCATCCGGGTTACGGCTTCCTCTCCGAGAACGCCCAATTCGCCCGCGCCTGCGGGGAGGCCGGCATCATCTTTGTCGGTCCGCGACCTGAACTGCTCGAAATGATGGGCGACAAAACCGCCGCCCGCGCCCTCGCGATCAAACTCGGTGTTCCTGTCCTCCCCGGCACGGAGGAACCGGTGACCGAGCGCGCCGAAGCCCTGCGCGTGGCCAAGAAAATCGGTTTTCCTCTCATCATCAAAGCGGCCTTCGGCGGCGGCGGACGCGGCATGCGCGTGGTGCGGAAAGAAAGCGATCTCGTCCCGCTTCTCGACGAAGCGCGCAGCGAAGCCGGACGCGCCTTCGGCAATCCCGCCGTCTTCCTCGAGAAATACATCCCGCGGGCCAAACACATCGAAGTGCAGATCCTCGGCGATTCGCACGGCGGCGTTCTCCATTTGCACGAACGCGACTGCTCGGTGCAACGCCGTCACCAAAAAGTGGTGGAAGTCGCGCCCTCCATCAATTTGCCCGACGACATCCGTGTCGAACTCTGCGACGCCGCGGTGAAGATCGCCAAAGGCATCAGCTACAACAACGCCGGCACGGTCGAATTCCTCTACGACTACGACCGCCACGAATGGTTCTTCATCGAGATGAACCCCCGCATCCAGGTCGAGCACACCGTGACCGAGCAGATCACCGGCATCGACCTCGTGGGGGCACAGATTCTCGTCGCTGCGGGCGCGCACCTGCACGGCCCCGAGTTGGCGCTGCCCGCCCAGGATGCCGTGCCGCGCAACGGCTACGCCGTGCAGTGCCGCGTCACCACGGAGGACCCGGCGAACAATTTCACGCCCAACTACGGCAAGATCGTCACCTACCGCAGTTCCGCGGGATTCGGCGTGCGCCTCGACTCCGGGATGGGCACGACCGGCAGCACGATCACTCCCTACTACGATTCCCTGCTGGTCAAGATCACCACCTCCGGTCGCACGTTTCCGACCGCCCTCGACCGCATGAGCCGGGCCCTGCGCGAATTCCGCATCCGCGGGGTCAAAACCAACATGCCCTTCCTCGAGAATGTTATCACGCATCCCGTCTTCCGCGACGGTGATGCCACCACGACATTCATCGACAAGACCCCAGCTCTTTTCGAATTCAAGCCGCGCCGCGATCGCGCGACAAAACTTCTCCACTTCCTCGCCGATGTGACCATCAACGGCAACGCAGAGAGCAAAGGCTACCGTCCTTCCGTCCGCCCAGCTCCCGCCCCGCGTCCGAAGGTCGACCTGCGGATCGATCCTCCCGCCGGGACGCGTCAGCAATTGCTCGAACTCGGACCGGAGAAATTCGCCGAGTGGACGCGCAAACAAAAGCGCGCACTTTTCACCGACACCACCTTCCGCGACGCGCACCAGTCGCTGCTCGCCACCCGCGTGCGCACGCATGACATGCTGCTCGTGGCCGACGCCGTGGCCCGCCGCACGCCCCAGTTGTTCAGTCTCGAAATGTGGGGTGGTGCAACCTTCGACGCCGCCATGCGGTTCCTGCGCGAGGATCCGTGGGAACGTCTCCGCGCCCTGCGCGAAAAAGTCCCCAACATTTGCTTCCAGATGCTTTTCCGCGGCTCCAATGCCGTGGGGTATTCGAATTATCCGCCGAATGTCGTGGCTGGTTTTGTCCGCCATGCGGCCGAAAGCGGAATGGATATTTTCCGCGTCTTCGACTCGCTCAACGACCTCTCGAACATGCGCGCGGCCATGGAAGCCGTGCGCGAGACCAAGGCCGTCTGCGAAGGCACCATTTGCTACACCGGTGACATCCTCGATCCGCAGCGCAGCAAGTATACGCTCAAGTATTACGTCAAGCTGGCCAAGGAGCTGGAAAAAATGGGCGCGCACTTCATTGCCATCAAGGACATGGCCGGACTCTGCCGCCCGTTCGCGGCCCGCGCTTTGCTCAAAGCCCTGCGCAACGAAACCGACCTGCCGCTTCATTTCCACACCCACGACACCAGCGGAGTGAATGCAGCTTCCGTCCTCGCCGCGATCGAATCCGGGGCGGACATCGTTGATTCCGCCATCAGTTCGATGTCCGGTTCCACCTCGCAGCCCAACCTCAACAGCCTCGTCGCCGCGCTGCAGCACACGCCGCATGACAGCGGACTCGACCTCGATGCGCTGAACGAATTTGCCGACTACTGGGAACAGGTCCGCACGTTCTACTCACCATTCGACACCTCACCGCGCACCGGGAGCGCCGAGGTTTATTTGCACGAAATGCCCGGTGGCCAATTCACCAATCTCAAGGAGCAAGCTGCCTCGATGGGCCTCGGTCACCGTTGGCCGGAAATCGCGCGCTGCTACGCCGAGGTCAACCAGCTCTTCGGCGACATCGTCAAAGTGACCCCCTCGAGCAAAGTGGTCGGCGACATGGCACTTTTCCTGTTCACCCGCGGCATCAAACCAGCCGACGTGCCCAACCTCCCGCCCGGCACTCCCTTTCCCGAATCGGTCAAAGACATGCTGGCCGGCGGATTGGGCGAACCCATCGGCGGATGGCCGAAGGACGTGGTCAAAGCCGTCCTCGGCAAAGCAAAAGCCAAGTCGGCACGCGCCGCGAAGGTCAGCCTCCCCGCCGTGCGCAAGGAACTTGCGGCAAAGCTCAAGCACGCGCCCGACGAGGACGAGCTCTACAGCCACCTGATGTATCCGGATGTCTTCGGGGCCTTCACCAAATTCGAGCGCGAATACGGCGACGTCAGCGTCCTTCCCACCCCGGCCTTTTTCTACGGACTCAAACCCGGCGAGGAAATTGCGGTGGAAATCGAGCAGGGCAAAACGCTTTTCATCAAACTGATCAATATCGGTGCGCCCGACAAAGACGGCTATCGCGTTGTCTTCTTCGAACTCAACGGCATGCCGCGCGAAGTCACCATCACGGACAAATCGCTGCAGACCACGAAGAAGTCCCGCCGCAAAGCCGATGCATCGAAGCCGCTGGAAATCGGTGCACCCATCCCCGGCATGGTGACCAACCTCGATCACGGAAACGGCTCCAAAGTGGCCAAGGGAGACAAGATCCTCACCATGGAAGCGATGAAGATGCAGACCACGATCTACGCGCCGTGCGACGGCACGATCGAGGAACTTTTCGTGGCCGCCGGCGACGCCGTCGATGCCGGCGATCTCCTGCTCAAGATGCGGGAGTAAAACCGAAACGCCGTTAGCCTCAATTGTAGCGGCGGTCTATGACCGCCGGACGCAGATTGTCCAAAGGCACCGACGGTCATAGACCGCCGCTACATCAAGCCGCTTTACCGATCTCCGTCGCTTCCGTGATCTCTTCCAATTTTCCCGTCCGCACATCGTAGAGATAACCGTAGACCGGAATATTCTTCGGCACGAGCGGGTGGTTGCGCACTTTCTTCACGTCATCGATCACAGCCTGACGATCATCGGTGAAGGTCAGCCAGTCGATCTTCGCCCCCTCCGGGGAACCGGGCCCCTGCCCGACATCGCGCCAGCCTTTTTCGTCGACCACCGCTTGCTCGAGACTCTTGGAGAGCAGGTCACCCATGATCTGGTTGTTGAAGAGCACCATGCCGCAGTCGGTGTGGTGAATGATGAAAAATTCCTTCGTTCCGAGCAGTTTGTAGGAAATGACCAGCGACCGGATCGCGTCGTCGCTCGCCCGACCGCCCGCATTGCGGATGACATGCGCGTCGCCCTCGGATAGCCCGGCGAATTTCGCGGGATCCAGCCGCGCGTCCATGCAGGTCAGCACGGTGAAGCGGCAAGCCGGCGGCAGCGGCAATTTGCCTTTCTCACCGAAAGTGGTGACGTAGGCGGCATTGGCTTTTTCGACGCTCTGGACAACAGGGGATTTGCTCATAAGACCATGCACGCTACGCGCCTGCCGCGCCTTTGACCAGCCTGCAACCACGGATTGACGCGATCATGAAATCCCTGTGCAATTCGCGCCATCGTTTATGGACTGGGGCCTCGCCATCGCCAATGTCTTGAATCCTGCCGCGCTTTTTTTCGCGCTGGGGTTTGCCGCCGTTTTGCTCAAGACGGACCTCGAGATCCCGGCCCCGCTGCCGAAACTTTTCTCCCTCTATCTCATCATCGCCATCGGCTACACCGGCGGCACCAAGTTGGCCGCCTCGGGCCTCAGCGGCACCGTCCTCCTCTACATCGCGGCTTCCATGGTCATGGCCCTGCTCGTGCCTGTAGCCGTTTTCTTTGTCCTGCGGAAATTTCTCTCCGTTTATGACGCCGCCGCCATGGCTGCGACTTACGGATCGATCAGCATCGTCACCTTCATTGTCGGCACCGAATTCTTGGCCCGCAACAACGAGGCCTACGGCGGTTACATGGTGGCCATCATGTCGCTCATGGAATCACCCGCCATCATTGCCGGCATTTTCCTCGTCCGCATGTTCGCACCTCGCCGCGCCCTCGCCGCACCGAAGACCACCGCGTCATCCCTCCTCCGCGAATCTTTCCTCAACGCCTCGGTCTTTCTACTGCTCGGCAGCCTGCTCATCGGATGGATCACCGGCCCGGCCCATGGCAAATCACTCGAGCCGTTCATGTCCGGACTCTTCAAGGGCATGGTTATCTTCTTCCTCCTCGACACCGGCATGCACGCCGGGCGCCTCGTCGGGCTCTTCAAAAAAACCGGCGCCCCGCTCGTTGTCTTCGGCTTGGTTGCGCCCGTGGTCAATGCGGCACTCGGCATCTGCGTGGCCAAAATGATCGGCATGGCTCCGGGCGACGCCCTGCTTTTCGCCATCCTCTGCGCCAGCGCCAGCTACATCGTCGCCCCCGCCGCCATGCGCCACGCCGTGCCCGAATCGAATCCCGGCCTGGTCGAACTTCTCTCCCTCGGCATCACCTTTCCCTTTAACATCACCCTCGGCATCCCGCTTTATTGGATGGTCATCCGCTGGTGGTGGGGCGTGAGCTGAGGCGGTTTGTCCCCTCACGCATGAGCAGGGCAGCAAAGACGCGCTCAAGCGCACAAATAATCCGCACCTTTTTCCCCTCTCTGCGGTTTAATCAGTCATGAACACGATTCGAACTGCCGCGCTGCTTTGGGTAACGAGTCTTTCCATGGCGCTCGGCCAACCCGGTCACGATGAGTCCGCCGCCGCGGGAAGAAACTCCGGCGCGAAGTTGCCGGAACCGGAGGTGGAAATAACTACCGAAGGAAACTATCGCGTGGTCCGAGCAAATGGACTGCCCGATCACCCCACGGGCAATTTCTCCGGACCCGGAAATCCCAACTCCATCCGCGCGCAGAACTATCTTTTCCGCATGCCGCTGCATCCGTCGACGAACACGGCATTCACTCCTTTGAAACGCCAACCCGTCGGCGTGGCCTTGAACGGCGTCGTGTTCGATCCCGGCACGGCGGAATATTGGAAGAACGATCCGTCGTCCGGTTGGCACCGGGAAGGCATCATCGACGGGGAAGGTCTGCTCGGCATGGACCGCAATATGGCCCACGTGCAGCCCAACGGCGCCTACCATTATCACGGTGTCCCCGCCGCCCTGGTGCGAACTTTGCCCGGCAAGGAAAGAAAGCTCGTCGGTTACGCGGCAGACGGATTTCCGATCTACACGCAAACTTCCGACGATCGCCCCGGCTACCGCTTGAAATCCGGCATGCGTCCCGGCGGCAGCGAAGGCCCCGGAGGAAAATACGACGGCACCTACACGCAGGATTTCGAATTCGTCGCCGCATCCGGCACGCTCGATGAGGCCAACGGCCGCACCGGAGCCACCGCGGAGTATCCGCAGGGAACGTATTTTTACGTGGCCACGGAGGAATTTCCTTTTTATCCGCGCATGACCAAAGGAACGCCCGATCCGAGTTTCCAAAGACGCGGGCCGGGTGCCGGCGGAGGACCGCCGCGACAAGGCGGAAACTCGCGCGGGCGGGTCGGACGCTTCGACCGCGACGGCGACGGCAAAATTTCCCAAAAGGAAGCTCCGCCGCCTATGGCACGCAGTTTTTCCCGACACGACAAGAACGCCGATGGTTTCATCGACGCCGAAGAAGCAGCCGCCCTGCCGCAGCCGGGCGGCCCGCCTCCGGATTAACGCAGCACACAGCCCGAAGGGCGGCGACACTTTGCGGGAGTCGTTCGTGCCGAAGCGGGCCACGCGAGAAACCGCACCAAGCTGTGACACCGCGCGTTTCGGACGGCACCCGCCGCCATGCGCCACGCCATCCCCGAAGCGAATCCCAGATTGGTCGAACTCCTCTCCCTGAGCATCACCTTCCCCCTCAAGATCACCCTCGGCATCCCGCTTTATTGGGCGGCCATCCGGTGGATGTTGGGTATGGCCTGACCATTTGGACCGCATCTTGCGTCGGAATCCTTTTTGTGCCAAAAAGGAAGCATGAAAACCACGATCGATATTCCGGAAGGCGAGCTGAAGGATGCCATGCGTTTCACCGGGGCCAAGACCAAGCGGGCCGCGGTCCTCGAGGCGCTGACGGACTTCAACCGCCGTCGCCGGATGGCCGCCTTGGTCCGCCACTCGCGTTCCTTCGCAGGTTTTCCCTCTTTGGAATCTCTGCGTAAAACCGAAACAGGTCGCGACAAACTGACCGGCGCGCGATGACCATCATCGACACCTCGCTCTGGGTTCACCAACTGCGACGTCAAGGCGACGCCAAGAAACGCGCGAAGGTCGAGGAATTACTTCTGGCCGGCGAGGCCGCATGGTGCGCCCCCATCCGCCTCGAGTTATGGCGTGGCGTCGGCACGGAAAAAGAAGCGCGCGTGCTTCGCGAATACGAACAAGTTCTCCCCGAGTATTCTGTAGGTGAAGAAGTCTGGGAGCAGGCCTGCGAACTCGCCCACCGTTGCCGGCGGGCAGGAAAGACAGCCCCTTTCGCGGACATCCTCATCGCAGCATGCGCTCGCCACCACAAAGTTGAAGTCGCCCACGACGATGCGCATTTTGACTTTCTCATGGTGATTTAATCCGGCGCCCTCGCAAGCGGTAGCCAGCACCAGCGACAAAAACGAGAATGCGGCGGCGTTTTTGCCAACTCCGCATTTGAACACGCTCTGCCTTTCCATTGTCGGAATTCAATACAACCATGAAGACAAAATACGTCGTTCTCGCCTCCGAACCCGGAATCACCGCCGCCGTTGCCACCCGCTTGGCCTCGGCTATCAAGAACATGCATTCCGTCGTGTTCCTCAAATGCGGCGAGCAGTTCGCCTGCGCCCGGAACATCCTGAGCGTTCTCGCGCTCTGCGCCGCGGCGGGCACAGCTCTCGAGGTGCAAACTTTCGGCGAGGATGAGGGACTTGCCGCCGAGACCGTCGAGCAGATCCTCACCGATTCGGGCGATCCATCGGCGAAGTAGTCCTCACCGGGAGATATCGCCGCGGTCCGGACACCCCCCGGCCGCATCAAGGTCCTTGGCGCCCCAGCCAGCCCCAGCACAAGCGCGCCATCCTGTCACACGGATGAACCCCTGGCGCGCCAATTGCGCCATCGTGTCACACTTTGGAGGGCCGAGCGAAAGCGGATCAATTAATCACAAGTCACTTGTCACCAATTACATGTCACACGTAAAGTCCGTATGGCACCGATCCTGCTAATTAGATTCCTTCAAACTTAAAGGAAACACACTTTTATGAGCAAAATTCTCGGTATCGACCTAGGCACAACAAACTCCTGCATGTCCGTCATGGAAGGCGGGGAACCTGTTGTGCTGGAAAACAGTGAGGGCGCGCGGACCACGCCGTCCGTTGTCGCCTTCGCCAAAAACGGCGAACGCCTCGTCGGCCAAGCGGCCAAGCGCCAAGCCGTCACCAACCCGACCAATACCGTTTTCTCGGTCAAGCGCTTCATGGGGCGCAAATTCGACGAGCTGAACGAGGGCGACAAGCGCGTGCCCTACAAGTTGGTCAAAGCAGCCAACGGCGACGCGCACATCGAACTGGACATCAACGGCCAGAAAAAATCGTTCAGCCCGCCGGAAATCAGCGCGATGATTTTGGCCAAGCTGAAGTCCGACGCGGAAGCCAAGCTCGGCGAAAAGATCACCCAGGCGGTCATCACTGTCCCGGCCTATTTCAATGACTCGCAGCGCAACGCGACGAAAGACGCCGGCAAAATTGCGGGCCTCGAAGTCCTGCGCATCATCAACGAGCCGACCGCAGCCTCCCTCGCCTACGGCCTCGACAAGAAGAAGGACGAAAAGATCGCGGTCTATGACTTGGGCGGCGGCACCTTCGACATCTCAGCCCTCGAAATCGGCGACGGTGTTTTCGAAGTGAAGGCGACCAACGGCGACACGCACCTCGGCGGCGACGATTGGGATCACAAGATCATGGATTGGATCATCTCCGAGTTCAAAGCGGACTCCGGCATCGACCTCTCCAAGCAGCCCGACGCCGTGCAGCGCATCAAAGAAGAGGCCGAAAAAGCGAAGATCGCCCTCTCCTCCGCGCAGGAATACGAGATCAATCTTCCCTTCGTCACAGCCGACGCCTCGGGTCCGAAGCACATCCAGAAAAAACTGACCCGCTCGAAACTCGAACAGCTCACCGACGACCTCTTCACCCGAACGATCAAACCGGTCGAAGCGTGCTTGAAAGATGCGAAGCTCGGCAAGAGCGACGTCAACGAACTCGTTCTGGTCGGCGGCATGACCCGCATGCCCAAGGTCATCGAGACGGCCAAGAACCTCATCGGACGCGAACCGCACCGCGGCGTGAACCCCGACGAAGTCGTGGCCATCGGTGCAGCCATCCAGGGCGGCGTGCTCAAGGGCGACGTCAAAGACGTGCTCCTCCTCGACGTGACCCCGCTGACCCTCGCCATCGAGACAGCTGGCGGCATCGCCACGCCGATGATCCCGCGCAACACGACCATCCCGACCAAGAAGTCGAATGTGTTTTCCACCTACGCCGACAGCCAGCCGGGCGTGGAAATCAAAGTGCTGCAAGGCGAACGCCCCATGGCCAAGGACAACAAGCAACTCGGCGTGTTCCATCTCGACGGCATCCCGCCGGCGCCCCGCGGCGTCCCGCAGATCGAAGTCACCTTCGACATCGACGCCAACGGCATCCTCAACGTCTCGGCCAAGGACCTCGGCTCCGGCAAGGAGCAGAAGATTTCCATCACCGGCTCGAGCGGACTGAGCAAAGAGGAAGTCGACAAGATGCAGAAGGAGGCCGAAGCCCACGCGGCCGATGACGCCAAAGCCAAGGAAGGCGTCGAGGCGCGCAACAATGCCGACTCGCTGGCCTACCAGTGCGAGAAGCAATTGAAAGACCTCGGCGACAAAGTTCCCGGCAACCTCAAGAAGGACGTCGAAGATCTCGTCACCAAGGTGCGCGACGCGCTCAAGGGCTCGGATACCGACGCGATCAAGTCGTCCGCCGACGCTCTGCAGGCCAAATTCCAGGAAGTGAGCAGCGAACTCTACAAGCAGGCCTCGGCCCAGCAGGCCCCGCCCCCGCCGCAAGGCGGTGAAGCGGGCCCCGGACCCGAAGCCCACGCGGCCGAGGGCGGCGCCAAAAAAGAAGGCGACGTCGTCGACGCCGAGTTCGAGATGGTCGACGAGGACAAGAAATCCTGAGGCAACTTTGAACCCGCGCGGGCGGACGGGTGTCCGTCCGCGCCTTCAACAACCACCAAACACAACACAACGGAGGTAAGAAACCAACACTATGGCATCCAAAGTCAAACCGATCGGCGATCGCGTGCTCGTTGAGCCGCTCGACGAGAAGGAAACGATCAAAGGCGGGATTATCATTCCCGACACCGCCAAAGAAAAACCCCAGGAGGGGAAAATTGTCGCGGTCGGCACCGGTAAAACGGACGACAGCGGGAAGAAAATCGAGTTCGTCGTCAAAGCCGGCGACAAGGTTCTCTTCAGCAAATACGGCGGCACCGAAATCAAGGTGGACGACAAGTCCTACCTCATCATGCGCGAGGACGACATCCTCGGCATCCTCAGCTAAAAACTGAATCACTGAACACCGTAAACTGAATACTTAAAAATTATGGCAGCTAAACAATTGGAATTCGATGAAGCCGCGCGGCACAGCCTGCTCCGCGGTGTCGAGAAATTGGCCAAAGCCGTCAAGGCGACCCTCGGGCCGTCCGGACGCAACGTCATCCTCGACAAGAAATTCGGCAGCCCGACCATCACCAAGGACGGCGTCACCGTCGCCAAGGAGATCGAGCTCGAGAATCCTTACGAGAACATGGGCGCCCAGCTCGTCCGCGAAGTCGCGTCGAAGACGTCCGACATCGCCGGCGACGGCACCACCACCGCCACCGTGCTGGCCGAAGCGATCTATCGCGAAGGCCTCAAGAACGTGACCGCCGGGGCCAACCCGACGTCGCTGCAGCGCGGCATCAACAAGGCCGTCGAGGCCGTCGTCGCCGAACTCGGCAAGATCTCCAAAAAGGTCTCCGACAGCAGCGAAATCGCGCAGGTCGCCACCGTCTCGGCCAACTGGGACAAAACGATCGGGCAGATCATCGCCGACGCGATGGAGAAGGTCGGCAAGGACGGAACCATCACGGTGGAAGAAGCCAAGTCGATCGAAACCACCCTCGACGTCGTCGAAGGTATGCAGTTCGACAAAGGCTATCTCTCGCCCTACTTCGCGACCAACGCGGAGGCGATGGAAGCCTCTCTCGAGAACGCCTACATCCTCATCTATGAGAAGAAGATCAGCAGCCTGAAGGACCTCCTCCCGGTATTGGAGAAGGTGGCCAAAGGCGGCCGTCCGCTCCTCATCATCGCGGAAGACGTCGAAGGCGAAGCGCTGGCCACCCTCGTGGTCAACAAACTCCGTGGCACCCTGCAAGTTTGCGCCGTCAAAGCCCCCGGCTTCGGCGACCGCCGCAAGGCCATGCTCGAAGACATCGCCGTCCTCACCGGTGGCAAATGCATCACCGAGGACCTCGGCATCAAGCTCGACAGCATCAGCCTCGATGACCTCGGCAAAGCCAAGCGCATCGTCGTGGAAAAAGAAGCCACCACGATCGTCGAAGGTGAAGGCAAGAGCAAAGACATCCAGGGCCGCGTCGCCCAGATCCGCCGTCAGATTGAGGAAACCACCTCGGACTACGACCGCGAGAAGCTCCAGGAGCGCCTCGCCAAGTTGGCCGGTGGTGTTGCCGTCATCAATGTCGGCGCCGCGACCGAGACCGAGATGAAGGAAAAGAAAGCCCGCGTCGAAGACGCCCTCCACGCCACCCGTGCGGCGGTCGAGGAAGGCATCGTCCCCGGCGGCGGCGTCGCCCTCATCCGCGCGCAGAAGGTCCTCGCCAACCTCAAGCTCGAGGGTGACGAAGCCATCGGCGCCCAGATCGTGAACCGCGCGGTCGAAGCGCCGCTCCGCCAGCTCGCCGACAACGCGGGTCTGGAAGGCGCCCTCATCGTGCAGGAAGTCAAGAAGGGCAAAGGCAACGAAGGCTACAACGTCGCCACCGGCACGTATGAAGACCTGGTCAAAGCCGGCGTGGTCGACCCGACCAAGGTGACCCGCAGCGCCTTGCAAAACGCCTCGTCCATCAGCGGCCTGCTCCTCACCACCGAGGCTCTCGTCACCGAGATCCCCGAGAAGGAGAAAGCCCCGGCAATGCCCGGCGGCGGCATGGGCGGTATGGGCGGCATGGACTACTAAGTCCGGCCCAAAGCCTGAACCAATCACCCGGGGCGACCGCAAGGTCGCCCCGGTTTTTTTGCGTCCTATCTGCCTGATGTAGCGTCGCCGTCCCCACCGCCGCCCTTTTATCGACAACGACCGGCAGCGAAGACGCTGCCGCTACATTCCAAGGCGGCCGCCGCCACATCAAACCACCGGATCCGCTTGCCCTGGACCGCTTTTCGCGGAACATTTTGCACTTAATGCCACGCCTCATCGCCATAGCTCTCCTGCTGGTTGCCGCCGCTCCACTGCAGGCGGCCTACCAAACGGAACACATCGTCGTCAGCGGCGGCGTCTCGCTTTACCAGTGGGAGAAATTCAAGAATCCGCCGCACGACCGCTGGTGGGGCAATTTCATCCGCCCGGCCGTCACGCGTTTCCAGCAGATCAGGGACGCTGACAAGAATGCGCGAATCACTTGGCTGGTGCACCGTCCGAGCTACGAGCGGCGTCTCCGTCAGAACGAAGGTCCCCTCACCTCGTGGATCGCCAACATCGCGCAGAAATACGGGGTCAAGCTCATCTGGTTCAACTCGCCTGACCAAGTGATCAACTACCTCAACGCCGGACAACCTCGCAACGCGGTGAAAATCGCCAGCCTCGACTGGTTCCTCCACTCGAACAAGGCCTGCTTCATGTTCGACTACAGTAACGAGATCGACAGCGCCTCGAAGGCGTGGCTGCACGAGGATGAACTCGGCCGCATCAACCGCGGCATCTTTGCCCCCAAGGCTCTGGTCAAAAGCTGGGGCTGCCACACCGGCGAGAGCATGTCGAAGAAATGGAAACGCGCCACCGGCGTCCCCATGGTCGGCGCCGTCGGCAAGACGGACTACTCTGTCATGTATCGCAACGAATGGCTGCCGGGATTGTCCCGTGGCCGCTGGACCCGCTGATTCAGAGCCACGCCTTCAGCTTTCCGCGCAAATTCTCCCGCGCCCGGAAGAGCAGGCTCTTCACCGCCGGCACGGTCGTGTCCAAGACTGCGGCGATCTCTTCGTAGGGCATCTCTTCGTAGCGGCGTAAAACCAGTGCCGTCCGCTGTTCCTCCGGCAATTCCTCCAGCGCTGCATCGATGGCCTGCGCCAACTCGCCTGCCGCCGCATCCGTTACCGGTGAATGACCGGAAACAATTTCATGCGGCTTTTCCTCCGGTCGCGGATCGTAGAAGACGGCCGAACGGCGTCCGCGTCCACGACGTTCGTTCAGCACCAGACGCCGTGTGATGGAGAACATCCACGTGCTGAACTTGGCCGTGGGTTCGTAACGCTTGCGCGCCTGCCAGATGCGCAGGTAAACCTTCTGAGCAAGATCTTCGGCGCCCTCGAGTCCGCCAAGCATCTTGACGATTGTCCCGTAAACCCGGTCCTCCGTAGCCTCGACCAGTTCGCGAAACGCGGTCTCGTCGTCCTCCCGCGCGCGCAGCATCAAAGCAACCAAGCGGCTATCGTCATCCTCCCGGGGAGCAATCTCCCCGAATCCGTCCTCACGTTCTTTGGTCGCCTGCGTCACCGTTTGGCTTGGAATCTCCGGATTTGAACCCCGGCGGAAACAAATCGTTGCTCGAATTCGGTAGGCGGCCAGTCCGGCGGAAGTTCCCACGCCGAGATCTGCCATCCATCGGCCCGAAAAACATCTTCCGCCCACTCCGCATATTCCGGAGAGTCCGAAGCGAAGGAGAAAATTCCGTCCGGACGCAAACGCGTGCCGAGCAAGGCGGCAAACTCAGGCTGCACCAGACGGCGCACGGCATGACGCCGCTTCGGCCACGGATCGCTGAAAAGCAGATAAACTCGCGCGATGGACGACAGAGGCAGATCGGACAGGACTTCCGTGACTTCCCCGTGCGCGATACGGGCATTGTTCAAATCCCCCGCCCGCCGCCGCGCCTGACGCACGCGGTAATCCTTCCTTTCGATCCCGAGCACATTCCAGTCCGGCCGCAGCGCCGCCAACCCCGCCAAAAACACCCCGTTGCCGCACCCGAGATCCAAAACCAGGGGCCCGGAATTCTGAAATGCAGCATCGCCGTCCGCGGCAACGGTCGTTGGGATTTCGGCGCCGCGGACGGTGCCGCTACAGGACGCCATGGCGATCAGGCCGCGTCTTTGTCCTGCTTGCGACGCAGGAGCGGCGGCTTGCGGCCTTCGACCACCGCACGGTTGATCGTCACCTCGGCGATGTCCTCGCGGCTCGGCACGTCATACATGACGTCGAGCATGATTTTTTCCATCATGGAACGCAGAGCCCGCGCGCCGGTGCCCTTGCTCACAGCCCGCTCGGCCAAGGCCCGCAGTCCGTCCTTGGTGATATTGAGATCAACGCCCTCCATGGACATGAGCTTGGCGTATTGCTTGACCATGGCGTTGCGCGGCTCGGTCAAAATGATGACCAGCTCGTCTTCGGTCAACTGGTCGAGGGCGGTGGCCACCGGAAGGCGTCCGACAAATTCCGGAATAAGACCGAAGGCAAGGAGATCCTCCGGCTCGACCTGATGGATGGTGGCCGTCGAGGCGGCGAGTGGCTCCTTGGTTTCCTCCGCGACGCGCGCATGGAAACCGAGCACGCGGTTGCCCATGCGGCGCTGGATGATTTTTTCCAGTCCGACAAAAGCACCGCCGCAAATGAAGAGGATCTTGTCCGTGTTAACCTGGATGTATTCCTGCTGCGGGTGTTTGCGCCCGCCCTGCGGAGGCACATTGCAGGTCGTGCCTTCGAGAATCTTCAAGAGCGCTTGCTGCACACCCTCGCCGGAAACGTCGCGGGTGATGCTCACGTTGTCCGTCTTGCGTCCGATCTTGTCGATTTCGTCGATGTAGACGATGCCGATCTCCGCGCGTTTCACGTCATAATCGGAGGCCTGCAGGAGACGGAGAACGATATTCTCCACGTCCTCGCCGACATAACCCGCTTCGGTCAGCGTGGTGGCGTCGGCGATACAGAAAGGAACATCGAGAATGCGCGCCAAGGTGCGGGCGAGAAGCGTTTTGCCGGAGCCGGTCGGGCCGATGAGCAGGATATTGCTTTTCTCCAGCTCGACATCCTCGCTGCCGGGCAACGCGATCTCGCGGGAGGAGGCCTGGTGCAGGATGCGTTTGTAATGGTTGTGCACCGCGACCGAGAGGGTCTTTTTGGCCAATTCCTGCCCGATGACGAATTGATCCAGTTCCGCACGGATTTCCGCCGGCTTGGGCACGCGCACACTGCCGCCTTTTTTCTTCGATTCCTCCTTGAGCTCCTTGTCGAGGATGCCTTTGCAGAGGGTGACGCAACTGTCGCAGATGTAGACGCCCGGGCCGGCGATGAGTTTGCGCACCTCGCTGTGGCTCTTTCCGCAGAAAGAGCACATGGTGAGGTTCGTCGCGCGGGCCATGGGATCAGGCGGGCACGGCGCCCGGGATTTCCTTGCGGGATTTGACCACTTCGTCGACCAGGCCGTAGTCCTTGGCCTCGGCCGCGCTCATGTAGTAATCGCGGTCGGCATCCTTGTGCACCTGCTCGACCGGCTTGCCGGTGTGGTGCGCGATGATCGACTCGAGACGGCGCTTGAGCTTGAACATGAACTCGACCTGGCGCTCGACGTCGCTGGCTTGGCCCTGCGCACCGCCGCTGACCTGGTGGATCATGATATCGGAATTCGGGAGAGCGTAACGCTTGCCCTTCGTCCCGGCGCAAAGCAGCACAGCGCCCATGCTTGCCGCCATGCCCATGCAATAGGTGTTCACGTCGCAGGTGACGAACTGCATGGTGTCATAAATAGCCAATCCGGCCGTAACCGATCCACCCGGCGAATTGATGTAGATATGCATGTCCTTCTTCGCGTCTTCCATCTGCAGGAAGAGCATCTGGGCGATGACCAGATTGGCGATGTAATCGTCGATCGGCGTGCCGATGAAAATGATGCGGTCCTTCAAGAGGCGCGAATAGATGTCGTAACTGCGCTCCCCGCGGCCCGTCTGCTCGACGACCATGGGAACCAGCATGGAGTTGCGCGGCTCGGAGGCGCCGGATTGGAAGGTAGGACTCATAAAATTCGGACTGCGGCCGCCGGCGTCACGCCTTGGCCTCAGCCTTTTTCACCTTAACTTTGGAGGCGAGGAAATCAAGGGCCTTGTCCCGGACCACTTCGCCCTCGACCGACCCGAGGGCTTCGCGTTTGACCAGTTGTTTGACCAGTTTGTCCATCGGCATGTTGAGCCGTTGCGCCATGCGGGCGATATGCTCGGCCAATTCCTCGCGGGAAGCCTCTATGTTCTGCTCGCGGGCCAGACGGGTCAGGATGAAGTCGGCCTTGACCCGGAATTGCGCGCCCATCTGCGCGTGCTGGAAAATTTCGTCTTTTTTGCTCAACAAATCCTCGTCGCTCAAACCGCGCGTCTGCTCGGCCTCGACGATCTCGCGCACCACACGACGCGCTTCGCCCATGACCATGGAAGCCGGAATCTCGAACTCCACGCTTTTGACCAGATGCTCGACGGCGGTGGCGCGTTTCTTGCGCTCGATTTGTTCGACAGCCGCCGCTTCGAGTCGTTCGCGGAAGGCTGTGCGCAACTCTTCAGCGCTGCGCCCGGCGATTTTTTGCGCCACCTCGTCGTTCAACTCGGGGAGTTTCTTGGCCTTGATGCCCTTGAGTTTGGCCTGATGCGTGATTTTTTTGCCGCGCAGCGACGGGACACCGAAATCTTCCGGCGCGGTCACTTCCACCGTGCGGTCCTCGCCTTCCTTTGCTCCGACCAAGCCCGCGCAAAATCCGGGCCACATGCTTTCTTCCTCCATGACGATCCACAGACCCTCTCCGCCCTTCATGGTCGATGGCGCCTCGGGACAAAACTCACCCAGAGGCTTTCCCTCGACCGACGCATCGTAATCGAGCACCGCGTAATCGCCCATCTGCAGTGCGCGGTCTTTGATGTCGGTGAATTCGGCCATGCGCTCGAGCAGCACGTTGATGTTGCCGCTGACATGCTCCTCGGTGACCACCTCCTCGAGCACCTCGACTCCGAGGTTTTCCACATCGGGCAGGGCAAAATCGGGCTCGAGCGTCAGCTTCACGCTCAAATCGAGGTCGTTCTCGCCGACCTCGCCGTGCTGAAGATCAAACGCATTGAGCACGGTCAACTTGTTGTCCTTGGCCGCCTGATCGACCGCCTCGCGGAGCAAGTCTTTCACCGCGTCTTCCGCGATGGCCTCTTTGTATTTGCGGGCCACCACCGGGAGGGGTGCTTTGCCCGGACGGAACCCCGGCAGTTTTGCGGACTTCTGGTATTCGGCGGCCAGTTTTTCGATTTTCTTTTTCACTGTCCCGGCGGGAACGGTGGCGCGGAGGGTGGCGAGGCAATTGGGCTGTTTGTCGACGGTGATTTCCATGGTTCGGAGATGACCGGACAAAATAGCCGCCCATCAGGCCGCCGCCAACCGCAAAACCTCATCCAAGACCGCCCCATGCGCCCGCACCCGCCCCGTCATGGAAAATTCGGACGGCGTCTCAAAGGTGAGACTGCGACCGGTATGACCGAAGCGGAGGCAGAACGCCTCGGGATGCTCCGGCATGGTGTCGCGCGTGATGCTGCGGCGAATGAGACCGCCGCGCGCGACGTGGCCTTCGATTTTTTTACGCGGCTCGACCGGCACATGGCGCGCGGCGGCGGCGAGCAGTTTCTCTCCCCAGAACGGTTTGTCGCCCTTGATCTCGTAAAGATAAACGCCATGCGCGTCGAAATCCTCATGCAGCATGACCGCCGCATCGAAGGTTCGTCCGCGGAGAATTTTCTTTTGCGCCGCGATGACGGCAATGTCGCGCCGGTGGTAGCCGCGATTGAGATCGCGCCCGCGCGCATCGTGCCGGTCGTTGTGCTGCAATCCCCATGGATTGAGACACGGGAAAATGAGCACATTGCATTTTTTCAGTGCTCTCGCCCGTTTTTCGCACCACGTGATCAGTCCCTCGGTCGCCGCCGGCTCGTCACCGTGGATGCCGGCGGACAGGTAAAGACTCGGACCAGCACCCCTCGTTGACTCCCCCACATAGACCGGAAACCCGTCCGCCTCGGCGAATTTCCACATCCGCCAACCCTCGCGTTTGGCCAAGGCGCGCCAGCGTTTGACCAGCCAGGCGTAGTCATGCGCCCGCAGGTGCGCGGCGTTTTCGGTTTCCTTTGGCACGAAAGACGGATATCGGAAAAGCCGTCATGAGCAAAACATCCATCCTCCTCGCCGCTTTGGCTCTCGCCATCACGGCACTTCCCGCGCAAAGTGAAGAATCCATGAAAGACATCCGCATCATCGTCAAAACCGACAGGGGCGACATCGAAGGCGTCCTCTATCCGTCGAAAGCCCCGGTCACCGTGGCCAACTTCTTGAACCTGGCCAAACGCGGCTATTACAACGATCTCAAGTTCCACCGCGTCATCCCCGATTTCATGGTCCAAGGCGGCGACCCGACCGGCACCGGCAGCGGCGGCCCGGGCTACCGCTTCGAGGATGAGTGCTCCCCGGAGCTCAAACACGACAAACCCGGCATCTTCTCCATGGCCAACGCCGGCCCGGGCACCAACGGCAGCCAGTTCTTCATCACCCACGTCCCCACCCCATGGCTCGACGGCAAGCACACCGTCTTCGGCTCGGTGACCAAGGGACAGGACATCGTCAACGCCGTTGCGCAGGGCGACAAAATCAAATCGATCGAAATCCTCGATCCGACCGACGACCTCTTCAAAGCACAGTCGAAACGCCTCGAGGAATGGAACGCTGTCCTCGATAAGCGCTGATTTATTTCACTCCACGCTGACGCTGCCCCGCGCGGGCGGCGTCAGCGTTTTTTTTGCCTCGGCACGAAATCCGGCAGTCGCGGTCGCGGATCATACGAGCGGTGGAAGACCGGCGATGCTGATCCGGACACGGGCGGCACCAACCACGACCAATCGCCGGGCACAATGCGGCCCTGCGCTTTTTCCTCCGCCAGATGTTCCATGAACTGACGCGAGGCGGCATGATGATCCACCATCGTCACTCCGGCTTGCCGGAAAGAATAAAGCACCGCCGCACACAGTTCGACCAGCGCCCGGTCGCGCCAGAACGGATCGCGTGAACGCATCGCCGGATCCATGCGATCCGCCACCACCGGCAACAGGTTGTAGCGCTCCGCGTCGCCGAAGTTCCGCGCCGCGATTTCCGTCTCCATGTAGTAGCCGCTGAAGGGCGCCGCCGTGTAGCGCACGCCACCGGCATCAAGGACCATATTGGAGACCGCCGGCAAGGCATGCCACTTGAGCCCTAGTTCTTCGAACCACGCGAAGGTCGGATGGATGATCGGCACTTCCAAAACCGCGTCTTGCGGAATGATAAAAAGCCTTTCCCCCTCCTCCGGCGTTTCAATCACCAGAGGCAGAACGTCGAACGCACTACATTGCGCTGGCGGCTTCCATCCCGCCGCCATCACCCGCTCGGTGAAGAGCACCTCCGCCGGGTCACCCAGCACGGTGCCGTCGGACTGACGATAGCCCGCATAGCGGATGAGTTGGTAATTGTGAATGACTGGGCCGCGCCCCTCGGCGTCCGCCTCGGCGAACACCGTGATCAGCGGCTGGATTTTTCCGCCATTGGTCGAGCGCCGCAGATGCGCCACGCAGGCCTCGAAAATATCGCCCGCGGTCACGGCCTCGCGCGCATCGGCCACCTCGAGCGTTTGCCAATAGCGACGGCCGATGCAGCGGCGGTTGTTCCTCCACGCCAGGCGGCAGGCAAACTCAAGTTCCTCCGGCGTTTGCCGATACCACCCGTGCGCGGAGATCTCGGCGCGAACAGCCTCGATCCTCGTCGCCGAAACATGGCCGCCGTTCTCCCTCGCGAACTGCCGTAGAAATTCCTCCGCGGCCGACCCACGATCCGCGGCTGCGCCGCCCGCAGCAGGCATCAGCGCGCTGCCATCGTGGCGCCAGATCTTTCCGGTGAACGGACACGCCATCGGCGCAGGTCGGTCATCAGGCGGCTTGGACACACATGCAAGTTATGAAGCCGCGCGGTCAAAGCCAAGAACGGTGGGAGCAGGCGTGCGCAGCGACACAGGTCGAAGCCTCCCGACTAGTCAGCGCGATGCGATGACGATGGCCAAAGCCCCAAACGCCAAGGCCAGTCCGATCACGATGTCGAAAAACCATCGCGTGCGCGGAAATCGATGGGTGCTGTTACTCCACGTCGAACCGGCTCCCGTCACCAGCGCGGAATTATTGGAACCGACAAGGAGAGCCTAGGCATCGGCCTGCTGTGACGTGGCGACCAAGGCCGGAAGGAGGGCAACCAAAGCTCTGCTTCCGAATGGGCTCGAGAAGTTTGTCCGCTTGGGACGCCAGGCAACCGCGCCGCGTGACTCCGGCAAACGAGAGGCTTTTGCTCTAACTCCGACGACGCCGAACCACGACGCGGGCGACAAGCACCGCGCCAGCGAGGGCGATGAGGGCATAGGTCGAGGGTTCAGGGACACTCGCGACGCGAAAGCCGAGGTTCCTGATCTCGTTCGACGGGTCGCCGATGCCCCGGGCCGAGGAGATCAAGGGGTTGGTGATGACGCCGGCGTAGTAGATGGACTGGTAGCTGCCACCGCGGGCCGCGCGATCCTCGGACGCCAAGCTGTTTGTGCCATCAAAGGCACTCTCCATCCACTCCGACACATTGCCGCCTTGGCCCATCGTTGAAACGGGGCTCAAGCCGCCCGCATCGGTCACAGCCGCTGGCTGAAGCCCGGCGAAATTGTAAACCGCCGTGCCTGCGTTGGTCCCGCTGGCCACGGCGATCGGGTCGATGTTGCTTGTCGTCGGGAAGAGAAAATAGTTCGTCCCGGCCGCGTTGTAATACGCCGCCTTATACCACTCGTTCTCGCTGGGCAGAAAATAAAAGGCGTTCTTGTTCCGGTAAAGATTGGTTCCTCCCGCCGTCCAGGCCTGCTCGCTGCTCCACAGAGCCATGCTCCAACTACCGCTGCTGAAGGTGAGATCATAGGCCGCCGTCTTCCCCGAGCTCGTGTTCAGCCAGTTGACAAAAGCCGCCGCCTCATACCACGAAAAAGGCGCCACCGGCTGGTTGCCCGTCCATTCCCCAGCCGTCACGTCGGCCAACCCGCTAGCCATCGCCTTGGTGACGGCGTCCTGGGTGACCTCGTAAGTGCCCACGCGGTATTCGTAGGGCACGGCTCCGTAGCCGGTCGTATCGGCCGCATTGCCCGCGTTGCCGATATCCACGAAGTCGATATTGAACTCATTGCCACTCGTGCCGAACGTGTCGGCCTCAGCGGTTCCGGCCCCCACCATTCCCAGTGCCAGCCCGAGAGCCGCCACCGCCGTCATTGCTTTCATTGGTTTCATTGGTTTGGTCCGAGAGAATTTTGCAGAGAAAGGGTGAAAGGGTGATTTATCAACCGAAACTCGACGAATCGCATGAAACCGTCGACGAATCGTGTATCCCGCGGCAAGGGCTGCTGGTTGTCCCGCGGTTGCGGAACTGCGGTTCAGCGGACCGCTGCGTTTTTGCGCGCAGAACTTCACATCCGATCTCCCCCCCCCTTACGGGATCAGCTCAGGATTTTCTCCTAGTGGGTCGCGCGACAATTCGATTGATTAGCTGCGCGTGGGCGCGCCAGAGATTGCAACCCCAACCCAATGATCATCAACCGTCACCTCGGGGATTTCACAGAAAGCAAAAAGTCTCCCTACTTTTGGAAGCTACAGATCAGCTTCTGGGTGGCTTACACGCTCTTCCAGGGAATCTTGGTGTGGGTGCTGATGGCTACCGGCATCATTCTCCGCGGAGCAGAATCGTTGCTCTTTGAATTGATCCTCCTCAAGTCAGCTTACGGGTTCCTCATCACAACGTCTCTTCGCCCCCTGCTGATCCGGATTCATTCGAGGAAGTGGCATCCTCTCAAAATGACCGCGGTGCTTCTCGGTCTTTCACTCGCTTACATCGCAGTAGAAATTCTGCTACTCACGCAAATTCCGTTCCTGCAAGAGCACTTCAGGTCACTCACCGGGAATCTTTCGATCGGAACCAGCGTGATGGTCCTCGGCTTCTATCTGGATCTCTTCTTTTTTGCCCTTTGGGTCGGATTCTATTTTTCGGGATCGCTCTTTTTTGACTCTCTTGAGCTGAGCGGTCGCCAGCAGAAAAGCGAACTTGCACTGCTAAGATACCAAATGCAGCCGCACTTCCTCTTCAATGCACTCTCCGCCGTCATGGCAGTGAGTGACAACAAGGAGAAAGTGGAGGAGCTGACCCAGTCCCTCGCCGACTACCTTCGCTTCTCCCTGCGCAAGAGGAATGACGACTACTCACCTCTCGGTGAGGAGCTGGAAGCCATGGAGAACTATCTCCACGTGGAGAAAATCCGCTTCGAGGAGAAGCTGCGGTTCCGGATCGATGCGGACGAGGAGGCGCGTGTGTTCGTGGTGCCAAGGCAACTGGTCCAACCCCTCCTCGAAAATGCGATCAAGTATGGCCAGCAGACAAGCCCCATGCCTCTCTCGATCCGCATCGAAGCGCAGCTCACCGGGGATCGCCTCCATCTCACGGTCGAGAATACGGGATCGTGGGTGGAGCCCTCGGCATCGTCAGGGATGGGCATCGGGATCACCAACCTCCGACGACGTCTCCAGTTGCTCTATGGTGACCGCGCTAGCCTGACCCACGAGCACTCGCCACAACGGGTACAGTCGATCGTGACCCTCCCCATCACGAAGCCATGAGCAGAAACTCCGAACAGCCCAAACCTCCACGCCTGCGCGCTATTCTGGTGGATGACGAGTCACCCTCGCGAATCCATCTGGCCAAGCGCCTCAAGGCTCATCCCGAGATAGAGATCGTGGGCGAGGCGGAAGACGTTTCCTCTGCTTTCGATTTAGTCTCCGCGGAGAGACCCGATGTGATTTTCCTCGATATCCAAATGCCGAAAGAGAACGGCTTCGCCCTCCTCCCGAAACTCGAAACGGTCGAACCCCAGCCGGCCGTCGTCTTTGTCACCGCCTTTGACGAGTATGCGATCAGGGCCTTCGAGGCCAATGCCCTCGACTACCTGACCAAGCCAGTCAGTGCCGAACGGCTCGCCAAGACGATCCTGCGTCTGAGCAAACAGCTCGGCCCGGCAAAAGGAGCCGCAAGCGAAACCATCTCTCCTCCCCCCACCGAAACAGCAAAACGTCTTGAACCCGAGGATCTGGTCCTGCTGCGGGAGAGATCACTCTCCATGATGGTGAAGGCAAGGGAGATTGCCGCCATCGAGTCGCAGGGCGACTACACCAGGATCTTCCTGAGTGAAGAGAAGATCCTCATGATGAAACAGCCCCTCTCGCTCTGGGAGAGCCAGTTGCCCGCCGAACTCTTTACCAAAGTGAGCCGCAGTCTGCTCGTGAACAGAAAATCCGTGGCCAAGATGGAGAGGAAAAACCTACTCAGCTGGGACCTCTACCTTGAGGGAACGAAGGCGCCGATCACACTCAGCAATCTGGAGAGCAAACGACTCAGGCAATTGATCTCCCAAGCATGAAAAGAGATTTGAGTGTTTATCGTTGAGAGCGGGAGCGAGGCGAAGAGGGCCGATGCTCGGCGGATCCGCAAAACCGGTCTTCGTCGAAGAGTTAGCGGCCAGCGAAAAGCAGCGCCGCGCGAAACTCAAGCAGCCCGCTCCGCTCAATTTTTGCGCGGCAACTTGGTCAGGTCGAAATCGGGCGGCGGTGGGCAGTCGGGATTGATCCACTGGATCACCGCGGCCCAACCCTTGCTTTCCTCATCGTGCGGAAGGTAACCGCGGATGGCCGCGACGACATCCCATCCGTCATGGAGATGCGCGGTCAGCACCGGATCGGTCACCTCGGCTTTTTTGACTTTTGCGATGTAGTCCACCGGCTCCAGCGCGTCGGCCAAACGACCATAGCCCGGCATGCGACTACCGCCGACCATGCGCCAGAGCGCCTTGTGCGCGACCAGTTCCCGCGTGGCCAAGGTGAGCGCCTTGCCCAAGCCGTGATGTTGGTGCTCGGGATGCACGAAGAGATCGGCCCCGTAGAGCGTGTGAGCCTCGGGGTCGTGATCGGCAAAGCTGCCGCCGGCGGTGAGTTCGTCCCATGAGTCATCGAGATGAAAGTGGATCATCCAAATGATGAGCGTGAAATGCGCTCCGGCCACCGCTCCCGACTCCTCGTGGATGACGACAAACTGCCCCTCGGGAAACAGCCGGTGGTGCGCCGCCAATTCCTCCGCCGTGTAAGGCCGCTCCGTCGGATAAACACGTCGGCAGATCTCCGCGATCTCGGCGTAATCCTCCTCGGTCATCAACCGGATCGAGTATCCCTCGGGAAGGTGGCGGCGCGCTTCATCCATAATGGACAATCTCCCTACCACCGATCCCCTCGCCTGACCAGACGCACTTGAGATGCCCGGCGAAAATGGCACGCACTTGATTCCAAAGAAGTCGTCGCTGCTCAGAAAACGCGCGGCTCCCCCTCGCGCAGAAAACAAACCCGTTCGAGCAAGCCTTGCGCGCCCGCGCATTCAATGAGGCGCGAAGGCGGCTCCCAGGCTGGCTCGTAGCTGAGCCGGAACGTCCCGTAGTGCATGGGCACGAACGTCTGCGCGCCCAATTCGACAAAGGCCTGTAGCGCTTCCTCCGGCGTCATGTGGACCTCGCGCCCGCTGGGCGGGTCGTAAGCACCGATCGGGAGCAGCGCGATGTCCACGGGCAGCCGTTTTCCGATTTCCGCGAAACCCGGAAAATATGCGCTGTCCCCGCAATGCAGAATCGAACGCCCCTCCACTTCGATGAGAAACCCGCCAAAACCACGGTGCGAATCCGCCAGCATCCGCGCGCCCCAATGGTGCGCCGGCGTCATCGTGACCTTGACCGGACCCAGTTGCATCGACTCCCACACCTCCAACTCGTGCACCCGGTCGAAGCCCAGCCCGTGCACCAGACGCCCCACATTGCGCGGCACGACGATCGGTTGCTCGGCAGCCACCTTGCGCAACGTGCGCTTGTCCAAATGGTCGAAGTGCGCGTGCGTGATCAGCACGGCGTCGATGTCCGGCAGCGCATGCAACTCGAGCCCCGGCTCGCGCATGCGCTTGATCACCTTCAGCCACCGCGCCCAATTCGGATCGATGAGCAAATTGACCCCCGGAGCTTGGAGCAAAAACGAAGCGTGCCCGATCCACGTCAGTGCCACTTGGCCGGATTTCAACTGAGGAAACTCCGGCGAGCGACGCTCCCCCGTCCTCCGTTCGAACAAACTCGGCCAAACCACCTCGGCCAAAAAGTTCCGCTTGTGCCAACCCTCCGCCGGTTTCAGCCCCACATGATTACCCGGTTTACCCTCCCGCAGACGGGGCAAAATCATCCTCCGCTTGCGCACGGGCTTGTCTGGTTTCGGGTCAGCGCTCAACTTGGACGTCTTCATGCCTCCCAAAACCGAACTCCGCCGCTTGATACGCGCGCAGCTCGCCCGGATGTCTCCCGCGGCCGTGGGAGCCGCATCGGAAAGCATCCGCCAAAGTATCCCCAGCCTCCCCCGCTGGCAAGATGCGCAGGTGGTGGCTGCTTACGCCGCACTGCCCGGCGAGCCCGATCTACGGCCGCTGGAATGGGTCGGAGAGAAGACCGTGCTGCTGCCGCACGTGAATGGTGAAGATCTGGTCTTCCATGCCGTGAGCGATGCCGCACAGCTGAAATCCGGCGCCTTCGGCGTGATGGAGCCCGATCCGGCGAAATGCCCAGCCTTCGACCCGCGCGATGCGGAAATCATTTTCATTCCGGGACTGGCCTTCACCGCGGAAGGATTGCGCCTCGGACGCGGACGCGGATTTTACGACCGACTGCTCGCCGCGCTACCGTCAGACATTTTACGCGTCGGCGTTTGTTTTGCCGAGCAACTCATGGCGGAACTTCCCAGCGAACCGCACGACGAGGAAGTCGATGTCGTGCTCAGTCAACCAGCTTGAAACCGAACGCCGTCAGCACGGCGAACAGCAAACACCAAGGCGCCACGCCCAGCGCAATCGCCAGAGCAATCCGCGGTGCCCGCTCGCCAACCGCCAACGCAATCACCGCCGTGGCCTGCGGACCGATCGTCACCGGCGCGATGAAACACAATCCCCACAGACCGCCCCGCTCCCACATGCGCCAGACCAACTTCGAAGGATCCCGCTCGACCGGAATCCTCAACTTCCGCACCAGCCACTCCCGCAAAGGCGCGCCCGCGACCAGAACAACACTCCCGCCAACCACATAGCCCGCCCAAGCCGCCAAACCAGCCAACCAAGCCGGAGCCCCCGCCGCCGCGCCCGCAGGAATCGCCGCAATGAAATAAACCGCACCCAACCCGAAGGCCGTGATCAGACCACTGAAGCTCATAGGAAGCCAACTCTACCCCACTCCCCCAAATTGAACACCTCTGCGACCTCTATGCCCTTTGCCTCTGCGCCATCCTCGTCTCGCGCACGCGTGGAACTCCGGTTGCGGTTTCCATCTTCTACAACACCCGATAGGATAGCGCTCCACTGATGGACCCGAAATCCGCCGCCACCGACATCGCCCGCCGCATGCAAGAGGCCGGCCACACCGCCTACTTCGCCGGCGGCTGCGTGCGCGACGAACTGCTCGGACTCGACCCGCACGACTATGACATTGCCACCTCGGCAAAACCCGCCGAAGTGCAGAAACTTTTCCCGCATACCCAAGCCGTCGGCGCGCACTTCGGTGTCATTCTTGTCATGGAACACGGCCGCGCCTTCGAGGTGGCCACCTTCCGCTCCGACCATGAATACATCGACGGACGGCGCCCGGAGATGGTCACGTTCTCCACCCCCGAGGAGGACGCCGCCCGCCGCGACTTCACCATCAACGGAATGTTCCACGATCCGGTGGCGGACAAATTCATCGATTTCGTCGGCGGCCGCGAAGATCTCGCATCGCAAACCCTGCGGGCTATCGGTGATCCGGTCGCGCGTTTTCGCGAGGACAAGCTCCGCCTCCTTCGCGCCGTGCGCTTCGCCGCGCGTTTCGGCTACCAGATCGACCCGGCCACGTGGGATGCGATCAAAGCGCACGCCGCCGACATTCATGCGGTCAGCGCCGAACGCATTCGTGAGGAGTTGGTCAAAATTCTTGCCCATCCCACTCGCGTCCGCGGTTTCGATCTTCTGGATCAAAGCGGACTCCTCAAAGAAATCCTCCCCGAGATCGAAAAACTCAAGGGCTGCGAACAACCGGCGCAGTTCCATCCGGAGGGCGATGTCTTCGTCCACACCCGCGCCATGCTCGAACTTCTCCCGCCCGAAGCGCCCGTCACACTCGCCTTGGCTGTCCTCTTCCACGACATCGGCAAGCCGCCGACCTTCCGCTACCACGCCGATGAAGACCGCATCCGTTTCAGCGGACACGACCGCGTCGGTGCATCCATGACGGAAAAACTCATGGAGCGACTCCGCTTTTCCCGCCAGGACATCGACCGCGTGACCGAAGCCGTCCGCCAGCACATGGTCTTCAAGGACGTGCAAAACATGCGCACCGCCAAATTGAAGCGCTTCATGGCCCGCGATGCCTTCGACGAAGAACTCGAACTCCACCGCGTCGACTGCCAAAGCAGCCACGGCGCCCTCGACAACTACGATTTTCTCAAAACCAAAGCCGAAGAATTCGCCAACGAACCGCTCATCCCGCCTCCGCTCGTCACCGGCCACGACCTCATGGCCCTCGGCTGGAAACCCGGCCCCCACTTCGGCCCAATCCTGGAAGCCGTGCAAACCGCACAACTCGAAGGCACGCTTACCACGACCGAAGGAGCCATCGCGTGGATCAAAGCAAACCACCCCCTATGAGCCGAGCGAAAGCGAGACAGCCCCTAGGCAAATCTCAGATTTCAAATTTGAAATCTGAAATTCCCAACACATGACCTACCAGCGTTTCGAAGATCTCCCTGTCTGGAATGACGCCATAGCTCTCGCCGAAGGCTGCGAAGACTTCATCATGGCGGCCAAAGACCGCATCACCTGGTCCAAACGCGACCAACTCGACCGCGCTTCCCTCTCCGTCTCCAACAACATCGCTGAAGGCTTCGAGCGCGGGACGACGAACGAACTCCTCAACTTCCTCTACATCGCCCGCGGCTCGGCCGGAGAAGTCCGATCGATGCTCAATTACTTCGAAAGGCGCCCTGCGCTCGAAGATTTCAAATCTCAAATTTCTAATCTGAAATCCCAGGCCGAGTCCTGCTCGCGCCAGCTTCGCGCTTGGGCCGATTCGTTGCAAAACTCCCCCATCAAAGGCCAACGCCACCTCAACAACGCCGAGCGCAACCGCCACGAGCAGAAGAAAAAGGCTGACGCCTTTATCGAGAGACTCAACGCCGCTTTGCCCGATGGACACCCGGCCAAAAAGCAGCCCAAGCGCCCTATCTGAAATCTGAAATTTTCCCAACCATGTCATCTCTCCAAGCAGCCACCGCACTCCTCGAGCAATCCCTGCGCACACGCCGCGCCCTTCTTGGTCGCACGCGGACGGGCGTAACCCGCGAATCCCTTGCGCGCCTGAGCCAAGCACCTAACGCGGGACTGTCTCAAATTTCAAATTTGAAATCTGAAATGCCTAGTTCAGCGCGTCTTCTCGCGCTGAACGAGGCCGTTCGCGCCTGCCGCAAATGCGAACACTTGGCCGCATTCCGCACGCAAACTGTCTTCGGCATCGGAAACCCGAACGCCGACCTCATGTTCGTCGGTGAGGCTCCGGGCTTCGACGAGGACAAGCAGGGCGAACCCTTTGTCGGCCGCGCCGGGGAACTCCTCACCAAGATCATCACCGCCATGGGCCTGACCCGCGACGATGTCTACATCGCCAACGTCCTCAATTGCCGCCCCGACATGCCCAAGGGCTCCACCGGCAACCGCCCGCCCGAAGCCCTTGAGATGCAGCGCTGCCTCCCCTACCTCCGCGAGCAAATCGCCATCATCCAACCACGCATTCTCGTCGCCCTGGGCAAAACCGCCATGACCGGACTGACCGGCGCCGACGAATCCATGTCCTCCATGCGCGGTCGCTGGTTCAGCTTCGAAAACATCCCGCTTCTCCCCACCTACCACCCGTCCTATCTCCTGCGCAACGACTCCCTCTCCGAGAAACGCAAAGTCTGGGAGGACATGCTCCTCGTCATGGAAAAACTCGGGCTGCCCATCTCGGAAAAGCAACGCGGCTTTTTCCGTTCCGGTTCCTGAGCTAAAAGATCCGCGCATGGTCTCCGCCACCGCCTACTATCTCGGCTCGCACTTTTTCCGCCTCGTCCTTGCCCCCTTCACCCACCGCCGCGTCCTCGGCGCGCACCACGTTCCGCACACCGGCCCTGCCATCCTCGCGCCCAACCACATCAGCCACTTCGACCCACCCCTCCTCAGCATCAGCGCAGATCGACAGGTCGATTGGATGGCCATGGAGGAGCTTTTCCAAAACCCCCTCCTCGCCCGCACCCTCCGCTGGATCGGATCCTTCCCCGTTGGCCGCGGCAAGATGGACTACGCCGCCGTCCGCACCGCCATCGAACGCCTCAAAGGCGGACGCATGGTCGGTGTTTTTCCCGAGGGAGGACTCCGCACCGGACCGGCTTCCGTCCTCGAAGGCGCCCCGCTCAAGCCCGGAGTCGCCGCCCTCGCGCAAATGACCCAGGCACCCGTTGTTCCCTGCGCCATCATCGGCACCGACGCCCTTTACGATCCCGCCCGCTGGCTCCCCTGGCGCCAGACCAAAGTCTGGATCGTCTTCGGCCACCCCCTTCCGCCACCGTCCGCCACCGGTGACAAAGCCGCCGCCCGCGCCGCCTTCGACGAACAACTCGGCGACACCATCCGCGACCTCTACCACCGCACGGTCCGCGAGGAAAACATCCCCGCCGACTGCCTCCCACAAACGCCGCAAAAACGCAAAGGCCGCGAGCTATGACATTCCTCCGCCGCCCCTGGGCCCGCGTGACCGACACGTCCACCTGCGCCCTGCTCAACCTCGCCCAATGGCGTCACCGACACCACGCAACAACACGCGAGGAACTCGAAACCTACCTCGCCGCCTGCCAACCCCTCAACGCCGACACATTCTACGCCGCCCCGCCCCTCCAACCCATCGAAGAATCTCCGCACCACCTCGTCTGGCCGACGCCCTACACCAGCGGCCTAGACCACAATGACCGCGCCTCCGCCTGGCTCCAACCTTGCGACCGCGGATGTTCCGCCCCGACCGTGCTCATCCTCCACGCCCTCATGTCGGTCAACGACCTGGGCTACCGCCGCCTCGCCGCGAAATTCAACGCCCTCGGCTGGAACGCCGCCTTCCTTCACCTTCCCTTCCATTACGACCGCCGTCCGCCCGGTTACCTCAACGGCGAACTCGCTGTCACCGCCAACCTCATCCGCAATGGCGAAGGTCTCCGCCAAGGCGTGAGCGAACTGCGCCAACTCATGTCCTGGCTCCGCGCGAAAGGTTGCCGCGAATTCGGCATCTACGGCACGAGCTACGGTGCATGGACCGGCGCCCTCCTCGCCGCGCTGGAAAACGACATCTCCTTCATCGCGCTGCTCCAGCCCATCGCCGACGTCGAACACGCCGTCTGGCAAAGCCCGGCTGGCGCCACCATCCGCCGCGCTCTCCGCAGGCAAGGCATCGACAGCACTATGACACAGCGCCACGCTCATTTGAGCTCGCCACTTCACGTCCGCCCCACAACCGATCCGGATCGCATCATCCTCGCCATCGGCGCGTATGACCGCATCGCCCCGCCCGACCGCGTCGAAGCCTTGGCCGATGCTTGGCAAACCACCCGCGTGATCTCCAGCCCCCAAGGCCACTTCGGCTACATCGCCGCCCGCGATATGTTTGCCGCCGTGAGCGAAATCATCGCCTGATCCCGCGACGCGCTTTAATCTCTCAACTCTCATTCCTCAACCCTCAACTCCTCAAATGCTCGCCGTCGTCACCACCGGACCCGCCGCCGCACCGATTGACGAAGTGCGCCACATCAGCAACTTCGCCACCGGCGAAATCGGGGCCCTCCTCGCCGATGCCCTCGCCGCCCGCGGTTTCGAACCTCTCCTCTTCCGCGCGCGTGGCGCCACGCACTGCACGGTTCCGCACGGCGCGCTGCTCCACGAGTTCACCACGAACCACGATCTCGCCCGCCAACTCGAAGCACTCGACTCCACCCGCGGACCCGACATCCACGCCGTCTTCCACGCCGCAGCTCTCTCCGATTACAGCGTCGCCGCCGTGCGCGGACCCGACGGCGCCCCCATCAACGCCCGCAAAATCCCCAGCGACCTTCCCCAGCTCCATCTCGTGCTCGAACCCGCACCGAAAATCCTCCGGCATCTCCGCGACTGGTTTCCCCGCGCGTGGATCGCCGGATGGAAATACGAACTCGAGGCTTCGCGCGAAGACGCCATCGAAGCCGCCCGCGCCCAACTCAAGTCGAACCACACCGACGCCACCATCATCAATGGCGCGGCCTACGGCCCCGGCTTCGGCTTGCTTGAGACCGACCAACCGCCCATCCATTTCGCCACCAAGCGCGAAGTGGCTCAATTTCTGGCCTCGCGGGCTTCGACGTTTGCCAAGTCCCATAAATAAAGGCCTCGCGAACCGCCCCATTGTGAATAAGTCTCCGGACCACACCTGACCGGCATAACTCCCTCCGTCGCAAATCATTGACAATCAACGGATAGAAAAATTTTCCGATTGTCACAAAAAATCCCTTTTCCACCCCCACAGATTGTGGCTTTATAGGACAACTCGCCCACATATGGTGGTGTCGAGTCTGCCAGTAATCTCCCCCAAGGGTTGACTGGTTGGCGCAACCCCCCCCCCCCCCTAGAGACAAGATTCCATGATCGCAACAAAATCATCATTCCGTTCCAAAACCCGCAAGTCGTCCACCCCGCGCACCGCCGCCTCGCGTGTCACCAAACCGGTCGCCGAGCGCCCCCGCGCAGGCAAGACCAAAGGCCTCAAATTCGAGCCCCGCTTCCACACCCAAGCCGGCACGCCCTTCGACCATGTCGAGTGGGACAAGCGCACTGCCGAGATCAACGACGACTCCGGCAAGGTCATCTTCAAACAGGAAAACGTCGAAGTCCCGCGCAGCTGGAGCGCCCTCGCCACCAAGATTGCCGTCTCGAAGTATTTCTACGGCGACCTTACGAACGGCACCGACCCGCACAAAGGCGGACGCGAATCCTCCATCCGCCAGCTCATCCACCGCGTCACCCGCACCATCACCGATTTCGGAAAACGTGACGGCTATTTCGCCGACGACGCCAGTGCCGAAGCGTTCTACAACGACCTCACTTGGCTCTGCCTCCATCAGCACGGCGCCTTCAACAGCCCCGTGTGGTTCAACGTCGGCCTCGCCCAGCAATACGGCATCGGCAAGAACGCCGGCCTCGGCAACTACTTCTTCAACCATCTCACCGGCGAAGCCGAGCGCGCCGCCACGCAATACGAATACCCGCAAGCCAGCGCCTGCTTCATCCAATCTGTCGACGACAACATGGAAAGCATCCTCGACCTCGCCAAGAGCGAAGCCATGCTTTTCAAATACGGCAGCGGCACCGGCAGCGACCTCTCCACTCTCCGCTCGACGCGCGAAAAGCTCAGCGGCGGCGGCAAACCGAGCGGCCCGCTCTCCTTCCTCAAAGTTTACGACCAAGTGGCCAGCGTGGTGAAAAGCGGCGGCAAAACCCGCCGCGCGGCCAAGATGAACACCCTCAAAGATTGGCACCCCGACATCGAGGAATTTATCGAAGCCAAGATGAAAGAAGAGAGAAAAGCCTGGGCCCTCATCGAGCAGGGCTATGACGGATCCTTCAACGGCGAAGCCTACGGCTCGGTCATGTATCAGAACGAAAACCTGACCGTTCGCGTCTCCGACGAATTCATGGAAGCCGCCCTCGCCGGCCGCGAATGGAACACTGTCCGCGTGACCGACGGAAAACCGTGCGAGAAAAAAGATGCGCGCACCATGCTCCGCAAGATCGCCGAGGGCACCCACGTCTGCGGCGACCCCGGCATGCAGTTCGAGAGCACCATCCACAAATGGCACACCTGCAAAGGCACGGCGCGCCAGAACTCGACCAACCCGTGCTCCGAATACCTCTTCCTCGACAACACGGCCTGCAACCTCGCCTCGCTCAACCTGATGAAATTCAAAAGCGAGGACGGCACGTTCGACGTGGAGAAATTCAAAGCCGCCGTGCGCATCTACATCACCGCGCAGGAAATCGTCGTTGATAACGCCAGCTACCCGACCAAATACATCGCGGAGAACAGCCACATCTTCCGCACCCTCGGTCTCGGCTACGCCAACCTTGGCGCGCTCATCATGAGCTACGGCCACGGTTATGACAGCCCCGAAGGCCGCGCGTTGGCCGGATCGATCACCTCGATCATGACCGGCCACGCCTACGAGCAAAGCGCCCGCATCTCCGGCATCACCGGGCCCTTCCCGGGCTACCACGACTCCAGCGCCAGCGGCGTGGATAAACCCGTCGCGCCGGACAACGTCGCACCCATGCTCGAAGTCATGCAACTCCACCGCGACGCCGTGGAAAAAATCGAGAAAGCCGGCGAGTTCGAATTCCTCCGCAAGGAAGCCCGTCAGGTCTGGGACGAAGCCCTGCGCCTCGGCAAGAAGCAGGGCTACCGCAATGCCCAGGTCACCGTGCTCGCGCCCACCGGAACCATCGGGTTCCTCATGGACTGCGACACGACCGGCATCGAACCCGACATCGCCCTGGTCAAATACAAGCTCCTCGCCGGCGGCGGCATGCTCAAGATCGTCAACCAGACGGTCCGCCCCGCCCTGCAAAAGCTCGGCTACAGCGGCACGGACATCGAATCCATCATCGCCCACATCGACAAATACGACACCATCGAGGACGTCGAAGAGGACGGACAGACGATCAAGAGCGGCGTCCGCCCCGAACACGTGCCGGTCTTCGACTGCGCTTTCAAACCGATGCGCGGACAACGCAGCCTCGGCTACCATGCGCACATCCGCATGATGGCCGCCGCCCAGCCGTTCCTTTCCGGCGCCATCTCCAAGACGGTCAACCTGCCCGAGCACGCCACCGTCGAGGACATTATCGACACCTACGTCGAGGGCTGGAAACTCGGCCTCAAAGCCATCGCCATCTACCGCGACGGATCCAAGCGCTCCGCTCCGGTGGTAACCGACAAAAAGAAGCACGGCACCGGCAGTTCTTCCGAACTCGAAGCCGAACTCTCGACCAAGAACGAACTCGAGGAACGCATCGTCGAGCTGGAAAACGATCTCGATTCCCTGCGCACCAAGCTCGACCAGCCCCCGCGCAACCGCTTGCCGGACACCCGCGTCGCGCTCAACCACAAGTTCGATATCGCCGGACACGAAGGCTATATCACGGTCGGTCTCTTCGAGAACGGCCAACCCGGTGAACTCTTCATCCAGATGGCCAAAGAAGGCAGCACCATCGGCGGCCTCATGGACACCGTGGCAACCCTCACCTCGATCTCGCTGCAATACGGCGTGCCCCTCGAGAGCCTGGTCAAAAAGTTCGCCTTCCAGCGCTTCGAACCCAGCGGCTTCACCAAGAACCCCGACATCCGCAACGCCAGCAGCATCACCGACTACGTGTTCCGCTGGCTCGGCTGCCAGTTCATCAAGGGTTACAAGGAAGCCACCTCACCCAACCGCAACCAACCGGAACTTCCCATGAAGGAAATCCCGGAAATGGAACGCCGCGCCGTCAACCGCCCGGTCTCCGACCTCCAACGCACCGGCGAACGCGAGATCATCGACGTCATCACCCAGACGCAAAACAGCGAAGGCACTCCCGTCCACATCGCCGGCACCGCCACCCATGCCGAACGCGTCCAAGGCGCGCTGGGCACGATGTTCATGGACACCACCTGCTCCAACTGCGGCAGCAACAAAGTGATCCGCGCCGGCGCCTGCGGCGTCTGCACCGAGTGCGGCACGAGCCAAGGCTGCAGCTAAAAGATTGTTGCGCCACTTCGCGCACCAAACCGGGCCCGGGGAAGCAATTCCCCGGGCTTTTTTCGGCCTTTGCCCAGTTTGACAAGGTTGGGATGAGGCATCATGATGCTTTTATGAGGACTACGCTGAACATCAGTGATGCTTTACTTGAAGAGCTGCGCGTCCGCGCCCACGAAGCCGGGCGGCCGATGAATGCGACCATCGAAGAAGTTCTCCGTCGCGGGTTGGCCGCCAAAACCCCGACGCGCAAAGCCGTCCCGGGGAAGATATTCAAAGTCGGCATCAAGCCCGCCTACCTCGGGGTGAGTATGAACCAGCTTTACGACCAACTCGAAGCCGAAGACACGCTCAAGGTCGCAGACAAAAAGTGATTATTCCCGACGCCAACCTGCTGATTTACGCGCACGATGCTTTGTGCCCGCAGCATCGCAAGGCCCGCGATTGGTGGCAGAGCACTTTATCCGGACCGGAAACCATCGGTATTCCTTGGGTCGTCGTTCTGGCCTTCACGCGGTTGATGACTCACCCGCACATCTGTGTGAATCCCCTTACTGTGGGACAGGTGCGAGAGATCATTGATGGGTGGCTCGAAAGCCCTAACGCACGCGTCATCCAAGTTTCGGAGCGCGCCCTCGCCGCATTCTTCGCATTGCTCGAAGACGCCGGAATGGGAGGCAATTTGTGCACGGACGCGCTCATCGCCCTTCACGCCCGGGAACATTCCGCCGTGGTCTACAGCACCGACAGGGACTTCGACCGCTTCCCCGGCTTGCAGTGGGTCAATCCACTGCGGTAGCAGGAACCGGCAGGAGAACTTCCATACTTGCACCCAAAGCTACCTTCAGCCACGTTATCACCTCGTTACTGGCCTGTGGTGTAATGGTAACACAGCGGCCTTTGGAGCCGTTATTCATGGTTCGAGTCCATGCGGGCCAGCCAGTTCCTCGGAGCGCGCGCCCATGGCCATTAACGTCCGTCCCCTGACCGTCGCGGATGTTGCCTCCGTCGCCCCAGTTTTCGGTGCTTCTCTCGGCTTTTACGGCATGGTCCTCCACGGGAAGCTTGGCTACGCGATGGACACCAATTTCCGTGTCTGCGTGCGCCATTTACCGTCATGACCAGGGAGGTAATCCGCGCCGCGGCCGAAGAACTCGGCTTCGCCCTCTGCGGGTTTGCCCGCGCCGGACGCGCGCCCCACGCCGACGCGCTCGAGGCATGGCTGCAGGACGGACGCCAAGCCTCCATGGAATGGATGCAGCGCACGGCCGAAGATCGCATCAATCCGGAGCGCATCCTGCCGGGTGCGCGCACGGTATTGGTTTTGGCCACGAATTATTTCCATGACGATCTGCCGCCTGCCACCGGGACCGGTCGCATCGGCCGCTATGCGTGGAGCAATGACTACCACGAGGTGATTCGCCCGCGTCTGGAAGAATTGGCGGCGCTCATGGCCAAAGCCGGCGGCACGCAGCGCTGCTTTGTCGACAGCGGACCGGTTCTCGAGCGTGACTGGGCGGCGGAATGCGGCATCAGTTGGCCCGGCAAGAGCACGATGGGTATCCATCCGGAACTCGGAACGTGGTTTTTTCTCTCGGTGATTCTGACGACCCTCGAGTTCGCGCCCGACGCACCGCTGCCCGACCGCTGCGGGCGTTGCACGCGCTGCATCGATGCGTGTCCCACCCAAGCCATCACGGCCCCCTACCAACTCGACGCGCGGCGATGCATTTCTTTCCTCACCATCGAAAACAAGGGCGCCATTCCGGAGGAATTCCGCGAGGCCATGGGCAACCGGATCTTCGGTTGCGATGACTGCCTCGATGCCTGCCCGTGGAACCGTTTTGCCCGCGCTTCCCGTGATGCCGCGATGCAACCGCGCCAGGACATCCTGACCAAGCCGCTGCGTGAATTCTTTGCCTTGGATGATGCGGCATTCAAAGCATTCTTCCGGGGTTCGCCCATCCTGAGGGCCAAGCGCCGGGGATTCCTGCGCAATGTCTGCGTGGCCTTGGGCAACACCGGGACGCGTGATGACCTGCCCGCCTTGCAGGCCGCCGCGGCAGACGCGGAACCTCTTGTGCGCGAACACGCGCTTTGGGCGATCGATCGCATCGCCGCCCGTGAAAACCCCCGCTTGTAGCGGCGGTCTGTGACCGCCGGACACCCCCCTACTCCTCGTTCTCGTCCAATTCGTCCGGCAGCGCGCTGTCGTCTTCGGGCTCGATGTCCATCGGCTTGAAGCGCCGCTTGCGCTTGTTGGCCGGCAACGGGCTCATCACCATGTTGATGGCGCGGCCGACGAGCTTGGGCTCCATGTCGACATTCCCCATGGTGGCGAGGTCTTCCTTGACCCGCAAAACCACGGCCATGCCAAGCTCCTGGTGGGCCATCTGGCGACCGCGGAACTGCAGTTGCACCTTCAACTTGTTACCCTTGTCGAGGAACTCCTCGGCGTGGCGGATCTTGGTCAGGTAATCGTGGTTGTCGATGTTGACCCGGAATTTGACCTCTTTGACTTTGCCCGCGTGGGATTTTTTGTCTTTCTCCTGCTTGGCCAGTTCGTAGCGGTATTTGCCGAAGTTCACGATGCGGCAGACCGGCGGATTGGCGTTCGGCGCGACTTCGACGAGGTCGAGGCCCAATTCCTCAGCTTTACGCAGGGCGTCGGGCAGTTTCATCACGCCCAACTGCTCGCTGGTCGCACCATTGATCACCCGCACCTCGCGGGCACGGATACGGTGGTTCACCCGGATCGCGGGTGGCTGCGGTGTGCGTGAAAAAACAGGCCGAGGCATTGAATGGTATCCCGTGAGCGTGCGGGACGTCAGGAGTGACTACAGAACTCGTTCACTGATTTCTTGTTTGAGGCGCTCAACGATGTTTTCGAGAGGCAAGGCACCTTCGTCACCGGCTTTTCGGCTCCTCACCGAAACTTGCCGCGACTCTGCTTCCTTGCCGCCTACGACCAGCATGTAAGGCACTTTCTCGACCTGCGCAAGACGAATCTTGGCGCCGAGCTTGTCCTGCGACCCGTCCACCCCCGCCCGCACGCCAGCCGCCCGCAGGGCCGCGGCGACTTCATCCGCGTAGGCGGACACCTTTTCGGAGACCGGCAAAACACGCGCCTGCTCCGGGGCGAGCCAGACGGGAAATGCACCGGCGAAATGTTCGATCAGCACGCCGACAAAGCGTTCCATGGATCCGAACGGCGCGCGGTGGATCATGACCGGACGGTGCGGCTTGTTGTCCGCCCCCGTGTATTGAAGATCGAAACGTTCGGGCAACTGGAAGTCGACCTGCACCGTGCCGAGTTGCCATTCGCGCCCGATCACGTCGCGCACTACGAAGTCGATCTTCGGACCGTAGAACGCCGCCTCTCCCGGTTCCTCGGTGTAAGGCACGCCGAGCGTCTTGGCCGCCTGACGGCAGGCCTCCTCGGACCGGTCCCAGTCCTCGGCTTTGCCCACGTATTTGTCCGATCCCGGCTCACGCAGTCCGAGCCGCACGCGGTAATCCTTCATGTCGAAGACACCGAAAACTTTTTTCACCAGATCGAGGCATCCCTGGATTTCGGCGCCCATCTGGTCCTCGGTGACGAAGAGGTGCGCATCATCCTGCGTGAAGCCGCGCACGCGCGTCATGCCGTTCAGTTCGCCCGACTGCTCCCAGCGGTAAACGGTGCCAAATTCCGCCAACCGCACCGGCAAATCCCGGTAGCTGCGCGGCTGCGAGGCGAAGATCTTGATGTGCATCGGGCAGTTCATCGGCTTGAGCAGATAGCCCTCGGCCTCCCCTTTCTCCAAGCGCGAGGCCAGATCCGCGCAACTGCAGCCCTCTTCGGCCAAACGATGCAGCGTCTCGCGCTCGACCAGCGGCGGATACTGCGAATCGGCGTAATACGGGTAATGACCTGAAGTGCGGAAGAGTTCGAGCCGCCCGATGTGCGGCGTGAACACCTGCTCGTAGCCCTGACGCCGCAATTCTTCGCTGATGAAATTCTGCAACTCCTGCCGGACCACCGCTCCCTTCGGCGTCCAGAGGATGAGGCCCGAACCAACCGCGTCGTCGATGTGGAAAAGCTGCAATTCCTTGCCGAGCTTGCGGTGATCGCGTTTGCGCGCCTCTTCGATCATTTCGCGCCAATGGGCCAGTTCCTCCGGCGTGGCGAAGGCGATGCCGTAGATGCGCTGCAATTGCGGATTGCTCTCATCGCCCTTGTAATAGGCGCTGGCCACCGCAGTCAGCGCAAAGGCACCGATCCGTCCCGTCGATTCCACGTGCGGCCCGGCGCAGAGATCGGTGAAAGCGCCGTTGCGGTAGAGACTGATTTCTTCACCCTCCGGAATGCCTTCGAGGATATCCAGCTTGTAGCGGCTGGGCACCCCGCGCTCGCCGAGCGCGGCGAGCTTGCCCGCCTTGCCCAATTCCATCGCCTCGGACCGGCTGACCACACGACGTTCGAATGGCTGGTTCTCCGCGATGATCTTTCCCATCTCGGCTTCTATCCTGGCGAAGTCCTCGGTCGAGATGCGGTGCCCCAGATCGACGTCATAATAAAATCCCTGCTCCACCGGCGGCCCCGCCGCGAATTGTGCCTCGGGCCAGATGCGCAGAATGGCCTCGGCCAGCACGTGGGCGCAGGAATGACGCAGGGTCTGCAATTCGTTCATCGTGCCACCTCCATCGCTTCCTCCGCGAGAAGCACGGGAATACCGTCCTCCACGCGGTAAGCCAAAGCACCATCCTCCGTGACGAGGCGACCATCTTGCCTCCGTAACTTTTGCCCCGTGCGCGGACAGCGCGCCACTTCGAGAAGGAAATCCATATCAGTAGGTGAAGCCATTTTTGCGGACGCGGATCATCGGCTCACCGACCTCGCGGTGCAAGCAGCCTTCGACCACTTCCGCCACATAAACAATATGGTCACCGGCCGCGACCGAACCGCACGGACGGCAAGCCAACCACGCAAGCGCATCGGCCAACTGCGGCAGACCGTGCCCGTTTTCGACCAGCGTGAAGGCCGCAAAGGGATCCTCCTCCCGCCCCGAGGCAAAGGCGGCCAGAATTTTTTTGTCCTCGGCCCCGAGAATATTGAGCGCAAAGAGTCCGCCGTGCTCCAGCACGCCGCGGAGCGGACGGTCCGTGCCCAGCGCGATGGAAATCATCGGCGGCTCGAACCCCGCCTGCTCGACAAAGCTGCACAACATCCCGAGACGCCGCCCCTCATGCACCGCCCCGACCGCATAAAGCCCGCTGGCAATCCGCCCCAACGCCGCCTTCAACCCTTCTTCCCCATCTAAAATCGAATGCATCCCGTTATCTAATCAAATACCGCGCCGGAGGGCGAGCGTCCCCGCGAGCCGCCATCGGCTGGTTGTAGCGGCGGTCAGCCGAGGCTTGGCGAGACGGGTCGCCTCGGCGACCAACTGATATGACCGTCGGACCCTAAATTTTTCAATACACCGGCACTGATGGATCCACCTCAGCTGACCACGCCGCAATCCCCCCGCGCACATTGGTCACATTGCCGAAGCCCTGCCCGCGCAAAAACTCCACCACGCGTCCGCTGCGCACTCCGCCGTGGCACAAGACATAGACCGGCACATCGCGCGGGATTTCCTCCGTGCGCCCCGCCACCTCTCCCATCGGAATAGTTAAACACGGCTCCACCCGCGCCACAGCCACCTCCCACGGTTCACGCACATCAAGAAGCACGTGGTCTCCGCCCGCCCGCCGGACCTCCGCCAAGTCGAGCACCGAAATTTCATCGTCCGTCATCACCACACCTGCTTCGCAAAATTCCCCCTCCGCCTCAATCGGCAAATGATGTCGCCCTTCCGCGCAGCGCGCACATTCCGGATCGCGGCGAAGCGTGAACTCCCGGAATTTCATGGCCGCGCCGTCGATGTGCAGCAGACGCCCGACCAGCGGCTCGCCGATCCCCGTGATCAACTTGATCGCTTCCAAGGCCTGCAACGTGCCGACCAAGCCCGGCATAACCCCCAGCACCCCCGCCTCCGCGCACGACGGCACCGTGCCCGGTTCCGGAGCGCGCGGATTGACACATCGGTAGCATGGACCGCCAAGATGCGGGGCAAAGACCGACACCTGTCCCTCGAAACGCCAGACCGAGCCGTAAACATTCGGGATCCCCAACGCCACGCAGGCGTCATTCGACGCATAGCGGGTGGGAAAATTGTCGCTGCCATCGACCACCACGTCCCAGCCCCGCGCCAAATCCAACACGTTGGCCGCAGTGAAACGTCCGGTTATCGGCTCCACGCGCACGTGCGGATTGACCTCGCCCAAGCGGCGCCGCGCGGATTCCACTTTGGACCGCCCCACGTCGTCCGTTCCGTGCAAGAGCTGCCGGTGCAAATTGGAAAGCTCCACGTCATCGGCATCGACAATCCCGAGCGTCCCCACCCCCGCGGCCGCAAGATAGAGCGCCGCCGGCGAACCCAGCCCTCCCGCTCCGATGAGCAGGACGCGCGCGGCCCGCAGCTTTTCCTGACCGGCCGCGCCGAATTCCGGCACCGCCATCTGCCGCGCATAGCGCTGCAACTCATCCTGCGAAAACATGCCTCCTCTTGTAGCGGCGGTCTATGACCGTCGCAACCCGGACCCGCACGACCCGCCGCCATCTCACCAAAAAAACAACCCCGAGACTCGCGCCTCGGGGTTGCCGTAAAAAAATGCGCGGGGCGCTTACTTGTTCGAGTTCGCCTCGATGTATTTGACGACGTCGCCGACCGTTTGGAGCTTCTCAGCTTCCTCGTCGGGCACTTCGACGCCGAACTCTTCTTCGAACGCCATGACGAGTTCGACGGTGTCGAGCGAATCGGCTCCGAGGTCCTCGATGAACGAGGCTGTCGAGGTCACCTGCTCGGGGTTGACGCTGAGTTCTTTGACGATGATTTCTTTGACTCTTTCTTCGATGGGTTTGTCGGACATAAGATTTTGTTGGTTTGGTCGGGAAACGCTTATTGGCGAACCGAACCTATTGCAATAACGAAAAAGCCGCCCCGCCGGCAAGACTTCCTTCTACCCGTTGCCCATGCCTGTTTTCACCCGCTCCAGCCTGATCCCCGCCACCCCGGAGGAACTTTTCGACTTTCACCAAGACCCGCACAACCTGCGACGCATCTCGCCGCCCGGCTTGCGCATTCTCGAGATCCGCGCCGGCCACTCGGCAAATCCCGGCGAGGAATTCACCGTCGCCGTGCGTCAAGGACCCTTAACCCTGAGTTGGACCGGACGCTGGGTCACCGTCTCCGCTCCGCAAACGCTCGTCGACAGCGGGGTGCGTTGCCCTTTCGCCTTTTGGAGGCACCACCACATTTTCGAACCCCGGCCCGAAGGCTCCCTCCTCACCGACCGTGTGGAGTTCCGTCTGCCTTGGTTCCTCGGCGGTCCGGTCGGCGACCTCGTCTGCCGCCTCCTCGTCTTCCCCCGCATGTTTGCCGCCCGCCACGCCGCCACCCGCGCCTGGTTCGGCCGGCCCCGTCACTGAAAAACCGCTGGCCGCTCCCCGCCACCCGTGCCATTGTCTGCGGTTCTTATGAAATCCATCGTCCGTCGCCTCTCCGGATTGGCTCCGCTTGCGGTCCTCCTGCCGCTGGCCCTTTCCGCCGAAGAAAACAAAACCGCCGCCGCCGAGCTTCCGGATCCGGTGGCCATCGTCGAAGGTGAGAAAATTTCCCGCGCCGATCTCCAAGAAACCTTCAGCGGCGCGCTGGCCTCCTCCGGGATCAATGCCGACGACCTCACAGCCGATCAGAATATGGCCGGTTACCGCGAGATCCTCGACGAACTCATCGTCGACAAACTGATCTCGCGCAAAGCCTCCTCGGTCGACATCAAAGACGCCGACCTCGAGGCGGAAATCGCACGCGTCAAGGGACAATTCCCCAGCGAAGAAGCTTTCAAAGCCGAGATGACCAAAGCCGGCGAGAACGACTCGTCTTTCCGCGACAGCGTGAAAAAAATGATCCAACAGCAGAAGTGGATGGAAACCCAGATCGGCGACAAAGCCGCTGTCTCGGACGCCGATATCAAGAAGTTCTACGACGAGAACAAAAAGGAATTCGAGCATCCGGAAATGGTCCGTGCCAGCCACATCCTCATCCGCGTGCCTGAAGATGCGGACGAAAAAGTTGTCGCCGAGAAAAAGAAAGCGGCCGATGCCGCCCTCGAGCGAGTGACCTCGAAAAAGGAAAACTTCACCACCGTGGCCAAAGAAGTCTCCGAAGAACCCGGCGCCAAGGAATCCGGCGGTGACCTCAATTTCTTCCCCAAAGACCGCATGGTTCCCGAATTCGCCAACGCGGCCTTCGCCATGAAAAAAGGCGACATCAGCAAAGAACCGGTCCGCACCAAGTTCGGCTGGCACGTCATCAATGTCACCGACCGCAAAGATTCCGGCACCATGCCTTATGACGAAGTGAAGGGGCAGGTCGGCTCGTACCTCGAAGGCGGCAAACGCCGCGATGCCGTGCGCACCGTCATCGACAGCATCCGCGCCGAGGCCAAAATCGAGAACAAGCTGCCCGCGGCTCCCGCCGCACCGGCAGGAAACTGATCGCGCCATGACCGATACCGGCCGGCGCGCCGGCGTGCTGGGCCTGGGAATCATCGGATCCCGCGTTGCGGGGCGCCTGCAAGCCGCCGGCTTCCCCCTCGCCGTTTGGAACCGCACCAAGCGGGACTTTGCCGGTCTCCCGGCCCTCGCGCCTAACCCCGCTGCGGTGGCGCGCGAGGCGGACGTTCTGCAAATCTTTGTCGCGGATGACGAAGCCCTGCGCACCACCGTGCGCGACATGCTTCCCACCTTGGGGCCCGGCCATGTCGTCATCAGCCATGCCACGGTGGCACCGCAGACCGTGCGCACGCTCGCCGAGGAAGTTTCCGCGGCCACCGGCGCCGCCTTTCTCGATGCCCCTTTCACCGGTAGCCGCGATGCCGCGGCACAGGGACAGCTCAATTACTACGTTGGCGGCGATTCCGCGGTCCTCGAGCGCGCCCGCCCTGTCCTCGAAGCGAGCGCGAAGTCGATTCTGCCCTGCGGCGAAATCGGGCAAGCCAGCGCGATCAAACTCGCCACGAACATCATGGCTGCCGCCGCTGCCGTTTCGCTGGCCGAGGCCATCCACCTTCTCCGCGCCAACGGCGTCGACCCGCAATCGCTCGTCGCCGCCCTCGAGAACAACGCGGCCCGCTCCGGCGTCACCGATCTCAAACTCCCTTGCATGCTCGGCGGGGATTTTGCCCCGCGCTTTTCCGCACGCAATATGCGCAAGGACCTGCGGCTGGCACGGGAGGTCGGCGCCTCAGACCAACGCACCCTGACCGAAGCCATGCTGCACCTCTACGAACAAGCATGCGCCTCCGGCCTCGGCGACGAAGACTTCGCCACCGTCGTGAAAGTGGCCTCCTCCACTCCGCTGAAAACTGAACACTGAAAACTTTCCTTCCGCTCTTGCCTCTCCCGCTCCGATCTTGAATCCTCCCCGTCCATGAAAGCAGCCCTTGCCCTCTTCGCCATCCTGCTTGCTCCGATCGTCCACGCCCAGCAACTCGGCCCCGACGTTGTGGTCATGGACATCAAAATCGGTAAAGAGCGCGACCTGCGCCGCGTGGTGATCGGTCTTTACGACGGTGCCGCCCCGCAACACGCGGAAAACTTCAAGGAACTCGCGCGCACCCGCTACTACAAGGGCATGCAATTCCACCGCGCCTTCCCCGGCACACTCGTGCAAACCGGCGACCCCTACAGCCGGCGCGGCCCCAATGTCCGCACGGGCACCGGCGGACCAGGCTGGACCATCCCGGCGGAAATCCGCCTGCCCCATAAAAAAGGATCCATCGCCGCCGCCCGCCTCGATAACAAAATCAACCCCGCGCGCGTTTCCAACGGCAGCCAGTTTTACGTCAGCCTCAAGCCCATGCCGGCGCTCAACGGACAATACACCGTCTTCGGACGCGTGCTCGAAGGCCTTGAACACCTCGAGGAAATCAGCCGTCAGCGAACCGACCGCAACAACTTTCCCTTGGAAAAAGTCGTCATCAAACGCATAGTCCTCGAGCCTCGCGCCGGCACTGAGCCGCCCGCGTCATGACATTTTAGGGTAGGTTCCGGAGTGGCCAAACGGGGCAGACTGTAAATCTGCTGGCTTATGCCTTCACTGGTTCGAATCCAGTCCTGCCCATTTTTCTCCCGCGCGAACTACAGGTTATCGTCGAAGATTCCCGCCAAAGACTCGGTGATTTTTTGCCAGCGCGGGCGGCGGGCCCAGATCTCGGGGCGCACTTCCCCCGAGCCGTCCTGATCGCGGCGGAACATCTCGCTCATCGCCGCACCCGTCGCGGCATCCGCCAGCAGCAGGTTGAGTTCATAATTCCGCGTCATGGAAAGCGGATCGAGGTTGCTCGAGCCGACGAGCACGATCTCGCTGTCGACCACCGCGGTCTTGGCATGGACCATCATGCCGCGCCATTCGTAGATGCGGGCGCCTGCGGCCATGAGCCGTCCGTAACGTCGCCGTGCCGAGGCAGCGGCGAAGGCATGATTGTTGCTGCCCGGCAGGAGGAATTCGACGCGCACGCCGCGACGTGCCGCGGCTTCGAAGGCCGCGACAACGGGCTCCGGGGTGACAAGGTAGGCGTCGGTGATTTGCAGGGACTTCTGCGCATGCTGGGCGAGCCAGACGTAGAGCGAACCGACGCGGTGGGCACCCGGACGGTCGCCCGCGACCAGACCGCAGGGTGCGGACGGCGGTGTCTCGGAAAAGAGCGACGTCATGGGCACGTCCGCACCGGCGGCGCGTTGCCACATCATGTCGAACGCGATGCCGACGTCGCCGACCAGCGGGCCGCACACTTGCAGTGCGGTGTCGCGCCAATTGTGCCCCCCATCGTCATGCCCCGCCCAATTGTCGCTGATGCAGAGTCCACCGACCACCGCCGTCTCGCCGTCCACCACCATGGTCTTGCGGTGATCGCGGTGCCGCAGGCGCGGCCAGGTCCATGGCGCGAACGGCGACACCGGACGGAAGGCGCGGGCCGTGACATGTTCCGCGGCAAGCGCTTTGGCGATGGATCCTCCTTTGACCATCATCGTGCCGACCGGATCGTAGAGAACGCGCACCTCGACACCGCGCCGCGCCGCTTCACCCAAAGCCCGCGCGAATCGTTGCCCCGTCGCGTCGCCCGCGAAGATGAAATTCTCGAACCACACCGAGCGGGTGGCCGAACGGATCAAGTCGAGCATGACGGGAAAGGCCTCGCTCCCGTCGCGCAGGATGCGGACATCCCGGACCGGCCGGACCGGAGTCCCCGCGCAACGGGACAACTCGGTCAAAATCGGCGGGGAAAGCAGGGATTCGTCGGGCATGACACCATGAACATAGGGAGTGGACCGTTTTTGGCCAGTTTCCCGATTTGCCAAAAAGGCGGGGGCCGCTAACCTTGCCGGTTTATGCCCGTGCGCTTGCGCCTATTGCTTCTTCTCGCCGTCTTCTTTTCCGCGAACTCGTTCGGCGCACCGGGTCCGGCGGCCAGCATGGTGCGTATCAGCACAACCGCGCAGCAACCGGACTACCTCGTGCCGTGGAACCCGGGTAATGTGGGCGGCGGCGTCGGCGCGGGCTTTGTCATAAGCGGCAAACGCATCATGACCAACGCCCACGTGGTGAGCAACGCGACCTTTATCACCGTGGTCAAAGAGGGTGACCCAACGCCGTGGGAAGCCCGCGTGTTGCACGTCGCGCACGATTGCGATCTCGCCATCCTCGGCGTCTACGATGAGAAATTTTTCGAAGGCACCAAGCCGCTCGAATTCGGCGGCATCCCCGAGCTCGAATCGACGGTCAGCGCCTACGGTTACCCCATTGGCGGCGACCGTCTCTCCGTCACGACCGGCGTGGTTTCACGCATCGACTTCCAGCCCTACAGCCACTCCGAAGTCGACAGCCATCTGGCCATCCAAATCGACGCGGCGATCAATCCGGGCAACAGCGGCGGACCAGTCATGCAGAACGGCAAGGTGGTCGGCGTTGCCTTCCAAGGATTCAGCGGTGCCGTCGCGCAAAATGTCGGCTACATGATTCCGACGCCGGTCGTCCGGCGCTTCCTCCAGGATGTGGAGGACGGCTCCTACGACCGTTACATGGACTTGGGCGCTACCTATTTCCCCATTCTCAACCCGGCGAAGCGCAAAGCCCTAGGCATCGAGGAACCCGACCGCGGGGTGATCATCGGAAGCGTGTTCGACGGCGGACCGGCGCAGGAAAAGCTGCAGCCCGGCGATGTCATCCTTTCGGTCGACGGCTACAAGGTCTATGCCGACGGCAAAATCGACCTCGATGGGGAAAGGACGGAGATGGCCGAGATCTTCGAGCGGAAATTCAAAGGCGACAAAGTCAAACTCGAGTTGCTGCGCGACGGCGCGAAGCAGGACCTCACGATCGACCTCGACAGACCGTGGCCCTTCGACATGCAAGCGCGCGCTTATGACAAGCGCCCGCGCTTCGTCCTCGTCGGGGGCCTGCTTTTCCAACCGCTCAACCGCGACTTCCTCGACGCACAGAAAGACGTCGATACCCGACTGCGTTACTTTTTCGATTTTTACGTTTCCGACCACCTTTACCGCGAACGCCCCGAAGTCATCGTGCTGAGCGAAATCCTCAAGGATCCGGTCAACACCTACGCGGCGCCGTTCAAGGGCGGCATCGTCGACAAAATCAACGGTCAGCGCATCAAATCACTCGATGATGTGGCTGCGGCTTTCGAGCAACCCGGCGAGTTCCACGTGATCGAAATCCTCGGTGAAGGCCGCCCGATCGTTCTCGAGCGTTCAGCGCTGGCCGAAGCCGGCGAGCGCATCCGCCAGCGCTACCGTGTGACCACCGAGCAAAACCTGTGATGATCCGCTCTTTTACCGCCACGCTTGCCGTCTTTGTCCTGCTGCTGGGCGCCGCGCCTTCCGGTCGGAGCATGGAAGTGCTACGCCCTTACTTGCCCGCCCAAGCGGCGCCTTCCCCGTCGCCCGCGGCGACTACGGTCGAGCAAACTGCCACACCGGATACGGAGACTGTAACGAAAGATGCCGCGTTGCCGCCGATTGTGCGGGTCAATGTGGCCAGCCAGTCATTCAATTTCACCCAACCATGGCGCAAGAATTCGCAGGTCCTGCGTCAGGGCCTTGGGGTTGTTTTGATGGACGGCCGCATCCTCGTTACCGCCGAACTGGTCAACAACCACACCTACGTTGAACTGGAGAAACCGGAGACGGCCCTCAAAGCGGCCGCGCAGGTCGAGGCCGTCGACTATGACGCCAATCTCGCCCTGCTGGCGGCCCCCGCTGCCGAGTTTCTGCAGAGCATCAGCGGAGCCCGCCTCGACGACAGTGCGGTGGTGGGAGATCGCGTCGAGATCCTGCAACTCGAAACGAACGGCACAACGGTGCGCACGCCGGCGACCATCACGACCATCGAAGTCGGGTCCTACCCGATCGACGAAAACGCTTTTCTCGTCTTCAAGCTGAGCGCTCCCCTCCAACCGCGCGAGAACAGCTTCACCGTGCCGGTCTTCAAGGAAGATCGCCTCGTCGGACTCGTCATGCGTTACGATCAGCGCACGCAGACCGCCGACGTCGTACCCGCCCCCGTTATCCAACACTTCCTTGCGGCGGCCGGGAGCGAACCTTACGCCGGATTCCCGCGCGCAGGTCTCAGTTTTTCCGACACGCGTGATCCGCAGTTGCGGCGTTATGCCAAGTTGCCCAATGGCACCGGTGGCGCCTACATAACCAAAGTGGCGCCGGGTTCTCCCGCCGAGGCATCGGGCATCAAAGTCGGTGACGTGCTTCTTCGTGTGGATGGCAAAACCATCGACCAAGATGGCAACTACGAGGACGAGCGATTCGGGAAAATTTCCCTCGCCCACTACGTTTCCACCGTGTTGCAGGCGGGGCAGAAAATCCCCCTCGTTGTCTGGCGCGATGGCGCCGAGGTTCCGCTCGAGGGCACGCTCGCGCCTCGCGACCGCTCGAAAATGGTCAGCCCGCCCTACATTTTCGACGCACCCCCGAAATTCGTCATCGTGGGCGGCATCGTGTTTTCCGAACTTTCCCGCCAATTCCTCCGTGAGTGGGGCCCCAACTGGGCGCGGGAGGGTCCTTTCCGTCTTGTTTATCTCGACCGTTACCAGAGCGAACTTCCGCCCGACCGCGGCAAGGTTGTTTTCATCAGCTCCGTCCTGCCCGGTCCCAACACCGTAGGCTACGAAAATCTGAGCTTCGAAGTCGTCGAGGAAGTCAACGGCCGCCCGGTGAAAAGCCTCGCCGATCTGGCCGCCGCGGTGGATAGCCCCACAGACGCCTTTCACCGCATCAAGCTGGCGGAAGATCCCGGCCTCGTGATCCTCGATGTCGAGGGAAGCAAGGCCGAGGAAGAACGCATCAAGCGCGATTACCGCCTGCCTTCCATGCGCCGCCTCGACGGCGCCCAATAACATAACCGTCTCATGTCATCGCCCGTCCGCGTCCGCTTTGCCCCCTCACCCACCGGCTTTCTACACGTCGGAGGAGCCCGCACGGCTTTATTCAACTGGCTGCACGCCCGCCACACCGGAGGAACTTTTGTTCTGCGCATCGAAGACACCGATCGCGAGCGCCACAACGACGAGGCCGTGCGCGGAATTTATGACGGGCTGCGCTGGCTCGGACTCGACTGGGATGAGGGCGCGCAAAAGGGCGGCGATTACGGGCCTTACTACCAGAGCGAACGCGGACCGGTTTACGAACGCTACCTGAAAATCCTGCAAGACAAGGGCATGATTTACGAGGATGCCGGCGCGCTGCGTTTCCGCTCCCCGCGCGAAAGCGTCACCGTCCATGACGAAGTCTGCGGCTCCATCGTTTTCGATCTCTCGAATCCCGGGACTCACCCCGACATGACCGTGCGCCGTCCGGATGGCTCGTGGATCTTCCACTTCGTCAATGTGGTCGACGATATCGAGATGAAGATCACCGATGTCATCCGCGGTGAAGACCATCTTTCCAACACCCCGAAGCACATCGAACTCTACAAAGCCTTCGGAGTCGAACCGCCGCGGTTCGCCCACATCCCGCTCATCCTCAATCCGGACGGCTCGAAGATGAGCAAGCGCGACAAGGGCGCCAGTGTGCAGGATTACATCGCGCAGGGCTACACGCCCGAGGCGGTGCGCAATTACCTTTGTCTCCTCGGTTGGTCGCCGAAGGACAACCGCGAAATCCTCCCCATCGAGGAGATCGTCAAACTCTTCGAACTGAAAAACATCAACCGGCGCAGCGCCGGCTTCGACCTCGACAAATGTTTCTGGATGAATGGCCAATACCTCATCCAAATGCCCCTCGAGCGCTTTGCCGACCTGAGTCTCCCCTTCATCGAGCGTGCCGGCATCAACTACGGCACCCGCGAAGCCCTCCTCCCCGCCCTCGCGCTGGTCAAAGAAAAGGTCAAGCACCTCACCGACGTCCCCGGCTGGATCGAATTCTTCTTCAATGACGATTACGCTTATGACGAGGCCTCGGTCGACAAAGCTCTCCGCGCCGACGGCGCCCTCGAACGCCTCCACGTCCTCGGCGACCGCCTCACCCGCGTGGAACCTTGGACCGCCGAAAGCATCGAGTCCGCATTCAAAGACCTCGCGCAAACCCTCGGTATAAAGACCGCCGCACTCGTTCATCCCGCAAGAGTCGCCGCCACCGGCCGCAGCGTCGGACCCAGCCTCTACCACTTGCTCGAACTTCTCGGCCGCGACCGCGTGCTTGCCCGCTTCGCCCGCACCCGCGAAAAGTTTGCCGCCTGATCTCCTCCCGCTTTTGTAGCGGCGGTCTATGACCGTCGGACCCAAAAATGCCCGACCTACAAACAACGACCTTCACCTTGGACGACCTCCGCGCCCGCGCCGAAGGCCGCGGCCCCATTCCGCCCGAAGTTCGCCTCGCCGTCCTTGGTTCCCCCGTGGAGCACTCCCTTTCCCCCGCCATGCACAACGCGGCGCTTGAGTCCCTCGGCGCCGACCTCCGCTACGCCAAAATTGAATGCTCTCCCGAGCACCTCGCCGAGGCCGTCGACCTCGCCCGCCGCGCCGAATTCGTCGGACTCAACCTCACCATCCCCCACAAGTTCGAAGCCCTCACACTCTGCACCGAACTCGACGACACCGCCCGCCAACTCGGCGCGGTCAACACCCTCCTCTTCGACGGCTCGCGCATCGTCGGCTTCAACACCGACGGTCCGGGACTCGTCCGTGCCATCCGCGAAGTGTTCTCCTTCGACCTCCGCGACCTCCGCGTCATGATCCTCGGCGCCGGCGGCGGCGCGGGTTCCGCCGCCGCGCTGCAATGTGCGCTCGAAAAATGTCCGCGCCTTGTCTTGGTCAACCGCACGGAAGGCAAAGCGCATGACATCGCCCAGCGCGCCAAGCAACTCCTCCACAGCGACCGGCTCGAAGGCCCGGAAGATCCCGTCACGGTCATTCCGCTCGAGGAATCCGACCTGCGCGAGCAATTGGCCCGCATTGATCTCGTCATCAATGCGACCTCCCTCGGCATGAAACGCACCGACCCCCGCCTTATCCCCGCCTCCCTTCTGACGCCCGACCTCATGGTCTACGACATGGTCTACCGCCCCGCGGTGACGCGGTTGCTCGAGGACGCACAAAACGCCGGCGCCCGCACAAGCAACGGCCTCTCCCTCCTCCTCCACCAGGGCGCCCTCGCTCTCGAAATCTGGCTCAACCGCCCCGCCCCGTTGGAAGTCATGCGACGCGCCTTGGACCAGGCGGTCTGAAGGCGGATCGAGGTGGTGGATCGCGCCGTCCCGGCGCGATTTCCGTAGGTAGGAACGAGCAGCCCGCTACTTGCCCTTGTCTCGCCAAAACATCGCCTTGAGCGGATGCTCGTCGAGGACATTACCGGCAATCCCGCCGAGCTTCTCCGCGTCGTAGAGTTGGATGCCAACGTAGAAATAGAGCGGACACACCGGCATCTGCTCGCAGACCAGCAGCTCTTCCGCCTCGCGCAGGATTTCATACCGCTTCTCCGCATCGGTCTCCGCCGCGGCATCGGCGATCAGTTTGTCGTAACGCGGATCGCTCCAACCTGTGCGGTTGTTGCCGCCGCCCGTGACAAACATGTCGAGAAAGGTATTCGGATCCGGATAGTCGCCGACCCAGCTGGACCGTGCGATGTCATAATCAAGCCGGCTCATCGAATTGAGGTAGACCTTCCATTCCTGACGCAGCAGTTGCACGTTCACCCCCAGCAGTTGGCGCCACATACTCTGCAGTTCAACCGCGATGGCCTCGTTCAATTCGCCCTCGCTGTAGAGATAATTCACCATGGGAAAGCCACTCCCTTCGGGAAATCCCGCCTCGGCCAGAAGCCGCTGCGCCTCCTCCACATTGCGTCCACCACACTCCCCGAACGGTTCGTAGCCGCCCGCGCCCGGCGGCACAAAGCTATCGGCCGGCAACTCCCCGGCCCGCGTGATGCGGTCGACGATGGATTGCTTGTCGATGACCAGACTGAAGGCGCGGCGCACCCGCGGATCAGCGAACGGCCCCTTGGTGCAGTTGTAGCGCAGGAAGTAGGTGCCGAGAAAGGGAGCGGCGTGGAAGTCGTCGCGTTTTTTGATTTCGGAAAGAAGCGCAGGCGGAACCAGGCCCTTGTCCATCATCAGATCGGCCTGACCGCTCGCGTAGAGATTGAAGGCCGTGTTCGCCTTGCTCACCGGAATCACCTCGATAGTTTCCATGGCAACGTTGTCCGCATTCCAATAACGCGGATTTTTGCGCAGCCGGATGCGATCATTGAGTCGCCATGACTCGAGCACGTAGGCGCCATTGCTGACCAAGTTTCCCGGTTTGATCCAGTTGTCACCGTGCTTCTCGATGGAATGCAAAGGCACCGGAAGCAGGGTCACGAAAGAGCACAAATCCAGAAAGAAGGGCGTGGGATTCTCCAGTTCGACCCGCAACGTGCGGTCATCTGGCGCGGAAATTCCGACCTCCGCAAAATCAGTGATCGCACCCTCGTTGAAGGCCTTCGCGTTCTTGATGTAGTGCAGTTGGTAGGCGTATTCCGAAGCGGTGGCCGGATCGAGTGTGCGCCGCCACGATCCGACAAAATCCTGCGCGGTCAACGGCTTGCCGTCGCTCCAAGTCAGTCCTTCGCGGAGAGCAAAAGTGTAAACCAGACCATCCTCGGAGACGGACCAACTTTCCGCCATACCGGGCTGCGGTTTTCCGTGCTCATCGAAGGTGAGGAGGCCTTCGAAAATGGCATTGGCCACGCGCCCCTCCGGTTGTCCGGTGATCAGTGCCGGATCAAGCGTCTCGGGCTCGGCACCGTTGAGAAAGACGAGATCGGCCCGCGGTTGCGGCGAGCAACCGGCAACGAGCATAAGGCCGAGGACGATCAAATAATGCACCCGCCATTGATGGCCGGATCGTCGCTTGCTGACAATCCCCCGATTAGTCCCCTATTCTTCCCCGATGTCGCCCGACGCCGTCCGCTATACCGGACTGACCGCCCTTCTTTGCATCATCCTCGCCTTGGCCGCCTATTTCGCGGCCCTCGGCAGCGACCATGCCGCGACCAATGGCGATGAATTGCTCTATGCGCAAATGACCTATGCCACAGCGGAATCCGGTCACTGGCTGCCGCTGCAGACCATGATCGAGCGGCACCGCAATACCAAGCCACCTGGACTTTTCTGGCAGGGATTGGTCAGCACGGGATGGGCGCAACACTGGTCTCTTTGGAACCTACGCTGGCCCAGCGTCCTCTACACTTTGGCCACAGCGTTGATGGTTTTTCTCATCACACGCAAAATTTCGTCGAACACTTCGGCCGGACTGCTCGCCGCGCTCGTCTACCTCGCGTTCTTTGGAACTTACCGCTACGGGCGCGTTTTTCTCACCTCGGCCCCGGAAACTTTCTGGCTCTTCCTGCCGTTTTGCGTGCTCTTGCTGCAACCGCGCGACAAGACCGGCATCTGCTGGGGCGCGGTTTTGGCTTTCGGACTGATGATCGGCGCGGCGCTGCTCTACAAGTCCTTCGCTCTCGTGCTTCCGGGCGCGATCGGGCTCGCCTGGTGGACCTTGCACGGACGCGGCTATCGCCTCGGCGAATGGCTGCGCGCGGATGCGGCAAAAATTGCCATCGTCAGTTTGATCGCCCTCGCCACCTTCAGTCTTTGGTATTGGCTCGACCCGCAGCGTCAGCTCCTGCTGCAGGACTTTGTTCTCAAGGAAAACGTCGGCAAGTTCGACACCGGCGGAGGCAACTATCTGATCAATCTTCTCTGGGGCGAATCGAGCGTGTGGCGCAACGTGATTTCGTACCCGCTCAACGCCGGACTGCTCGCGCCGGCCGTCATCGCGCTGTTTGTCATGACATGGCTGCGCCGCCGGGATCTGACCAATGACGAAAAACTTCTCTGGATCTGGCTCATCACCGTTTTTGCTGTCTTCACCCTCCCCAACCAGCGCGACGAACGCTACCTGCTGCCCGCCATGCCGGCCCTCGCGGTGTTGCTCGCTTTGCAATGGTCGCGAATCCCGAGGTGGATTCTGTCCATCACCCTGCTGGCGGTCGCCGTCATTGCGCTGGGTATGGGCCTCGGCGCCATTCTGCTGACCAACGACGCGGGTGCTGGAACGCTCTACCCATGGTTTTACTGGCTGTTCATCGCAGCGGTGATCGCCTTTGCCGTTCTCGGAATGGCTCGCCGCTGCCTGACGCACCAGTTCGCCGTGCCCGCAATTTTCCTGCTCTATCTTTGCTATGCGGCGTTCCTGATTCCCTTCGACGGACCGCGCGGTGAGTTCAACCGGGCGTCTTCGGACTTCGCGTGCGGAAAAGCCATCGCTGCGCCGATCAACTTCAATGCCCGGGAGGAAATCTACCGCTTCATGCTACCGGAAGCGGAACTCCCGCCTTACCACGTCAACGACTACGACCTCGCCCGCCTCAGGTCGGAGAACACTACTTTCATCATCACCCTGCCGCTGCGCGACATGACGGTGGAAAACTCGCGCGATCTGCGTATCGTCGGCACGCGCTTGCAGCTCATTGACCGTTTCAACAACAAGGAGACGATGGACATGCTGGGCGGCAATGTTTCGCGCAACCTTTTCAAAAAGGACCTCCTCGTCGAGGTGATCCCCGCCACACCATGAGTGGGAACCCGAAAATCATGCTCGGTTGGCTGGCTCTGGCCCTCGGGGTCTTTGTCTACCTCCACAACCTCGGCAGCGAGCACGCGGCGACCAACCCGGACGAACATCTTTACTGGCAAATCACGCGCATGACCGCCGAGGGCGGCGAGTGGCTTCCACTGAAGAACCTCAACGAGGCGGAGCGCAACACCAAGCCGCCCGCGCTTTTCTGGCAGGGCATCGTCATGACCGACTGGGGAGAACACTGGGAGCTTTGGAGACTGCGCCTCCCGGTCGCCCTCTACACCCTGGCCACCGCGGCGTTGGTGCTTCTTGTTGCGCGGCGCTTGTCGGGAAACATCGGCACCGGACTGCTCGCCGCGCTCGTCTTCCTCGCGTTTTTCAGCACCTACCGCTACGGCCGCGTTGTCCTCACTTCCGCTCCCGAAACCTTCTGGTTCTTTCTGCCTTTCGCCATCCTGCTGTTGGGCGGATCGTGCGGTGCACAGCGCGACGACACGGGACGCCTCACTTGGCCGCTTGCCATGGCCTTCGGCCTGATGGTCGGAGTTGGTCTGCTCTACAAGTCCTTCGCGCTCGTCATTCCTTTCTGTGCCGGACTCACGTGGTGGACTTTGCACCAGCACAGCTACCGCGCGTCTGGCTGGCTGCGAACCGAAGCCCCGAAGATCGCGTTGCTCGGTCTTGTCGCAATCGGAGTATTCAGCCTCTGGTTCTGGCTCGACCCGCACCCGCAACTCATCCTGCAGGACTTCGTGCTCAAGGAGAACGCAGGCAAGTTCGACCCGAAGCGCGGCAACTACTTCTTCAATATGGTGGCTGGCAACTACAGCATTTGGCGGATTCTCTTCGGATATCCATTCAATGCCGGCTTGCTCGCGCCCGCCGTCGTTGCTTTGGCCGTCATCGCTTTCCGCGGACGCAAGTTGCTCTCCGATCCCGAGAAACTACTCTGGATCTGGGTCATCACCCAAATGGTGGTCTTCGCCTTCCCGCAACAGCGCGACGAACGCTACCTACTGCCGGCCATGCCCGCGCTCGCAGTGCTGGCCGCTTTGCAATGGGAGAAAATTCCGCGCTGGCTCCTCGCCATCACCTTGCTGGCTTGCGCGGCGATTCCCGCCGTCCTTCTGCTCGGCGGCATCGTCCTCACGGGGGAACTGGCCGAGGGACCGCTTTACCCTTGGTATTTCGCACCCGCGCTGGCCGCCATGGTCGGCATCGCTTTGACCGGCCTTCTGAGTTCCGACTGGACCAGGCTCTTTGCCGCCCCTTCCGTGATTCTGGTCTACTTGGCCTATGCGCTTTTCAGCGCGCCCTTCGACGGCCCGCGCGGCGCGTTTTCGCGCGAAACGATCGATGCCGTGCAGGGTCGCACGGTGGTTCTGCCCACGGTTTACGGTGCACATGACGAGGTTTACCGTTTCCTGCTCCCCGGTGCGGACGTTCAGACCGTGCGCGTCGAACCTCCGGCCAAACTCGGGGACATGCGCAAAGAGCACCGGCTCTTCCTCCTCGGCGTTCCGGCATCGGCCACCGCGATTGCCGGATTTCCCGGGCTGAAGATCCTCGGCTCCCGCCTGAATCTCGTTGATCGCTTCACCGGCAAGCAGTCGCAGGACATGCTGCGCGGCAACATCACCGGTCAGCTTTTCCAACAAGACCTCATCATCGAACTCACCGACTAACGCGACGGATCGCACTCCATAGCACGACGAGCAGCGAGACGGCGCCGTAAACCGGGTCGAGGAGGTAGTCCCACAAATTTTCCGACTCTTGGAAGCCGGTCGCGTAGGCGAGCAAAGCGAGCAGAAGGACATACCCGAAGCGGTTGCCGCACCAGATGAGAAGTGCCGCAGTCAGTCCGGCCCCGCCGAAGAGCACGAGCGACTGCCCCCGAAACAACCATGGCCAACCAAGGGCGTAGGAGTCAAAGTTCTGCGGACCCAGACCAAGCGCGCTCGGATAGAGCAGCAGAGAAGCAACCGCACCGAAGATCCAAGCGGCTTTCCAGTCACCTGCGCGGAAGAAACCGCAACCGCCGGCCCTGCTGATGATGCCAACAAGCAGAAGCACGGCCATGATCACGCTGAAATTCCCACTGAGGCTCGCGGACCAATGCGGCAGGGAATGCCCGAACCACGGAAACAAAACAGCACCGAAAGCAGCCACTCCGGCCACAATCGTGGCGAGCCCCCCTTTCAGACCCGCAGCGCGTTGAAAGATCCACCAGAGCAAGAGGAGAGGAACCAGGAAAGTCCAGATGGCGACGGCTGTTGTCATGGCGCGACCTCCGTTTGTTGCTGCAGCCACGCTTCGTTGAACTCCGCGAAGATAATCTGCGTCTGTCTCGCCGAATAGACCATGCGGATCGCGCCATCGCGGCCGCGTATCATGTATGGGTAAGAAAATTCACTCCCTGGCTCTTCGGCAATCGTGGCTACCGTCTGCCACGTGCGCCCCTCGTCCTTCGAGAAAGCCAAACGCAGATTCTCCCGCTTGCCGGGCGACACATCGTTGAAAGCACACAGCAATGTCCCGTCGGAAAGACGGATAACGCATTGACCGGAATCCCGATTGTAGAGCTCTGTTGTCACCGGTTTCGTCCACGTGCGCCCCGCATCTTCCGACCAAGATGCCGACATCCAACGCGCAGGCCGAAAATCACGGAAAAAGGACGCGACACGGCGCTCCGAGAGCGGAACCAAGGACGATTGCAGGATATAAACGCCGCCCTCGATCCGTGACACCGCCGCGGACCAGTCGCTCCCCCGTGGTTGCAGCCAGAGAGTCTCGGGAAATTTTCCGAGAAACTCCTCGTAGACCGGAACAGCCCAGCCGCCGCCAACGAGCGGCGCGGGCGGATTGCGTGGCAGGGAACTGAGGTTTGCCAGAGGATTCATCGTGATCTTGCGGGCCGGACCCCACGTGCTTCCGTTGTCTTCCGACCAAGCCAGATTGATTGAACTCCCGGACCAGCGTCCCGCGGCGATGGAAACAAAAAGCAACCCGAGACGCGCGGTGTCATCGGCGAGCAACAGCGGATTGCCCAGGGAAACAACGTTGCGACGCAGGTCGGACATGACGCGTTGACGCGTGAAGATTGCCTCCGATTGCTCCCATGCTCCGCCTGCGCTCCGCTTCGCCAGGTAGATGGCAACATCGGACGTCCCCTCTCCGCTGCCCGCATACCAGGCGGCAGCCAACGTTCCATCGGGCAACTCCGCAAGAGTTGCCGAGTGAGACTTGGCATGCGGACTGCCTGCATTGATCGTCTCCGTGCGGAACAATGGCGGCGCACCATCCGTATGGCTTTGCACAATGAAACCCGGAAAAGATTTGGCGCCGTGCTCGTGAGCCGCCCACCAAGGACCAATCCCTGCGGCGAGGGCGACCGCCGCAAGAATGAGACGAGGAAGCGTCGGCATGGTGCGCACGTGGGTCAGGGCATGACTTCCACCGGACATTCCGGCAAGGCCCGCAGGAAGGCACGGCCGTAGGCTTTGGTTACAACGCGATTGTCGAGGATGACGATGATCCCCTCGTCGGTCGCCGTCCGGATCAGCCGGCCAACGCCCTGACGCAGTTTGAGGATGGCCTCTGGCAGCGAGTATTCGGAGAACGGGTCGCCGCCCCGTGCCTCGATTTGTTCGAGCCTGGCCTCAATGAGCGGATGATCCGGCACGGCAAACGGGAGGCGCGTGATGATCACGTTGCGCAGCGCCTCGCCGGGCACGTCGACGCCACTCCAAAAGCTGTCGAGACCGAAGAGAACGGAATTCGCCTCGTCGCGAAAATCCTCGACCATCTTGTGCCGCGAGCGGTCCGCCCCCTGCACAAGCAGCGGCCAGCCTTTGTCCTCGAAGAAACCGCGCACTTTATCGGCCAAATTGCGCATCAATCGCGCGTTGGTGAAGAGCACGAAAGCATGCCCGGCTGTCTCGGTCGTGAAGTGCTTGATCCACTTTTCCAATTCCGCCTCGTATCCGTCGGCCCGCGGGTCGGGCATGCTGCGCACGATGTGGATCTTCATTTGCCGCGCGTAATCGAAAGGACTCCCGATTTGCACGGCCTCGGCATCCTCCGCGCCGACCCGCTCGCGGAAATAAAGAAGATCGGGACGCCCGACGGAAAGCGTGGCGCTGGTCAGCACCGCCGTGGTTTCCTCGCGGAACAAAAGCTGCCGTAGTTCGCCGGCCAAATCGACGGGCGTGACATGCGCGGTGGTGAACTGGTCGCGGCGTCCGGTCAGCGAAGCCCAGTAAACACTATCGTCCGCTTGCTGCTCGGCGAACACCGGCACACCCTCGACAAAAGCCTGCAAACGCTGCGAAACCTCCGCCGCCTCGGCCCTCATGTCTTCCCCGGCATCCGCGGAGGCCTGTTTCAACATGTGGCGCACCTCTTGCAAGCGGCGGATGACCTCGACAGGCAGTTCCACCTCGGCGCGCACCCGCACCTCGCGGCCCTTGGTGAAATTGCAGGCATTGGTCAGCGCGGCAAAAAAGCGTTCGCCCTCATCGATCGCGGAGGCCACCACGGCGGCGCCTGGTTTCGATTTCAAGGCAGTGAAGATCCCTTTCTTCGTGCGCGGGTGCCAGAGCCTTTGCAGCAGATAGCGCAATTCGTATTGCGACAGACGCACTCCGAGATGTTTCGCCGCGACACCTTCGATCGTGTGCGCCTCGTCGATGACGAGGAAATCGTTCGGGTAGAGGTAACCCGGACCGTCTTCCGAGAGCGGATCGCGTCCGCCTAGGAGGATGAAGAGCAAACTGTGATTGAGGACCACAATGTCGGCCGCGTCGATCCGCCGCCGCGCCTGTTGGTAAAAGCAACGCGGGCCATCGCCGCCGCAGGTGCGCTGGGTGCAGATACCCGCCTCGCTGCAAACCAGATTCCAGACCGCGGGGTCCGGCAATGGATCGAGATCGGCCAGCGATCCGTCTCGCGTGCGACGACTCCAATCGAGGATGCGCTCGAGTTCGACGGTTTCGGTGGCGGTGAAAAGTTCGGCGCGGTTTTCCAGCGCTTTGCGGAGACGGCGCGGACACAAATAATTATGCCGGCCCTTGAGCAATGCGGCGTCGAATTCCACCGGCAGCAATTTCGCGACGAGCGGGAGGTCTTTGTAGAGCAATTGCTCCTGCAGATTGATGGTGTGCGTGGAAATGACCGCTTTGCGGCCCTCCTCTTTCGCCGCGAGGACGGAGGGCACCAGATAGGCGAGCGATTTCCCCGTGCCCGTGCCCGCTTCGGCTACAAGGTGACCGCCGCGGTTGATCGTCGCCGCCACGCGCTGCGCCATGAGCAACTGCTGCGGACGGAATTCATAGTTGTTCGCCGCCGAGAGCAGTCCCCCCGGCGCGAAGACCTCTTCCATGCGCATCGACGGACCGGCTTTGGCCCCGCCCTCGGGTACCAGCGAAATCATGGCCCGCCCTCCGGCCGGTTAAACAGATTGATGCCCCGCCGCGCGTGCCGGATAATCTCGTTTCGCAGCGCCCGGCAGGGCGGCTTCACGATGCAAATTCTCGATCGATATATCCTCATTCGCGTGCTCCAGCCGTTCCTTTATTGCGTGTTGGGATTCGTTTCCATCTGGCTGGTTTTCGACCTCAGTGAGAATGCACCGACTTTCCTCGAGAACAAAGCCCCGCTTTTGCGCGTGGCGGAATTTTACCTCATGCGCGTGCCGGAGATCATCCTGATGAGCATCCCGGTCGGATTGCTCCTGGCCATTCTTTACACCTTCACCCAAATGTCGCGGCGCAACGAACTGATCTCCATGCTCGGGGCCGGACGCAGCGTGCTCCGACTCCTCGCCCCGTTACTCCTCCTCGGTCTTTTCCTGACGGCATTCGCCACCGCGCTGAACTACTCCGCTGCACCCCACGCCGGCGCGGTGAAAAAAGATGTCCTCCAGGAAGTCGCCAGCACCAATGATCCCGACAAGCAGGCCATCCGCGGGCACCTCTTCCGCAACAACGAAGACCGCCGATTCTGGCACATCGGCCGCCTCAATCCTTCGCTCGAGAGGCTGACCTCGGTCATGATCATCCAGGAGGACGAGACCGGCCGGCTGCAGCGCAATTACTACGCGCAAAAAGCCGAATACGACCACGCGACGAAAACGTGGCGTTTGGAAAAAGGCAAAGTCGTCGACTTTACGCCGCTCGGCGACGTGAAGGAGCAGCGGTGGTTCGAGATTTTGCGGCTGCGTAATTTTTCCGAAACTCCTTGGCGGATCAGCAGCTCAGTTCTCGACGCGAATTTTCTCTCCGTCCCCGAGTTGCGGGAATATTTGGCCAACAATGCGCACTTCGCCGACAACCGCCTCGCTGTCTATCGCACGCAACTGGCCTACCGCTGGGCTTTGCCCTGGGGCTGTTTCCTTGCGGTGCTCATCGCAGCGCCGCTCGGCATCATTTATTCCCGGCGAGGTCTGATGGGCAGCATCACCGTGGCCATCCTGCTTTTCTTTCTCCTTGTTCTGGCCAGCAGCGTCTTCCTCGCTCTCGGCAAGGGCGCGCGTATCGATCCCATCCTCGCGGCGTGGGGGCCTCTCGTTCTTTTTGGCGCTATCGGCCTTCTCATGCTATGGATGCGCTCGACCAATCGCGAAGTGCCCAACATCCTTTCCTGACCACGCCATGAACCAAGACTGGGATATCCGCAAACGCTCCGAAGCCTGCACCGCCACACAACACCCGTTCGCCGAGGGTGAATTTTTTTATACCGCGCTTTATCGCGATGCGGATGGCTTCCGCCGCGAGGACGTGACCGAAGAAGCTTGGGCCAATCTGCCCGCCGAACCTCGCCCTTTCTCTTTCTGGAGATCGAAGTTCGAAATGCCGCCCCCGCCCCCGCCGGAGCCGCTGGCCAAGCAGGACGCCGAAAGCATCCTGCGCAAACTGATCGAAGACAATTCCGCAGCGACCGCGAATGCGCGCTACATTCTCGCCCTCATGCTCGAACGCAAACGTCTCCTCAAACCGATGGAGAGCGCCGACCCGGATGTCCTCGTTTACGAACGCGCCGGCACGGGTGAAACTTTTCTCATTCCCAACCCGCGGCTCAGCCTTTCCCAGGTGCCCGAGGTGCAAGCCGAAGTATCCGCCCTGCTCGGAATGCAACTCGGCGAAGCCGCCTGAACCCTGTAGCGGCGCCGTCCCCGGCGCCGGTCGTTCCCATGGAACAAACGGACACCACCGGCTTCACCCGCCGTCCGGAACGTCCGCCGCTTTACCTCGCGCCCATGGCCGGGGTGACCAACTCCGTCTTCCGCCGCATCTGCAAAGCACGCGGAGCCGACGTCCTCACCACCGAATTTGTCTCAGCCGAGGGAATCATGCACCGCAACGAGCGGACGGAGCATTACGTCGACTTCCAAGTGGAGGAGCGCCCGCTCGGGGTCCAGCTTTTCGGCGGAGACCCCGAACAACTCGCCCGCGGCGCGCAGGCCGTCGTCGACTGGAAGCAACCAGACTTCATCGACATCAACTTCGGCTGCCCGGTCAACAAAGTGGTCTGCAAAAACGGCGGCTCTGCCCTCCTGCGCGACGGCGCTCTCCTCGCCTCCATCGCCTCGGCTGTGGTCCGCGCTGTCGCACCGCTTCCAGTCACCGCGAAAATCCGCACTGGGTGGGATGCCCAATCGGTCAATGCCGTGGACAACGCACGCCATCTTGAAGACGCGGGCATCAAGAGACTCACCGTGCATGGACGCACCCGCGCCCAAGGCTACTCGGGCGAAGCCGACTGGGAGGTGATCGCCGCGGTGGCCGAAGCCGTGCAGATTCCCGTGGTCGGCAACGGTGACATCAACTCGGCGGAAGTCGCGCTGCAGCGTTGGCGCCACGCCCCTGTCTCCGGATTGATGGTCGGACGCGCCGCCATGAGCAGTCCGTGGATCTTCCAGGAAATCGCCGCCGCATTCCATGGTCTAAACGCACCCCCCGCACCGACTCTCGCCGACCGCTGGGACCTCATCGAGGACCATTGCCGGCAGGAATTGCAACGTTGGCGCAAAACGGAAAAAGGCATGCACGCCATGCGATCGCGGCTCATGGCTTACTCACGCGGACTCCACTCCAGCCGGGAACTCCGCCGACGCTTCGGTGCGGTCGAATCCTTGGACGAACTTGCAGAGATCCGTGCCTGGCACGAAAATGCCACGCATGCCGACGACGACCAGAATAGCCCCATCGAAGTCCCTCCGCACCTGGCCCACCTGTAGCGGCGCCGGTCGTTTCTTTCTCCTCGCTTTCCTCCTTCTCGCTGCCTGCACCGACGCCAAGCCCCCGTCTCCCAACGCCGACCTCGCCGCGCAACGAAACGCCATGGTCGCGCAACAGATCGCAGCCCGCGGCATCAGCGATGCAGCCACGCTTGCGGCCATGCGCACGGTCCCGCGTCATGAATTTCTCCCCATGCGCCTGCGCAGCGAAGCCTACGCGGACTACCCTCTGCCCATCGGGCACGGCCAAACCATCTCGCAGCCCTACGTGGTCGCGTTCATGACCGAAGCCATCCGCCCGCAACCCGGCGAAAAGATTTTGGAGATCGGCTCCGGCTCCGGCTATCAGGCAGCCGTCCTCGCCGAGATAGGCGCCGACGTTTACACCATTGAGATCGTCGAGCCTCTCGCCGAGATGTCCGGGCAGACTCTGCAGCGGCTCGGATACAAAAACGCACACGTCCTCCACGGCGATGGTTACCGCGGCTGGCCGGAGCACGCACCGTTCGATGCCATCATCGTCACCTGCGCGCCGGACAAAATTCCCGCACCCCTCGTCGAGCAACTCCGCGACGGCGGACGCATGATCATCCCCGTCGGCAGCGGCATGAACCAGGAACTCGTCCTTCTGCGCAAAACAGGAGACAAAATCGAACAACAGTCCGTTCTCCCCGTCCGCTTCGTCCCCATGACCGGCGAAGCACAAGCCGATTGATCCTGTAGCGGCGGTCTATGACCGTCGGTGCTTTTTGCCTCAGCAGGTTCCGACGGTCATAGACCGCCGCTACAAATCGTCTCTCAACCCGCGAAGGCAAATCCGGGTAATCCCCTCACCCCGACCTTCGCGGCGAACAGATTCCCTGCCTCCGGCTCGGGGCTGGCCTCCGCATCATCGCGCCCTTTCTGCGCGGTGGTGAAATAGAGGACATCGAGATTCGGACCCCCGAAAGCCGGGCAGGTCACGTTCGCGGCAGGACATTCGACCTTGCCCACCATCTCGCCGCTGGCCGGATTCCATCGCGCCACAGCATGACCGGCCCACAGTGCGGTCCAAAGAAAGCCCTCGGCATCGACCGTCAGACCATCGGGACGCCCGATCGATTTGTCGACCTCCACCACCACACGCCGGTGGGCGATGTCACCGGTCGTCGCATCATAGTCGAAGGCAAAGACACAGCCGGTTTTGGTGTCGGTCCAATAAAATGTCTTTTCGTCCGGCGACCAGCCGAGGCCGTTTGAGTTGCCGACTTGATTAATGAGCTTGGTGAACGTCAGATCCGGCTCGATCCGCCAAAGCGCGGCTTTTTTGTCCGATCCATCATAAGCGATCGTGCCGGCGAACAAACGTCCTCGCGCATCCGGTTTGCCGTCGTTGAAGCGATTGCCGGGGATGTCATCCTCCGGATCGCAGAGCAGCACGAACTTGCCGCTGTCAAAATCCATCCGCGCAATGCCGTCGCGCGTCCCGAGGACGAGATCGCCCCGCGTTGTCGGTTGAACCAGCGAGACATGACACGGCGTCTTGCGCACTTCATCAGTGCCGGTGGACGGATCGAAGCGGTGCACTTCGCATTTGAGGATATCGACCCAGTAAAGCCGTTGCTCATCGGCAAACCAGCAAGCCCCCTCGCCCAAGGTGGCGCGGGCGGCAAGAACGCACTGAGCAGAGAAGGTTTTCATCGTATGCCGATCAGGAAATCAACAAGAGCGCACGGTCACCGCCAGGAACAACGGAATCATCGACGTTTTGATCCAGGGTGACCAGCGATCCTTTGCGCGCAACCGCCAAGCCAAGCAGGTAGCGATCCGTGAGATGCTGCGAGGCAGGCAAGTCCCGGAATTTGGCGCGGTCGCGAAGCGACAAATCGTCTGGCCAAAACTGATGACCCGGCAACAGGCAGAGCTTTTCCAGCACTTCGCGTGCGGCGGAAGTGTCACCGGCAAAATTGGGATACTTGTGATGCCCGAGAATCCGAACGAAGCCGTTCTCGGTGAGTGGGCAAGTTGCCCAAGGACGGTGCGGGTCGGACTCGAACCAATCCGTCGCACGGCGGTGATGCTCGTGCAGGGAGTCGGTCAGCGCGATCAGCACATTGACATCGAGCAGAAAGGCCACAGTCACCTACTCCTCCTCGAGCAACTCACGCACCAAGGCGCTGGTGACAACTGCGTTTCCGGTGTGGTTGATCAGCGGAATCCCGCTGGGGCCGATCCTATAATGAGGCGAAAGACTCGCGGCGCCATCGGATGAACCGATCTCACGGCGCAGGGCATGCTCAAACATAGAGCGCAAAGTGGTCTTTCTCTTAAGCGCCACGGCCTTTGCCTCGGCCAAGAGCTCGTCTGGCAGCTCAAGGGTTGTTTTCATATGGGTTATAGTATGGGTATATGGGCAATTGTCAAGGTGCCCCGTTTTCTCCGCCAGCGCATGCTTCGTCGTAGAGATCGGCTGTCTTTTTTGCGATGGTGGACCAACTGAAATGTTCTTCGACCCGGCGACGGGCGGCGTCGGCCATTTTCCGGCGGCGCGGCTCGTCGCGCATCAGCTCATTGATCGCCGCCGCCAGTTCCCGGGCGAACTTGTCCGCATCGACCGGCTCGAAAGGCGCCTCTGTCATTTGCTCGACCGGCACCAGCAACCCGGTCTCCCCGTGCACCACCACCTCGGGAATGCCGCCGACCGCGCTGGCCACGACCGGTGTGCCGCAGGCCATCGCCTCGAGATTGATGATGCCGAACGGTTCGTAAATCGAGGGGCAGACAAACAATTCGGCCCCGGAGTAGAGCGCGATGATTTCGTCTTTCGGCAGCATTTCCTCGATCCAGATGATACCGGCCCGGTCTGCCTTGGCCGCATCCACCGCCGACTTCATTTCCTGCGCGATCTCCGGCGTGTCGGGCGCGCCGGCACAGAGCACGATTTGAAAACCCGGATCAAGATGCCGGAGTGCGCGAACCAAATGAACAATCCCCTTTTGTCGCGTGATGCGGCCGACAAAGAGAACGTAAGGAATATCGGGATCGATCCCGTGACGCCTGAGCACCGCCTCGTCGCGCCGCTCGTCATACTCGGCCAAATCGATCCCATTATGGATCACATGCACCCGCGCCGGATCGACGTCGAAGAGCCGCAACACGTCCGCTTCGGTCGATGCAGAAACCGCAATGACGGCGTCGGCCATCTCGATTGCGGTTTTTTCCACCCAGCAGGAAAAGTCGTAGCCGCCGCCCAGCTGCTCGCGTTTCCACGGCCGCAGCGGCTCCAAGGAGTGAACGGTAAGGACCAGCGGGAGGCCGTAGTTCTGCTTGAGCAGAATTCCCCCGAGATGCGTATACCACGTGTGCACGTGGACGAGATCGGCATCCGTCCCGGCCGCGGCCATGGCATTGTCACGTTGCGTTGCCGCGAAGACAGAACGCAAATTTGGCGGGCAACCGAAACCGGATTCGTCGGCGCCGAAACCGCGCACCGTGGGATTGCCCTCGCGGACCTCCTGATGACCGAAGCAGCGCACCTCGATGTCCATCAAGCCGGACAGCGCCCGCGCCAGATATTCCACATGGACCCCGGCCCCGCCGTAAACGTTCGGCGGGTATTCGTTGGTGAGAAGCAGGGCTTTCACGGCTCCATCCTACGCAGGGGCGGCTTCATCTGAAGTTTCAAATTTGAAATCCATAGGGCCGTCTTGACACGCGGGTTTAGCATGGCCGCCCATGAATCACCTCGAGGCCTGCATCGCGCTGAACATGATCCCGCAGATGGGACCGGTGCGCTTGCGCCGCTTGCTTGATGCCTTCGGCTCCGCCGAGAAAATCCTCCTCGCCCGCGCCGATCAACTGGCCGCCATCGACGGCGTCCCCCGCGCCTTGGCCGAAAACATTTCCCATTGGCAGGAATTTGCCGACCCCACCGCGGAACTCAAAAAAGCGGCGGACCTCGGAGCGCACGTCATCACCGCCGAGGATGCAGAATACCCTTCCGCCCTGCGCGAAATACACGATCCGCCCATTGTGCTCTATGTCCGCGGTCAGCTCACGGAACGCGACCGCAACGCGGTGGCCGTGGTCGGTTCGCGCAAATGCTCCCACTACGCGACCGAATCCGCCAAAAAACTTTCCTTCCAGATGGCCTACGCCGGACTCACCGTGGCCAGCGGGTTGGCCCGCGGCATCGACACCGCCGCGCACCAAGGCGCCCTCGCGGCCAAAGGCCGCACCATCGCCGTCATCGGCTCGGGCCTCGGCGAATTGTATCCGCCGGAGAATGCCGAATTGGCCGACCGCATCGCTGCGTCTGGCGCCGTCATCTCCGAATTCCCGATCGACACCAAACCCGACCGCCAGACTTTCCCCATCCGCAACCGCATCGTCACCGGCCTGTCCTTCGGTGTCCTCGTGGTCGAAGCAGGCGCAAATAGCGGAGCGCTGATCAGCGCCAACATGGCCGCCGAGCAAGGGCGGACGCTTTACGCGGTTCCCGGGCGCATCGACGCCCCGGCCGCACTCGGTTCGAACCGCCTCATCCAGCAGGGCGCCAAGCTTGTCATCACCGTCGATGACATCCTTGATGACCTGCCCTTGGTCTTCCGGGAAAGGCCGGACCTGCCCGCGGCCGCACCGGCCGTCGATCTGACCCCGGAACAGCAAAAAATCCTCGATGCCATCGGCTCGGAAGAGATGCCCCTCGATTCTGTTATCGCCACAAGCGGGTTGACAGCCGCGGTCGTGTCTTCCACGTTGCTCGCCCTCGAAATCCGGCGGCTGGTCAAACAGCTGCCCGGGAAACGCTTCGTCAAACTCGTCTGAAAAGATGTCCAAAACCCTCGTCATAGCGGAAAAACCCAGCGTGGCCGGCGATCTCGCCAAGGCGCTCGGGAAATTCAAAAAGGAAAAAGGCTTCTACGAGGGTGATGAGATGGTCATCTCGCATACCGTCGGCCACCTCCTCGAAATCCAGGAACCGGACAGCTTCAAAGTCGTCCGCGGGAAATGGTCCCTCGAAAACCTGCCGGTCCTGCCCGACCACTTCGACCTCGTCCCGCGCGAAAAGGCGCAAGAGCAACTGCGCATCCTGAAAAAGCTGCTCGCCCGCGCCGATGTGACCGAAGTCATCAATGCCTGCGACGCCGGCCGCGAGGGCGAACTCATTTTCCGCTACGTCGTGCAGCACTTCAAAAACAAGAAGCCGATCAAGCGCCTCTGGCTGCAATCGATGACGTCCGATGCCATCCGGACGGGCTTTGCCCAACTGCGCAGCGACGCGGACATGATCCCCTTGAGCGAGGCGGCCACCTGCCGGTCCGAGAGCGACTGGCTAGTCGGCATCAATGGCTCGCGCGCCATGACCGCATTCTACAAGGAACTGCTCGGCGGCTTCCAAGTCACCCCTGTCGGCCGGGTGCAGACTCCGACCCTCGCCATTCTCGTGGAGCGCGAGGAAAAAATCCGCGGTTTCCAAGCCCGCACCTACTTCGAACTCCACGGAGAATTCGGCGTGGCCGCCGGCACTTACACCGGCAAGTGGTTCGACCAAAACTTCAAGAAGTCGGCCGACGAGGACGCCAAAGCCGAGCGCCTCTGGGACCTCGCCAAGGCGGAAGAAATCAAAGCCAAGTGCGAGGGCAAGACCGGCACGGTCACCGAAGAGCGCAAGCCGACCACGCAGGCCTCGCCGCTGCTTTACGATCTGACCACTTTGCAACGGGAAGCAAACGGACGTTTCGGCTTCAGCGCCAAACGCACCCTGCAACTCGCCCAAGCCCTCTACGAGCGCCACAAAGTCCTCACCTACCCCCGCACCGACTCGCGGTGCCTACCGGAAGACAACCTGCCCGCGGTGAAAAAGATCCTCGGCGGCATGGACGATTCTTCCCTCGCCCCGCACGCACGCAAGGCGCTGGACAAAGGATGGGTCACCATGACCCCGCGCGTTTTCAACAACGCCAAAGTCAGCGACCACCACGCCATCATCCCGACGGGCGCGAGCCCGGACAAACTGGATGAATACGAAATGAAGCTCTACGACCTTGTCGCACGGCGCTTCGTCGCGGTCTTTTTCCCGCCGGCCAAATACGAGGTGACCAAACGCATCACCACGGTGGAGGGCGAAACTTTCAAAACGGACGGCAAAATCCTCCGCGAGCCCGGCTGGCTTGAGGTTTACGGCAAATCGGCCGCCGGCGAGGACGACGAGTCGCTGGTTCCGGTCAAGGACGGCGAGACGGCCGCCACCAAGTCGATCGAACTCAAGGAACTCCAGACCAAGCCCCCCGCGCGCTACACCGAGGCCACGCTACTCTCCGCCATGGAGGGCGCCGGCAAACTGGTCGACGACGAAGAATTGCGCGAGGCCATGAGCGAACGCGGATTGGGCACTCCGGCCACCCGCGCGGCCATCATCGAAGGCCTGCTCACCCAGGAATACATCCGTCGCGAGGGTCGCGACCTCGCCGCCTCGGCCAAAGGCATCAAACTCATCACCGCCCTGCGCGAGATCAAAATCGAAGCCCTCAGTTCGCCCGAACTGACCGGCGAGTGGGAATACAAGCTCAAGCAGATCGAAGCGGGGAAATTCCAGCGCGATGCCTTCATGGAGGAAATCCGCAACCTCGTGGCCAACGTGATCAAAAAGATCAAAGACGCCGCGGGCCACATGAACAGCGACTCGATGAGCGGCAATTTCAAAGACCTCGAAGCGAAATGCCCCAAATGCGGCAGCACCGCCGGATTCAAGGAAACCTTCAAGGCCTACGATTGCAAAAATGCGGAGTGCAAACTCGTCGTCTGGAAAACGGTGAGCAGCCGGGAACTCGAACCCGAAGAAGTGCGCACCCTCCTCGACACCGGGTCCGTCGGACCGCTCAAAGGCTTCAAAAGCAAAATGGGCCGCCCCTTCGAAGCCAAACTTGCGCTTTCCGAGGGCACCGAATGGAAGACCACCTTTGACTTCGGCGACGGTGGCGTGCGCAACAACGAACCATTCAACAAAGAGGCCGCCACACTCATCGTGGAAACATGTCCCGTCTGCGAGAAGGGCGGTATCTACGACGCCGGCAATGCCTACGCGTGCGAACACGGGCTCGGACCGGAGAAAAAGTGCGCTTTCCGCATGGGCAAAATGATCCTCCAGCGCGAGATCAGCCCGGACGACGTCCGCAAAATCTGCGCCGAAGGCAAAACGAACCTCCTCACGAAATTCATTTCGAAAAAAGGCCGCCCCTTCAACGCTTTCCTCGTGCTCGACAAAAAGACCGGCAAGGTCGGTTTCGAATTCGAGGAACGCAAACCGAAGGCGCCCAAGAAAAAGGCGGAGCCTACAGCCGCCTAGCCTGACGGCAAAGGCGCCCGCCGCGGATTTATTTAAGTCTTAGTCTCCCAAAGTCCGGAAGAAATGCGGTCTCGGAACGACTGTTATGGATACGCTGAACAACCTGACGTCTGCCCCTCACTTGCAAGTAATATCCGACCAGTCGTAAAAACCAATATTAACGAACTGTCGTATACTATACATTCGGCAATGCAATAGGAATTACGCGCTTTCAGGGAAGCACCTTATGACAACAACCACTAAACGTACCATCCTACGTTGGATTCACATCCTCTTCGCTCTCCCTCTCATTGGCTTCATCTATGGCCCGCCCACCGAGACGGAGCCGTATCGCCCATACTTTCAGTTTCTCTATGTGCCGGTAGTAGCCCTGTCAGGTCTCTTGATGTGGAAGGGCCATCTGCTATCTCGACTTTTTGGAGGAGGTTCCAAGTGAACAAGAAAACATCCATCACAAAGCTTGCTAAGAAGTCCGTTTCACGGACTCCAAAATCAGCCAAACCGATCCGCCTTTCAGGTGGTAACCCTCAGGTCGCCAAAGGTGATGGTGATTCACCGGTGCAGGAATTTATCGCTGCAATGCCCGGTTGGAAGTGTGCCGTCGGACGGCGCCTTGATAAGCTTATTGTTCTCCATTTATCCAATGTTCAGAAAGCGGTGCGATGGAATTCACCGTTTTTCGGAATCGAGGGGCAAGGTTGGCTTGTGTCCTTCCACGTTCTGACGCGTTACGTTCAGCTTAACTTTTTCTGCGGCGCATCGCTTGATCCGCCCCCTCCAGGTGCTGGCAAAGACCCGAACGCCCGCTGGCTCAATATCTACGAAGGAGATCAAATTGACGAAGCACAGATTAGAAATTGGTTGAAGCAAGCATCTAAGTTGCAGGGTTGGGCCTCATTCTCTTCATGATGAATCAGCCGAACAAGGCGGTGCATCCAACGCCCACCCGCGTCACGCCTCGTGCTTGTCGCTTCGCTCCGGCACGAGTCGCGCCACGGGCGAGCGTGGGTGACCTTGGACGTTCGGTGTGAATGGCTGGGCGGACTCGGTCCATACAACAACCATGAACAAAGTCAGACGAATCATGCGTGTATTGGTGCTGCTCGCGCTTTTGTCGTTTTGCGTGTTCGGATTCATGGCCACCTTCGAACCCCTCGACACTTCCACGCAACTTACCTGGTGCGCAGTCTATGGGCTGGTAGGCTTGGCGTGCTTGGCCGGACTAGTGGTTTTATTGCGTCCTCAATCGCAGAGTCCGTGAGATCACAATCATGAGCAGCTGGCCGAACGCGGGCGGCTCTGGCGTCGGCCTAACCAGCCAACCCGCGCGCCTCGGCTACCACGCCTTCGTCATCCGCGCTGAAGCAGATTTGCATCGGCGCGCAACAGACCTCGCAGTCGTAGTCCCATTCGCAAGGGACTTCCGACACATCCGGAGCCGGCACCTCGAATGTTTCGTGGCAGGTCGGACAGACAACCTCGGCAAACCCGTTCATGGCTTTGTGCCGAACAGCGTCTGGTAAAACAGCGGATAAAGCGCGGTGTTGTCGAAAGAGCCACGCACTTTTTCCGCATTCAAGCCGGCGGCGCGGACGAGAATCGCTCCGTTCGAGTCGAGTTTTGTCCCCCACGCCACGAGGAAGTCGTGCGTCTTGCCCGCACGGTCTGGCTTGCTGGTGAAAGGCTTGGCCACCCCGCCTCCGGGAGCATTTTCCAGTCCGTCGAGCGGTGCGCCGTTGGCATCCCGGCCGGTGGCGATCATCTCCTTCTCGTATTTTCCGCCACGAAGGCCAATGATATCGGGATTGCCGGCTTCGCTGTCGCCGAAAGTGACGAGCAAAGTTTCGGGATGTTTCTCCACGAAACCCAGGGCGACACCCAACCCCTCGTCCCCCCTCCGCAAAGCCTCGGCCAATCCGACCGCATTGTTGCAATTGCCGAAGTTGTCCGTGCCCTCTTCCTCGACCACGAGCAGGAACTGGCGTCCGCCGAGAAAACGAAGCGCGGCCGCGGTCATTTCCGCGACGGTCGGTGCCGCGGGGTCGTAAGGGGGAAGTCCTTTTGCGGCCAACTGCTCTTCAGGTTCGTCGTTGAACGTGTCCTCCAAAGCGAAAAGACCGAGTACTTTTCCCGCGTTGTCCGGCAGTGCGGCTAGTTCCTCGCTCGTAAACACGACCTTGTAGCCCGCACCTCTGGCTTCTTCGATCAAGTTGCGACCGTCCTTGCGACGACCAACGCCGTGGCGCCCTTGGCTTCCCTCGGGGAGAAACCATTCCTCCCCGCCCATGAGGATGACGTCGACTCCGGACGCGGCCACCTGCGCGGCGATTTCGTGGCCTTCGTCGCGCTCATGCACCGATGCGACAAAGCAAGCTGTTCCCGGTTCCGTCGCACCGCCCGTGTTGACGAGTCCCACCGCAATACCGCGAGCCTGCGCTTCTTGCATGATGCTGCGGCCCTTGCCGTTCGGTGCGATCGGCGGCTGATCCGAGATCCCATCCGTGCCGTAGGCATCGTAGGGAACTTTTACCCCGTAGGCGTGGGCCGTGGCCGCGGCATTCGATGAAGTGGTCAGCGTGTCCTCCTGATGCCCGCGGTAAACCGCCATATGCGGGATCCGGTCCCAATTGATCTCACCATCCGGCCCGGCGATGAGCATGCGCGCCATCTGCCACTGCGCCATGCCCGCACCGTCGATGTGGAAGAAAATGACGCTGCCGGTCTTTTTGTCGGGCTCGGTTGCCTTCTCGGGGTGTGGATTCGATGGCCCGCAGGAAACGAGCAATCCGGCGATTGCCAAGACACCAACTCGCCACAGGTCGCTCGTCACTCCCCGATATCCTCGTTCCACAACTCCGGTTCGTCCGCGATGAAGTCCTCCATCAACTTGATGCAATCCGCATCGTGACGGATCTCGACGTCGACCCCCTGCGCACGGACGTATTCCTCGGGGCCTTGGAAAGTTTTGTTCTCCCCGATGATCACCTTGGGGATTCCATAAAGCAGGATGGCCCCACTGCACATCGGACAAGGCGACAGCGTGGAGTAGATTGTGCAGCGCTGGTAGACCGAGGCAGGCAGGCGACCGGCATTTTCCAGGCAGTTCATTTCCGCGTGGTGGATGACGCTGCCCTCCTGCACACGGCGATTGTGGCCGCGGCCGATGATTTTGCCGTCGAGCACGAGAACGGAACCGATGGGAATTCCGCCTTCGGCGCGTCCCTGTCGCGCTTCCTCGATGGCAGCCTGCATGAAAGGGTCTGGGGAGTTCATAAGAAGCGCAACCTACGGGACGCAACCCTTGGCCGGCAAGGCTCCAAACTTCACAGACTCGACACCCGCCTCGCCACAGGCTGTCATTCTGCCCCATGAAGAGCATGACCGGCTTCGGTCGCGGCGAGTGTGTCAGCCGCGGCACGCGCTATTCGGTAGAAATCGGCACCGTCAACCGCCGCAACGCCGAACTGGTTTTCAACCTTCCGCGCGAACTCGCACCATTTGAAAATCTCCTGCGCGAAATCCTCGCGCCGGCCGTGGCCCGCGGACGCGCCACCGTCACCGCATCTGTTTCATCCGGAGCCGACGCACGACCTCTCCTCGACCCGGATCTCTTCCGCCGCCTGCACCGCGAACTCGCCGCGGTGCAGCGCAGCTTGAAAATTCCGGGCTCTCCCGCGTTGTCGGACTTGGTCCGGCTTTACGCGGCAACGGCGCGCGAAACGGTTTCCGGTCCGGCGGCGGATTCGGCCGCCTTGGCCAAAGCCGCGCACTCCGCCTTGCGTTCGCTCGAAACCATGCGCACCAAAGAAGGCGCGCATTTGGCCCGCGAGTTGCGCCGCTTGCTCAACCTGTTCGCCGACGAGATCACCGCCATCGGAAAGCTCGCCCCGTCGGTCACCGCGAAACATCGCGAGGCCATGCGCTCCCGACTCGCCGCCCTCGATCCAGCCTTCGCCGCGGATGACGAGCGCCTGGCCCGCGAATTGGCTCTCTTTGCCGACCGTTCCGACATCACCGAGGAACTCAGCCGCCTCGAAAGCCACCTGAAGCAGTTCGGCGCAGGTCTCTCCTCCAAGGACGCCAACGGCCGCAGCCTCGACTTCCTCGCCCAAGAGATGTTCCGCGAGTGCAACACCATCGGATCCAAGGCCAATTCAGCCGCCGTGACCCGCCACGTCATCGCGGCCAAAACGGAACTGGAGCGCCTCCGCGAGCAGGTGCAGAATGTGGAGTAAGCGATGGCTCTGACTTTTTCATTCTCTCAACCCTCATCCCTCAACCCTCAACTCTTCAGTTGAAACGTCTCGGCATTCTCTTCGTCATCTCCGCCCCGTCTGGCGCGGGCAAGTCGACCATTTGCAGCTCGCTCCGCCAGACGTCGGATACCGTCTACGCCGTTTCCTGCACGACCCGCACTCCGCGCGCCGGCGAGGTCGATGGCGAGGACTACCATTTCATGGACACGGCCGAATTCGAGCGCCGCATCGCGGCCGGAGACTTTCTCGAATACGCGCGCGTGCACGACCACTACTACGGCGCCCTGCGCCAAAGCATCGTCGACCACCTCCGTGAGGGCGTCGATGTGCTCGTCGATATCGACGTGCAGGGCGCGGCCACGATCCGGCAGAGCAAAGACCCCTTCATTCAAGACTCTCTCGTCGATATCTTCATCATGCCGCCCAGCCTCGATGAACTCCGCCACCGCCTGCAAAAGCGCGGCACCGAATCTCCCGAACAGATCGAGTTCCGCCTCGAAAACGCCGCGACCGAGATGAAGTGCTGGCGGGAATACAAATACACCATCATCAGCGGGTCGATGGAGGAGGACCTGACCAAGTTCCGCGCCATCACCCGCGCCGAGCGCTACCTCAGCCGGCGCATCATTTCCCTGGAAGGCTGACATGGGCGCGCCGAAAACCATCGTTCTCGGAGTGACCGGCTCGATCGCGGCCTACAAAGCCGCCGATCTGACCAGCTCGCTGGTCAAAAAAGGCCACGACGTCCATGTCGTCATGACCGAATCCGCCCGGCGCTTCATCACGCCCCTCACTTTGCAGACCTTGAGCAAACATCCGGTCATGACCGATGTGTTCGACGAGCAGGAAGGTTGGTGTCCGGGCCACATCGAACTGGCCGATCGCGCCGATCTGCTGCTCATTGCTCCCGCTTCGGCGGCCGCATTGGCACGGCTCGCTTGCGGGCTCGCCGACGATGCAATCACCTGCATCGCGCTGGCCACGCGCGCACCGGTTGTCATCGCGCCGGCCATGAACGGAAAGATGTGGTCTCATCCCGCCACGGTGCAAAACACCGAAACACTGCGCACGCGCGGCGCGCATTTCATCGGACCCGACGAAGGTCTGCTCGCGTGCGGATACGAAGGTGCGGGACGCTTGTGGCCGGTCGATGATATCGCCGCGCAAGCCGACGAAATTCTTCGTCGTTGATTGTCGAACGCGCGCAATATTGCGCGAACAAACGGACGACGCGGAAAATTCGCGGAAAACTTTTTTGAAATTTTTGCAAAAAAACCGTTGACGGTCATGCGCATCGGTTCTACGAACACACTCGTGAGTTGCCAACTATGCAATCTCCAAACCCGCTACTGCGGATTGAAAGGGGGGATTTTGGATGCCCGCTAAAAAGAAAAAAGCCGCCAAGAAAAAAGTCGCGAAGCGCAAGCCCGCCAAGAAAAAGGCTGCTAAGAAAACAGCTAAGAAAAAAGCCGCTAAACGCCGTCGCTAAATCTTAGTGGTTTAACGAAGTTGCACGGGAGGGGATTTCGATCCCCTCCCGATTTTTTTTGTCCGCCGCACGAACCGCATCTGCTACCACATCTTCACGCATGTCCGATTTTCTCACCACGGCTGTCGACGCCGCACTCCTCGCCGGAAAACTTCTCCGCGAAAATTTTGAAAAACCGCTCGTGGTCGATGCCATGCAGGCGCACGACATCAAACTCGAACTCGACCGCCGCACCCAGCGCCTCATCGAGGATCACATCCTCGCCCGCTATCCCGACCACGCCATCCTCGGGGAAGAGGGCATCAGAGGCGGGACAGGGGATTGCGAGTGGATTATCGACCCCTTGGACGGCACGGTGAACTACTTCTACGGCCTCCCCCATTTCGCCACGACCATCGCCATCCGCCGCAACAACACACTCCTCGCCGGTGTGGTCCACGATCCGATGCGCGACGAAACTTGGACCGTCGAAGCCGGTGGCCCCGCCCTGCTCAATGGTCGTGAAATAAAGGTCAGCACGCGCACCGAGTTGGAGGACTGCATTGTCTCGATGGGCGTTTCGAAAACTGTCGACACGATCAACAGCACCCTGCCCGCTTTCAACCATGCCATTCGCCAAGTGAAAAAAATGCGCATGCTCGGCAGCGCCGCACTCGACATCGCCTACGTCGCCACCGGCCGGCTCGACGCTTACATCGAGGGCACGATCAGTCTGTGGGACATCGCCGCCGGACTCCTCCTCGTCCCCGCCGCCGGTGGCGTGATCGACTTGCAACCCCACGCCGACAACCCGAACAAATTCCGCATCGCCGCGACCAGCGGCCACGCCGACTTCGCCTCGTTGATCCCGGCCTGATCCCTCAACTCTCATCGCTCAACCCTCAACTTCCGCATGACCACCACCGGCCTCGGCTACGACATCCACCGCTTCGCGGAAGGACGCGCACTCGTGCTTGGCGGGGTCGAGATTCCGCATGACCGCGGGCTCGAAGGTCACTCCGATGCCGATGTGTTGAGCCACGCCATCGCGGACGCCGTGCTTGGCGCCATCGGCGAGCAGGACATCGGCCATCACTTTCCGAACACCGATCCCTCCATCCGCGGAATCAGCAGTTTGGAAATTCTGGAGAAAGCCGCCAACTTGGCCCGCGCCCGCGGCGCACGCATCAACAGCATCGATGCCACCGTCATTGCCGAGGCCCCGAAGATCGCTCCCCACGTCTTCTCCATGCGCGAGCGCATCGCCGCCGCCCTAGGCCTGCCGGCCGCCCGCGTCGCGGTCAAAGCCACTACCAATGAAGGTCTCGGCGCCATCGGCCGCGGCGAAGGCATCGCCGCCATGGCCGTCGCCTCCGTCGAACTCCCCGCATGAGCATGCCCTGTAGCGGCGGCGTCCCCGCCGCCGGTCGTTCTCCGATGATCCGTTTCCAAAATACCCTCACCCGATCCCTCGAGCCCTTCACCCCGCTCGATCCGAACGGCAAGACGGTCAAGCTCTACACCTGCGGACCGACGGTCTACAACCACGCTCACATCGGCAACTTCCGTGCCTACCTCTTCGAGGATCTCCTCCAACGTCACCTCGAATACCGCGGGTTTGTCGTTGATCGCGTCATGAACCTGACCGATGTGGACGACAAAACCATCCGCGGTGCCCGCGAAAAGGGCGTTGCCCTCGCCGACTTCACCAAGCCCTACAAAGACGCGTTCTTCGAGGATCTGCACGCACTGCGCATCAAACCCGCCGGCCGGTTCCCTTCTGCGACCGAACCCGAACACATCGCGCGGATGATCGGCATGATCGAACAACTTGTCGCCGCAGGCCACGCCTACCAGGCAGAGGACAAATCCGTCTACTTCCGCATCGGTAGCTTCCCGTCCTACGGACAGCTCGCGCATCTCAATCTGGAGGAACTCCGACCGTCCGGCCGGATTAGCTCCGATGAATACGAAAAAGAAAGCCTCGGCGATTTCGCCCTCTGGAAAGCGCACGACGCCGACGACGGTGACGTGAAATGGGAGAGCCCGTGGGGTCCCGGGCGCCCCGGATGGCACATCGAATGCAGCGCCATGGCCACCGGACTGCTTGGCGACCGGCTCGATATCCACTGCGGCGGGGTGGATAACATCTTCCCCCACCACGAAGCGGAAATCGCCCAGACCGAATGCTGCACCGGGCAAAAATTCGTCAACCTATGGATGCATTGCGCCCACCTCATGGTCGATGGACGCAAGATGGCCAAATCTTTCGGCAACTTCTACACCCTGCGCGATCTCCTCGACAAAGGCTGGACCGGACGCGAGGTGCGCTACGTGCTTCTCTCCGCCCACTACCGCCTCCCGCTCAACTTCACTTTCGAAGGGCTGGCCGGGGCCCGCAGCGCGTTGCAGCGGCTAGATGAATGGCAGCAACGCCTCGCCGAACTGGCTGCCACCGCGCAGAGGAGTGAGCCGAGCCCGCTCGTTGCGGAAGACAAATTTGCCGCCGCCCTCGACGACGACCTCAACATCTCCGCCGCCCTCGGCGCCCTCTTCGATCTGGTCCGCGACACCAACCGCGCCATGGACCAAGGCCAAATCTCCCCCGAACAGGCCCGCGGCCTGCTCGACTACTGGGAGCGCATTAACTCGGTTCTGCGTCTCGAACCCGAGGCCGCTGCCGTCCCCGCCGAAGTCGCCGCCTTGCTCGATGAACGCAACGCCGCCCGCGCCGCCAAAGATTGGGCCAAGAGCGACACGCTCCGTGATGAGTTGCTCAAACACGGCTGGGTGGTCAAAGATACCAAAGAAGGAACCAAGCTGACCCGCACGGGAGGATGAAAGCAGTTGAGGGTTTAGAGTTGAGGGTTGAGGGTGGAAGGCACACGATCTCGTCACTCGTCACATGTCACTGAAAGCAGCTTTTCTGCCTCAACTTTCAACCCTCATCCCTCAACTCTCTTGACCTACTCCCCCGCTGATTACCTCGATCTCGAGCACACCGATCACCGGTCGCTCTTCGAGAAAGTGACCAATGTCTGGGAAGCGCTGCCGCTCATCGCCTCCTACCTGCAATTCCGCCTCAAGCCCGCCATCCACGGCAAACAAATCGGACGTCCCTTCATCAGCAATGCGGTTTACATCGGTCACGGCACCACGATCGAACAAGGTGCCATGATCAAAGGCCCGGCCTGGATCGGCGACCGCTGCCAGATCCGGGCCGGATGCTACATCCGCGAAAACGTCATCGTCGGCAACGATGCTGTTCTCGGCAATTCCTGCGAATTCAAAAACTGCATCGTCTTCGACGGCGCCCAAGTTCCCCACTTCAACTACGTGGGTGACTCCATCCTCGGCCACAAAGCCCACCTCGGCGCCGGCGTGATCCTTTCCAATGTCCGTCTTGATCACGGGGAGGTCATCGTCCGCGGTCCGGACGGCGGCGTGCCGACCGGGCTGAAAAAATTCGGCGCCATCATCGGTGACCTCGCCGAAGTCGGATGCAACTCCGTCTTGAGCCCCGGTTCCATCCTCGGCCGCGAAGCGGTCATCCACCCTTGCGTCCACTGGAAAGGGGTGCTCGCCGCCCGCACTGTAGCCAAACTCCGCCAGCAAATCGAACAAACCCCGCGCACCTGAAACAACGCGATTCCTCCTTGCCGAAAACCCTCCATTTTTTGCACTGCGCGGCCTTGCTGGCCGTAGTTTTGTGCGTCCTTGCTCCGGTCGCTGCGCCCGTGACGGCCTTCTCCCAGTTACCGCTGGACGATCTCGCGATCAGCAACTCCCCCACGCCGCCCAACGAACCGTTCATCGATCGCAAGGTGGGCACGATAAAAGACCGCTACTCGCAGTTTATGGCACGCATGAAGAAGGAGCATTTCCGGGAATACTTTCTGGCCTACTGCACGGTCCTTGCCGGCGCGACCGGCCTGGTCTTCGGCTTCCTTTCCTACCGCCTGAGCGATCCCATGTCGCCCTACAAGCTCGTCAAGAGGCGCGCCATGCAGCTGGCCTTCGCCATCGGCGGGTCGATCGGAATCTTCGGCGCCGTGATGCAAGTTCCTCCCAACACCACGGGCAAGGTGTCCCTTCTCCTGCTGGCCATCGGGGTCGGTGCCTTCGCGGCGCTCTCGGCCGCTTGGGTTTCCTTCAGCATCATGAGACTGCGCAGCAACTATTATGCAAAGCGCGACGGGCGGCGGATCACCGACCGGATGCGCCACGCCTGAGGAAAGAAACTCAGCGCCCCGCCACCGCCCGCGTCACGGCCGCCGTGACCTGGTCCGACGCCTCCGGACGCAGAGCTGCCGCGTAATTGCCCAACTCGACGGCCGCGTTAGGATTATCCCAAGCCATGCGGGATACGGTGGCAACAAGTTCGTGATCCCCATTGCGGGCGGCATCTCGCAGGGCCCAGCGCTGCTCCGAGTTGAGGTTGGCATAGGTGTGGCGCTGGTCACCGGTCTCGGGACCGCCCATATCCATGCCCACGCACCCGGCATGCAGGAGCGCGGTGGCCAGGAGGCATCGAGCGGCAACCAGAGCCACCGGCTTCATTTTCCCTCCCCTGTCTCGATGGGCGCACGCACACGGTTACCCCATTCGGTCCACGATCCGTCGTAATTGCGGACTTTGTCATAGCCCAAGAGGTAGGTGAGCACAAACCAAGTATGGCTCGAGCGCTCGCCGATGCGGCAATAAGCCACGATATCCTGCTCCGGGGCCAAACCGCAGCCCGCCGTGTAGATCTTGTCCAGTTCCTCGCGCGACTTGAAGGTGCCGTCGTCGTTGACCGCCGTTTTCCACGGCACGCTGCGGGCTCCGGGAACATGTCCGCCACGCAACACGCCTTCCTGCGGATATTCCGGCATGTGCGTAACCTCGCCGCGGAACTCGCCCGGCGAACGGACATCGATGAGCGGCAACCCCTGCTCGCTGTGCTTCTTGGCATCCTCGTAGAAGGCACGGATCTCCAAATCACGCCGCACCGCCGGCACCGGATAATCAACCGGCGCGTAATGCGGCTTCTCTCGCGTGAGGGGACGCCCCTCCGCCGCCCATTTGTCGCGGCCGCCGTTCATGATTTTCACATTTTGGTGACCAAACAAACGGAAGACCCAAAGCGCGTAACAAGCCCACCAGTTGGATTTGTCACCGTAGAACAGGCAGGTCGTGTCCGGTCCGATGCCGTTCTTCGAGCAGACCGCGGCAAATTCGGCCGGCGCGATGTAGTCGCGGACCGTCTGGTCTTGGAGGTCCGCCCGCCAATCGATGTGCACGGCGCCCGGAAGATGCCCCGTGTCGTAGAGCAACACGTCCTCATTGCTCTCGACAATACGGACACCCGGATCATCCAAGTGCGCGGCCACCCACTCGGTGGAGACAAGGGTTTCGGGATGCGCGTAATCTTTCTGGCTCATATCGGAAAAGGTAACAGACCGGTCCAAGAGCATGGTTTCCCCACCCTCGCGCGACAAGGAAAAGGGAGACCAAACTGTAGAGGAAACGTCTCCGTCGCCTGTCGCTCACCCGTAATATCAAACACCAAACGTCTATTAAGGTGGATCGCGCCGTCCCGGCGCGATGATTCAGTCGGGAAATCGCGATGAGGACATCGCGATCCACCCAGCGCTCAAAGTCTGAAACCTTGGTAAAACCCGCCGCCGAGGACGGCGGCGCTTCATCTTCAACCCGGCCTCGCCGGGAAACGGAGGGGGTGGGATTGGTCGCCGATGGCGACCTGTGCTTCGCGCTCGAACTGCGTTCTTCATCCCACCGGAATGTTTCAACCCGGCTCCGCCGGGAAACGGAGGGGGTGGGATTGGTCGCCGGAGGCGACCTGTGCTTCGCGCTCGAACTGCGTTCTTCATCCCACCGGAATGTTTCAGCCCGGCTTCGCCGGGAAACGGAGGGGGTGGGATTCGAACCCACGGAGACTTGCGCCTCTTCGGTTTTCAAGACCGACGCAATCGACCACTCTGCCACCCCTCCTGGAAGACCCAAATTAACGGTGAGGCTCTTGGCTGGCAAGCGAGCGCCGCCGTGGAGCGCTCAGTCTTGGACCAAATCCCCGGAAGCATCGACCAGCCAGCGTCCGTCCTCGCGGACCAGTTCGACTTTCACTTCCATCGGAAAGTCCTCATCCTCGCCGATCAGCACAACGAACGCGCGGTCACCTTCGGTCTTGGAACTCTTCACGCGGAAGCGCTCCGGCGACTCCTGACCACCAATCACCGCATCGGCGCCATAGCCGTATTCCGGCTCTTTCTTGAGCGCGTCGCGGTAGAGTTTGGTCAGGGCTTTCTTGTAGTGTTCGGTGACCAGCGGACTGGCCTCCACGCGCGCGATTGTTTCCTCATAACCTGGCGGCGAGGACAAATGGTCGTTGATGAACTGCAGGGCAACTTCACCTGGGATATTGCCGGTTGATTCCGCGGCGCAAAGAGGGCCGAGGCCGACAACCATCGCGCTCAAGCCGACGGCAAGTAAGCGGCGGGTTAACGTGATCATAGGACCGGTGAACCAAACGACGCAGGGTGGATCGCGATGTCCCTATCGCGATTTTTCCGGAAAACATTTCGCATTATCTGCACTATTTTCATATTCGAGGGTCGCTCACCGGACGCAAGCCGCGTTCGAGGCGGAAAAGAAAAAACGCCGCTCCGTGGAGCGGCGTTTTGTGAATGACTAGTTGAGCGGATTACTCAGCGGCTTTTTGCAGGTCCTGTCCTACGGTTTCGACAGCTTCGCCCGTGGCTTTGGCGGCATCTTTGGTGCCTTCCCACATGCCTTCGGTCACGTCTTTGACTCCGGCGGCAGTGTCTTGCACGGCACCCCAAGTGCCTTCGGCCACGGCTGCAGTGCCTTCGCCGACCGCACGGGTCGCATCAGCGGCGCCTTCGGCTGCCGTTTTGACTCCTTCGCCCACAACTTGCGCGCTTTCGCCGACCGCCGTGGCGGTTGCTTCGGTGGCCACGGCTGCACCTTCGCCCACGGCTTTCGCCGCTTCGCCGACGGCCTCACCGGTCGCCTTGGTTGCATCCCAAGCGCCTTCGGCCACAGCCTGGGTACCCTCGGCGGTTGCGGTAACGGCATCGCCGGTTTTCTCGACGGCGGTTTGCACGTCTTTCTTGGCTTGATCACAGGCAGACAGACCGAAAGCGGTCGCCGCCACAACGAGGAAATAAGGTTTCATAGCTCCGCCAAAGTGAAGAACGAGGTCGGTCGGGGCAACCACATTTTTGCGGAAACGGCCGAAGAACCGCTAAATACAGACAGGCCGCACCCTGTGACCTTGACAGGAGCTGCTCACGCTGGTTTTCTTCCGAATTCTCCGCGGCCAAATCCTGAGTAGCTCAGTGGTAGAGCGGTCGGCTGTTAACCGATTGGTCGTAGGTTCGAATCCTACCTCAGGAGCCAGCGCCAAGGGGTTGGCGCATGAGCAGGATGAGAACGCAGTTCGAGCCGAGCGCAGCGAGACAGGCGTAGCCAATCCTACCTCAGGAGCCACGCTCCTCCCTGGAAATCAGCTGCAGGCGCGATACCCCCTTTTAGAAATCGCGCCGGGACGGCGCGATCCACCAGTTGGTCCGCAAGCTTGGGGGAACGCGAACTATTCCTGATTGGTCGAGGCCCCCTTCAGGGTCTGACTCAGAGCTTCACCCACTTTGCGGAACGCCTCGCCGACATTGGCCGCTGCTTCTTTGGCTTTCAGCAAGCTGGCCGTCATGCGGGCGGCGGCATACTGCGCTTGGAGGGCGTCGCGCTGTTGGGCGATGCTCTCAGCTTGGTCCGTCTTGCCGCTTCCGCGCAAATCCGCAATCTGGGCATCGAGCTTGGTGAAGTTCGCGTCGATCTTGGCTGCCGCCTCATCCGATGGCTTAGAGGCGTAGGAGGAAACTCCGTCCTGCAAGGTGCGGAGGGTGTTCTCCGGTTTCTCGCAGCCGGTAAAAAGCACCGACGCCATGGCGGCAAAGGACAGCAGGAGGTGTCTCATTGGTTCATCCGGCGGTAGCGCGTGATGAGCGCGTTGGTCGAACTGTCGTGATTGAGCGTCGGGACTTCCCTGCTCTCGAGTTCGGGAATGATGCGCTGGGCAAGGACCTTGCCGAGTTCGACGCCCCATTGATCGAAAGGATTGATGTTCCAGATGGCACCCTGCGTGAAGACGCTGTGCTCGTAGAGAGCAACGAGTTTGCCCAGCGTTTTCGGATCGACCACCTCGGCGAGGATGGTGTTCGACGGACGATTTCCCTCGAAGACACGGTGGGGAACGAGATCTTCGCGCGTTCCTTCCGCGCGGACTTCCTCAGCCGTTTTGCCGAAGGCGAGCGCCTCGGCCTGGGCGAACATGTTGGCCATGAGGATATCGTGATGGCGGCCGATGGGATTGAGCGTCTTGGCGAAGCCGATGAAGTCGCACGGGATGAGATGCGTGCCTTGATGGATGAGCTGGTAGAAGGAGTGCTGCCCGTTGGTTCCCGGTTCGCCCCAGTAAATCGCACCGGTGTTGTAGTCGACGTGCTGACCATCGAGGGTAATGCTCTTGCCGTTGCTTTCCATGGTCAGTTGCTGGAGATAGGCGGGGAAACGCTTCAGATACTGCTCGTAAGGCAGCACGGCCACGGTCTGCGCGTCGAAGAAATCACCATACCAGACGGCGAGGAGGCCCATGATAACGGGCAAGTTTTGCCCGAAGGGCGCCGTGCGGAAGTGCTCGTCCATCTCGCGGAACCCGTCGAGCAGGGCGCGGAAATTCGCCGGTCCGACCGCCACCATTGTCGACAATCCGATGGCGGAATCCATGGAGTAACGCCCGCCGACCCAATCCCAGAAACCGAACATGTTGGCCGTATCGATGCCGAACTCGCGCACTTTTTCCGCGTTGGTCGAGACGGCAACGAAGTGCTTGGCGATAGCCGACTCGTCGCCGCCTAACCCCCGCAGCACCCACTCGCGCGCGGTGTGCGCATTGGTCATGGTTTCGAGCGTAGTGAAGGTCTTCGACGAAATGACGAAGAGAGTTTCGGCCGGATCGAGACCGTGGACGGCCTCGGCAAAGTCATCGCTGTCGACATTGGAGACGAACTCAAAGCGCAGCGCGCGGTCGCTGTAAAACTTGAGGGCCTCGTAGGCCATGACCGGACCGAGGTCCGAACCGCCGATACCGATGTTGATCACATTGCGGATCTTTTTTCCGGTGTGGCCGAGCCATTGGCCGGAGCGGATGCGGTCGGCAAAAGATGCCATTTTGTCGAGGACCTCGTGGACCGCGGGGACAACGTCTTCGCCATCGACGACAATCTTCTGGCCGCGCGGCGCGCGCAGGGCGGTGTGCAGAACGGCGCGGTTTTCCGTGATATTGATCTTGTCGCCACGGAACATGGCATCGATCCGCTCGCGCAGACCGCGCTCTTCGGCGAGACGGAGGAGCAGTTCGAGCGTTTTGTCCGTGACGCGATTCTTCGAGTAATCGAGGAAGATCCCGCAAGCCTCAGCGGTCAAATTGTCCCCGCGCCCGGGATCAGCGGCAAAAAGTTCGCGCAGGTGGAGCCCGGCTACTTCCGAATGATGAGATTGAAGGGCTTTCCAGGCAGGACTGTCGGTCAATGGTTTGGTGCTCATGCGAGAAGAGAAGATAGAACCAAAAACGGCACCCTGATTGAATACCTAAATACGAACCGGCCCGGGCGGCCTTCCCACGGGAGGGACTCGGACATAGCATCCACGCACGCCGATGAACCTGCGCCGACTGACCGCCATAGCCGCCTTGTTTCTCACTGTGGCGGAGGCCAGAACCCAAAGCGACGCCGGCGCGGACACGTCGATCTGGACCCGATGGCTGACTGGAGAGCGCGCCCTGGATGCGTTTCTGCCGGCCAAAAAAGATTGGTCGGACAAAGGCCTGGGCATCGGTGGTTCTTACACCACCGACCTGCTGGGCAACCCGGTCGGAGGGCGGAAACAAGGATTCACCTATTACGGGTCACTCCAACTGATTCTCGCAGCGGATTTGGAGAAGTTGGTTGGTTGGCACGACGGCTACTTCGTGGCCACCATGTTCGATTCTGCCGGGAACAACCTTTCGAGGAATTACATCGGGAATTACTTCAATGTCACCGAGGTCGCCTCGATTCCGACCGTTGTCCTCGGGCATTTCTATTTCGAGCAGCGCCTTTTCGACGAGAAACTCAGCGTGAAAGTCGGGCGCATGGGAATCGGGACGGACTTCGTGGTCATGGACATGTTCAATCTCTACGTCGGCGGGATCGACGGACACACGCCGGTGTTTGTGTGGAACACTTTCTGGAGCGGCGCAGCGACTCCGACTTGGGCGGCCGTGGTCAAAGGCGAACCGCACGACGATGTGACATTGCAGTTGGGTGTTTTCCAAGCGACGACAGCCAACCGCGTGATCGCGAACCATGGAATGAACATGGAATTCAACTCTTCGGACGGCGTGGAAATTTTCGGCGAGGCCGGATTGAAAACGAAATTGCGCACCGCGTGGGATGATGGCGCGGCCATGCCGGGGGAACACAAGTTCGGCGGGTATTGGTCGAGCTGGGAGTATGCGGCCTTCGGGGGCGGAACCGCCGCAGAGACTTACGGAATGTATTGGATCGGCCAGCAAATGGTCTGGCGCGAACGAAAGGAAGCCGACGAAGGTGTCACGCTTTGGTATTCGTTCGTTTACGCGCCGACAGACAATGTATCGCGCTTTCCCTTCTTCAGCGGCGCCGGTGCCGGATGGCAGGGCGCCATTCCGGGGCGCGATCAGGATTGGATTCTCTTCGGTTCCTACGCGGGGACGATGAGCGAAGAATTCGCCTCGGCGCGGGAAGCCAAAGGCTTGGGCGATCCCACTTATGAGTGGGTCTTGGAATGGGACTACCGCGCGCAAATCACCCCCTGGCTCTACGTGATGCCCTGCGCGCAATGGATCATCAATCCGGGCGGGACCGGAAGCATCGCCAATGCGCTCGTTCTCGGCGCGGAAATCGGAGTAACCTTTTGATCATGCGCACCGTTCTGCTTTTCCTTCTCGTTCCGGTTCTTCTCCTCGGAGGATGCGCCACTTCGAACCAAGGTCCTCAGCCCGCGCCAACATCATTGCCCGATGCCCGGGATCTGGCCGAGCAACCGCTCGATGTGCTGGCTATACCCCAACCCTGAAACACTTCTTTTCGCTTGGAGGTTGGCCGGCAGCGCGCAATATAGGTGTTGATGAAAACACTCCTTCCCTTGGCCCTCGCGGCCGCCATCCTCACCGGCTGCGCCGCTATCCAGCGCGCCGAGACAAATTCCACCGAGCAACTGCTGACCGCTTCAGGATTTAAAGTCCTGCCGGCCGACAATCCGCAGCGGCAGGCCAAGCTGGCCGAGCTGACGCCCAACAAGATTGCCCGCCAAGTCCGCGGCAACAACGTCTACTACCTCTTCCCCGACGACCAAAACCAGTTCGTCATGGTCGGCGACCAAGCCGCTTACGCGAAGTATCAGGGCCTCGTCGTGCAGCAGCAAATCTCCGACCAGAATCTCATGGCCGCGCAAATGGAGACCATGCCCGGCATGTGGGGCGGTTGGGGCTACTGGGGTTACTAAAAAACAACCCGTCTTGATCCTCTGGCAGCGGCGGTCTATGACCGCCGCTTCCTTTTTCCACCGTCAGATGCCGACCACCTTCCCGCACGAGTTCGACCGCCGCGCCGCGCAGTATGAGCAGCATGCGCCGGTGCAGCGCGAGGCGGCAGCATGGTTGGCTGAATGGTTGCCGGAAAAAATCGAGTCCCCCGCCCTCGAAGTCGGAGCGGGCACCGGATTCTTCACCCGTCACCTCACCGGGCGCACCGAAAGGCTCGTGGCCTCGGATATTTCTCCCCGCATGGCACAAGCCGGCCGTCAGGCAGTGCCCGATGTCGGCTGGATCGTGGCCGATGCAACCAACCCACCGGAAGACGGCGGCTATCATTGGATCTTCAATTGCAGTCTCGTGCAGTGGCTGCCGGATCCGGCGGCCGCTTTCCGCGCATGGCACCACGCAGCCGCTCCGGGCGCGCGCCTTGTTTCCGGATGGTTCCTGCGCGGCACGATGGACGAATTTTTCTCCGCCTGCCCGGAAGCCGCGCCTTTTGTCTGGCGCGATGCGGACGAGTGGAAAGATTTGCTCGCGCAATCCGGGTGGACCATCCGGCGGGATGAGGCAAAGAGTTTCGTCCGACACCACACGGACTCCGTGGCCATGCTGCGGGAAGTTCACAATGCGGGCGCCGTCATTCCCCGCCGGATCGGTATCGGCAAGCTGCGTCAGGCCCTGCGAAAATACGACCGCGACCACAGGAGCGAAGCCGGAGTGCGGTCCACCTTCAATTTCCTGCGCGTGGAGGCGGTGCGTTCATGAGCCTTCCGCTGGATCGCCTCGCGCTGGAGGAACCGACGCGGCTCATTCTCGCGAATTTCCGCCGTCACTTCGGACGTGATTTGGTCGAGATTCCAGATCCATCGCTTGCCGTCGAGACTCTCTTCGAAGCACCCCGCGTGGTGCTCAGCGCCCTCGGATCCTTCGGATCCGACAACCTTTTCAACTACGCGAACCGCGCAGGTTTGGAGCTCTTCGCGTATTCGTGGCACGAAATCATCGGCCGGCCTTCCAGCGCGAGCGCCGAACCGGTGCACCGGGACGAGCGGCGCCGCCTCCTCGACGAAGTGGGAAAGCACGGGGTCATCGAAAACTACTCCGGCATCCGCATCAGCAAGCATGGCCGCCGCTTCCGCATCAACCGGGCCACCGTCTTCAACCTGCTCGACGAAAACGAAATCTACGTCGGCCAAGCCGCGACATTCGCCGACTGGGAGCCTTTGGCCTAAGACAACTGCTTTTTCTTCAGCTGCAGATTCAGCCAGATCGTCGAGATCCCGGCGGAAACAAAGGAAACAGATAGCGCCGCACCGAGCAACCAGGCGGCCGCCGAGCCCTCTTTGTGGACCCACGCGATCCACGCCGTGCCCAGCAGGAGAAATCCTGTCAGGAAGGTCCCGATCCAGGCGCTGAATGGACGACTCCGCACCGCCACACCGATACGCGCGCAACCGACCACGGCAAGCACCAGGGCGAGGACCCCGTTGCTGTTGGTGAGGATAAAGTGGTCGCTGACCCACACCGCCACCCCGCCGGCCATGGCGAGAAGTCCGAAGAACACGGTGGAGGCAAACGTTCCCCATGCCCGCGAGGAAAACGCATAGATCATATCGGACACGCCGATGGCAAAAAGCAGCAGCGCCACGAGCTTGAGGTAGTGGAAACCGGTGACCAGCGGCGCGCCCAGTCCGAGCACCCCGACGATCACCGCGATCATCCCGAAATACCAAGCGGCCGGCACGGTCGGTGCCACTTGGTGGTAAAGCGCGTCGTAGGATTCGCGTCCCGGCGGCGGCGCAAGATTCTGCTCTTTTTCGATTTGCTCCGTCTTGGTCCGCACGCGATTAGCCCAATCCTGGCATTGGTTGCTGAAGAGGGAGTAATACGCGCCATCCTGCACTTCCCCGAGGGCCTCGTATGCCGCCTTGGCATTGAACCGCGGTTCGACGAACCAATAGCCCTGCGCCGTGATGTCCTGCGGCGTGTTCATCGTCTTTCCCATGTCGCGCTCGTGGAAGCGCTTCCCGTTGTCCCCGTAGCCGATCTCGTCGACGACCCTCCCGTCCTTCATGAAAAACAACTGGTCGTGCCGCAGCTGCAGGTGCAAAAGGGCGCCAAGCTTGTTGTTCACCAGCGGGTAGAGCCAAGACAGCTTGTCCAGATTGCGCTGGGCAAACTGGGCGTAGTCCGCCTCCGCCGCCTCCGGTTTGACTGTTGCCTCGACCGCCATGACGGGCAGCATTCCTATCAGCCCGAAGGACTTCAAGCCTGCGGACGCTTGCCGCCTTCGGCCGGGACGGCTATTGTTGCCGGTTCACTTATGGGCAAAACCTTGTTCGACAAAGTCTGGGAAGCGCACACCGTGCGCGAGCTTCCCAATGGCATGACCCAACTGCTCATCGGGACGCACCTCATCCACGAGGTGACCAGCCCTCAGGCCTTCGGCATGCTGCGCGATCTGCAATTGAAGGTCCTCTACCCGCACCGCACCTTCGCCACGGTGGACCACATCGTGCCCACCGACGAGCGCGAGGAACCATTTTCCGATGCCTTGGCGGATGCCATGATCAAAGAGTTGCGCAAAAACTGCGACGATTTCGGCATCAAATTTTTTGACATCTCCTCCGGCAAACAAGGCATCGTTCACATTGTCGGACCCGAACAAGGCATCACCCAGCCGGGCACGACGATCGCCTGCGGCGATTCGCACACCTCGACCCATGGCGCCTTCGGTGCGGTGGCTTTCGGCATCGGCACCAGCCAAGTGCGCGACGTCCTCGCCACGCAGACCATGGCCCTGCGCAAACCCGATGTCCGGCGCATCGAGGTGGACGGAAAACTGTCCCCCGGCGTCTATGCCAAAGACGTCATCCTGCACATCATTCGCAAGCTCGGCGTGAACGGCGGCCTCGGCTACGCCTACGAATACGCCGGCTCGACCTTCGACAATTTCACCCAGGAAGAGCGCATGACCGTTTGCAACATGTCGATCGAGGGCGGGGCGCGCGTCGGCTACGTCAATCCCGACCAAACCACTTTCGATTACCTGCGCGGACGTCCCTACGCCCCTGCGCAGGAGAATTACGACGCGGCCATCGCGCGCTGGAAATCTTTTGCCAGCGACAAGGACGCGAGCTACGGCGACCTGGTCAAATACGCGGCGTCCGACATCGGGCCGACCGTCACCTGGGGCATCAATCCCGGACAGGCCATCTTCATCGACGAAAACATCCCGTCGCCCGAGCAACTGGCCGAGAAAGACCGCTCCACGGCGGAAGAAGCCTACGCGCACATGAAGTTGCGTCCGGGCCAACCGATCAAAGGCACCAAGATCGATGTCGCCTTCCTCGGTTCCTGCACCAACGCCCGCCTCAGCGACCTGATGGAAGTGGCGAAGTATTTGAAAGGCAAAAAAGCCAAGGGCGGAGTCAAAGCCATTGTCGTTCCCGGTTCGCAAAGCGTGGCGGCCGTGGCCGAATCGATGGGCTTGGCCGAAATCTTCCGCGAGGCCGGCTTCGAATGGCGCGGAGCCGGATGTTCCATGTGCCTGGCCATGAACCCCGACAAACTCATCGGCGACCAACTTTGCGCCAGCTCCAGCAACCGCAACTTCAAAGGCCGCCAAGGCAGCCCGACGGGCCGCACCGTCCTCATGAGCCCGCTCATGGTCGCCGCCGCCGCCGTCACCGGCGAAATCAGCGACGCCCGAGAAATCTTCGGCCTCAGCTGATCACTCTGAAATCTGAAATTTCAAATCTGTAATCCTTAACCCATGGCCCTGCCCCGAATTTCCCAAATTGCCGGAACCGGCGTCTATGTTCCCGGAGACGATGTCGATACCGACCGCATCATCCCCGCACGCTTCATGAAATGCGTCACCTTCGACGGGCTCGGCGAATACGCTTTTTATGACGAACGCTTCGAGGAGGACGGCCGACCCAAGGCCCACCCGATCGACAATCCGAAATATGCCGGGGCGACCATTTTACTGGGCGGACGCAACTTCGGCTGCGGCAGCTCCCGCGAACATGCCCCGCAGGCCCTCTACCGCCACGGCTTCCGCGCCGTCCTGGCCGAAAGCTTCGCCGAAATTTTCTTCGGCAACGCCATCACCCTTGGCATGCCCTGCCTCGTCATGGATGGACGCGACATCCGCGCCCTAGCCGCATTGATCGACGAAGCCCCGCAAGCGGAAATCAACATCGATATCCCGAACAACCAAGTGAGTATCGCAGATATCAGCTTCCCCGCGGTCCTTCCCGACCACGCCCGCGAAGCCCTGGTTAACGGCCGCTGGGACGCCATCGCCGACCTTCTCGAAGGTCTCGAAACAGTCAAAGCGACCGCCGACAAGCTCCCCTACATGCGGGCGGCGTAAGCCTGCCTAATGTAGCGGCGGCGTCCTCGCCGCCGGTCGTTTGTTCGTTTCGTCGCCGTGGACGGCGGACGCTACAGTTCGACCAATCTCCTCAGCCGCTCGGTCGCCTCATCGCGATCAATCACGCTCGCTGCCACCGCCAAGGTTAATTCTTCCCACTCCGGACCGTCGGGAGCGGGCTTCGCGCCGTTGAGACGCAAAAAAACCAGACACGCGCCCAGCGCCATGCGCTTGTTGCCGTCAATGAACGGATGATTACGACACAGATAAAACAAATACGCCGCCGCCACCTCGATGAGGTCCTCGTAGGGCGATTGTCCTCCGAAGCTCGCCTGCGGTGCGGCTACGGCAGACTCCAGCAGCGCCTGATCGCGTATCCCGTGCGATCCGCCGAAAGCCGCAATCGCTTCCTCGTGGATCTCCCGCACATTCTCCACCGTGAGGTGGAAACAATTCCCGGGGGACGGCTTCACGCCAGTCGCTTCATGGTCCGACCGTAGTCTTTCATCACTTCGCGGACCGTCAGCGTGACTTCGGCCGCGGAAGGAACAGGCCGCAACGGCGTCATCGTAATAGTTCCACCCGCATGCACTTCCACATTCACCTGATCCCCCATCTTGAGATGCGCGAGATCCATCAGGGCGGCGTCAAAAATGACCCCGTGCGAGTTGCCGACTTTGGTGATGGTCTTGACCATGGCGTAAAACTAAGTTTTACGAAGTCTGGTGTCAAGCTGGTCCGCAGCCGTTCTCTGTCCGGTTCTTCTTTCCGCCTCCACCGCCCTTTCCTACCCTCCCCGCGTGCTGAAGCTCATTGTCCGCCGCCTGCCCGCGCTGGTCTTCGTTCTTTTTTGCGTCATCACGCTGACCTTTTTCCTCATCCGGCTTGCGCCAGGCGGTCCGTTCGATCGCGAGCGAAAAATTCCGCCGGCCATCGAGGCGCAGCTTCTGGCCAAATACGAATTGGATGGGCCGCTCTGGTCGCAATTCACCGGATATCTCGCCGACGTGGCCCGCGGCGACTTGCGACTCTCGACCAAATACCGCAACCGCAGCGTCAACGAAATCCTCGCCCAAACCCTCCCGGTCACCTTCGCCTTGGGCGGGATCGCTTTCCTCATAGCCACCGTCGGCGGTATCTGGCTCGGCACCTTTGCCGCCGTGCGGCGTGACACTGCAGCCGACCGAATCGCCATGGGCGCAGCCCTGCTCGGACTTTCCATCCCGATGTTCGTCATTGGACCGCTCCTCGTCCTCGTGTTCGGACTCTGGCTCAAATGGCTTCCGGTCGGCGGCTGGGGATCGCCCGCGCAACTCATTCTCCCCGCTATCACGCTCGCGCTCCCTTTCGCCGCCGTCATTGCACGGCTCATGCGCACCAGCCTGCTGGAGGTATTGAACCAGGATTTCGTCCGCACCGCCCGCGCCAAAGGCCTCCCCGATCGCACCATTGTCTACAAACACGCCCTGCGCGTGGCCATCTTGCCGGTGGTCACCTACCTCGGACCGCTCGCCGCGCACCTGCTCACCGGATCCATCGTGGTCGAAACGGTTTTCAACATCCCCGGGGCCGGAGGGTTTTTCGTCCATTCCATCCTCAACCGCGACGGATTTCTCCTCGGCGGCGTCGTGATTGTCTACTGCGCCCTCCTCATCGTCTTCAACCTGCTGGTCGATGCCAGCTACGCGCTGCTCGACCGGCGCATCCGCGTCGATGCTTGAACCCGGATCCGCCGCACGCATCCTGCGCCGCCCCACCGCGAAGGTTTGCCTGGGAATCTTGATCGTCGTGGCAGCCGCCGCGGCCGTCGGGCCCGAACTTTTTCCCGAGAGCTACCGCGAGCCCGGGCCGCTGCAATATTCGCCGCCCACCTGGCAACACCCGTTCGGGACCGATCTCAACGGACGCGATGTCCTCTACCGTGTGCTGCTTGGCGCGCGCATTTCGCTCGTCGTCGGCCTGGCCGGCGCGGCGGTGAGCCTTTTTCTCGGCACCGCTTACGGACTGATCGCCGGTTATGCCGGCGGCAAAGTTGACAATCTCATGATGCGTTTGGTCGACATCATGTATTCGGTGCCACGGCTCATTTTTATCCTCATTTTCATCAATGCCTTCGATGGACACCTGCGCGACTTCGCCTCGCGCATGGACTGGCCTTGGTTGGTGAGCTACTCCCGCATCGTCATCCTCGTCATCACGCTCGGACTGATCGAATGGCTGACCATGGCCCGCATCGTGCGCGGACAAGTTCTCGCCCTCAAAGAACGCCCCTTCGTCCAGGCCGCGCGCGTCCTCGGGCAGTCGCATACCAAAATCATCCTGCGCCACCTCCTGCCCAACATCCTCCCCATTGTCATCGTCTATCTCACGCTGACCGTTCCCGCGGTCATCCTCGACGAATCGTTCCTCAGCTTCCTCGGTCTCGGCATTCAGCCTCCGCAGGCCAGTTGGGGATCACTGCTGGCCGAAGGCGCGCAATCGATCAATCCGCTCAAGATCTACTGGTGGCTGCTTCTTTTCCCCGCCGCAACCATGTCGGCCACGCTGCTGGCTTTGAACTACCTCGGCGACCGCCTGCGCGACACGCTCGACCCGCGGCGCTAGCCGAGGCCCCTTACGGAGCAAGTTCGAAGCGCAGGCGGATAAATCCGGCGCTATTTGTCGTCGGCGTGCGGTAGGTGCGCTGCTCGTGGTCGGCCGGGACATTGTCTGTCGTGGTAATGACCTCGACGCCGTTGGTGCTCCAACCGTTGGTCACCCCGAGGCTCGAGGCGGCTTGGCCGATCACATTTAGTCCGGGGCTGTTTGTGCGGATGACGGCCGTGAGCATGAGAAAGTTGGTAAGTCCACTAGTGGTTACGGACACAAACGGCGGAGTAAAAGGTGCGCCGGGTGCAACTGCGCCGAAGGCGAACTCCACCAGAGCGGTGTAACCGTCGGCATCGTTGTCCGAGTTGGCCGGGAACCCACCAGACCATTCGGCAAAACTCGGTCCGGGCGCAGCGTTGGCTAAAACGACATGCAAGGTGTTGTTGCTCACGGCGAGCGCGGCGTATGGGAAATTCGAAGGGGTGATGGACAATGCGAGACTGGAAGCGCCAGCGATGCCGTTGTCAGAAACAAGGAGAGGATAGCTTCCGGCCACCGCATTGCTAGCCACGGTTATGGTGACTGAAGCAGGACCAGATATGTCGACCGAACCGGCGCGCAACGGCGCCGCGGCGGGCTCTTCGCCGAGGTTGGCCGCGATGGACGCGCCGCTCAGGATTCGAAGCCCCCCACCCCAAGCGCCAATGCCCGCGAGCACAGTCTGATTGGTCAGGGTGAGACTGCGCGTGGTGTTGGTCAGCTGCGCGCCACTCAGCAGCAGGGTGCCGCGATTGACCGAGAGCCCGCCGCTGAAGGCTTCCGCTCCAGCCGATAGCGTAAGCGTGCCGCCGCCAGATTTGCTCAGGACATTGGTGTTTGTCGGGGTAGTGAGCGGACCGTCGAGGCGGATCGCGTTGGTCGACGGCACGTGGATGTCAGCCGAATTGGCGATATGCACGTTGTTGGTCAGCACCGCGACCGTGCCAGTGCTGCCCGTCTCGAGCCGTAGCGCGCCGAGCACACCGAGATTTTCGTTCTCCGGAACACCCGTGCGTCCACTGCCCGAGAGAATGAGCGGACCCTTGAAAAGATAATTCCGTGGATTCCCCGCCGAGCTGAGGCGCAATTGCCCGCCCGATTGCACGGTGTAGTTGGTCACCCCGTTCGCTGTGATGGCCGGTTCGGAGAATGTGAGCACACCCTGCTCGATGGTGATATTGCCGGAGAAGGTCTTGCCCGCGCCGGTGATGCCCGCCATGCCGGGCCCACGTTTGATCATCGGACCCGGACCCGACATCACTCCCTGCAAGCGCAGCGCGCCGTATTCGGCATTGGTTGATCCGATGTTTTGCACGTCGAAGACAACCTGGTTGGAAAAGACTACGCCCCCAGGCACTTCGATGTTGGCATGCCCCGATCCGGTGCCGGTGACCGTGACGGCCGATGTGCCGCTGGTTGACGCGAGGGTGAGCGGTTGCCCGGACGTGCCATTGATGCGGTTGCGAAACGCGGAAGCTCCCAGTTCAAAGGTGATCGCGGCCACGGTGGTTGGCGCATTGTTAGTCACATCGCGGTTCGTCACGGTGTTCGGTGGAATGATCACGGATACCGCCGGACTGTTCGGCACGGCACCGGAGTTCCAATTGGCCGCGTTGTGCCAGACGCCGCTGCCGGCAGGCAGGAAGCTCGCGGAGTTGCGCACGGTCAACCCTACCGGCGCCGAGGTGGACAATGCGCCCGCGGTGGCCGAGAGCGTGTAGGTGCCTGCCGGCAGATCAACCGCCGCGAAAGTGGCCACGCCGTCGACTGCCGCCGCCGTGATAGTGCCAAGCACCCCGCCGGGCCCGGTCAGAGTGAGCGTGACCATGCCGATGAATGTCGCATCAGTGTCCCCCAACGAATTGACGGCGCGAACCGCCACCGGAGCGTTGCTGAATCCGGCAGTCCAGATCGGAGGCGTGATGGCCAGCGCCGTGGCCGGCTCGTCTTGGAAAGAAGCCACGAAGGTGGTCGCGGCGGAAAGAGTCGGGGTGATCGTGGCATTGGTGCTGTATTCGACGTAGCCGCCACCACCCGGTGCGGCAGGGGCTTCCACCCTCATGCTCGTGATGAAAAAATCGGCACCGCCGCCGTTGCCGGCCGAGTAGTTGTAGCCCAGGAAGAGCCGCACCGTGCGGTCTTCCTCCGGGAGGAGCGTGCCGGTATTCGTATAGGTCGACCCGCCAACCGGCGTGATGCGTGCGGAATAGGAATTGCTCGTGACAAGCGTGACCTCGATATCGAGCGGACTAGTAGTTGCCGGAATCGCCGTCAGCGCACCGTTGATGACATAGCTCGAGGACCACCACGGCCGCGACACATTGAAAAGAATCCCGCCACTGCTGTTGGCCAATTGAAAACTCACCTCGCCGGGCCACTCCACCGAACCATGCTTGAGCCGCGCCGCGAAGATCTCACCGACCTGCAAGGAATTGCTCAAGCTGCGCTCAACCCAGACCGTCTCGTAGTCATTGGCATAGAGCCCCCAACCGCCGCGCGGGTTGTCGAGGAAGGTACCCGCCTTACGGGTGTCACCGGTGGTGGTGTTCAGCGACCAAGGACCGAAGCCCGTTCCGCCGTTGGCGCCGTTCGTCCAAGAACCGTAGTTCGCCGCGGCATCGGAAGCCACGACCGAGGGTCCCGCGGAAATGCTGTTGCTCCACGCAACAAAGCGATAACCCGGCTTAGGCAAGGCGGTGACGGTCACCGGCACGCCGCGGAAGTAAGTTCCAGTCCACGGATAGGGATTGCTCGAAACACCGACCGTTGAAGGATCAATATTGATAGTATTGACCGTCACCGACCCTTGGTTGGTGTTGGCCGCATTGACCGTGAGGTTCGCCGTGCCGGACAGACCGAACTGGCCCGCGATGTGTCCACGCACCGCGGTCGGGCGCTGCTGCATGTAGGCGCGAATGCGCGCGATGTCATTGCTCCAGTCATACGGCTGGCGCCAACGATTGACGTGCTCCGGCACCCCGGGTCCGTAGAGAGCGACAAACTGGTCGAGCTTGGCCGTGGTGTTACTTGGGGAGAGCGTGGTGTTGAGCAGGTCGGCGAAACGGTTGATGAACTTGCTGCGGAAGCCGGAATTTTCCAGCGCTTTGCGCAGCAGTCGCGTGCCGAGTTCCCTATTGCTGAAAAGTTCACCGTTGTCCGTCGTAGCGTGGGCCAGCGAGTTGAACTGCGCCGTGGTAGCCACATCGGAATTGTGCCCCGGAACATACGCGAAATCCGCACCAAGGCCGAAGTCCGTGTCGAACAGAATCCACCGCCAGCGCCCGTCATGACGCGGATTCGCCCCCGGCGAGGTGTCCGCCGTCACGCTGCGCCAGAGCCGGTAGTTGTTGCCGGGCCAATCCGTGTTGCCCGACCAGATTTCGAACGCGTTGTAGTCGATGTAATTGTCGATATCGATGCGCGAGGCGAGGTGCTCGTAATTCGTGTCGCCGACAAACCCCGTGGAGACCGCGCGGTTGAGCAGATCCTCGAAATCGGCCACCCCCATCGCGCTGCCGTTGTCCGCCACCACCGCGCTGTTGTCCGCCGTCGGGATGACCTCGATCTGGGAAAAACTCGTCGTGCCCAGACCGTAGTGGTTGAAGAAAAATCCCTCGTCGATGCGGTCCCGCAGGTTGTGGATGCCCCAGTATTCGCCGGAGATAAAGACCGCCGCGGGGCGCGACGATTGGATGTCGAGTCCGGTGGGTTCGGCTAACGTGGTAACCAGCGCGTCGCGAAAAAGCGAATTGCCCCAGTCGTTGCCGCCGTTGCGCAGCAGGAACGTTTCGAAGCGATCGATGTTCTTTTGTGGGAAGATCCGATGCTGGAAGACGGATTCGCCGTAGGGGTTCCGCGCGTAGATGCGCAGCGATTTGCGCGGGCGGCTGCGTGTGGTGTTGCCGTGGAGTCGCAGCCCGATTGTTCCCGCGAAAGCCAGCGAGCCGTCCGTTTCGAAGAACTCGATATTCCCCGGACGCTCCCAGGCGCTGCCCTCCTGGAACATGTTGTTAAAAGAACCCGGCACGTAGATCCCGCGGTCATTGCTGAACATGTTAGCCGGATCCGTCGCCACCGAGACGACCGGCACGCTGTAGCGGTCCGTGCCCGACGGATGCTGCACATAGGAGGCCGTCTGCACTCGGCCCGCCCCTACCCCGGGGGCGAAAACACGCGCCCGCAGCACATTGATACGGAAAGGCTGGGACGCCGGCGGCTGCCAGCCTTCGTAGAGCGGCGGCCCCGGATTGCCGTCCAGATTGGTCGGGATGTAAGAATTCGTGTTGGTCGTGGTCGAGGCGTTGAGGGTGAGCGGACCACTGTAGACCGGGGAACTGGTCGTCGGCTCGGATCCGTCCAACGTGTAACGGATCGTCCCGCTGGTCACATTAGTTGGCAAACTGATCGCCACGCTGACATTTGCGTCGGTGTAAACGCCGGCCGGCAGGCTGAAGACCGGCGGCTCCGGTGTGAGGGTCGGCGTGCCCGTGGCGGTGTTGGCCAAACCGAACGTCGGACTCTCATAAAAGAAGAGCGTGTCGAAATTCGCCCCCGTGCCCCGCCCCAGCGTGCGCCCCGCCCCGATGACCTGTGCGGGGAATTCATCGACCGTGGTGGTGGAGTTCGGCGCAGTCAGGACGATCGGCTCGCCGCCGGAGCTGATGTTGAAATTGGTCGCGCGGACTTGTCCGGCCGGATACGGCCCCGTGGTGGTGAATTCGATGGCCTGTCCGCACCAGACAACGAGGTAGCCGCCCGCCGAAATGGTCACGTCGCCGAATTGGAACTTCAGCCGGTTCGAGGTGCTGTCCGAAAGGTAGTAGCCCTGCAGATTGATGGCGCTTCCCGTCGGGTTGTGGATCTCCACCCAATCCATGAACTGCCCGTATTGGTCAGGTAGCGCGGTGTTTGTCGACTGGACTTCATTGATCACCGGTGCCGCCTCGGCAAGCGAGGCTAGCACGCAGACAACTACGCAAAGTGAGTGGGGACGCATTCGGGGGGTAAGTCGCAAGTGGCCGCCCTTCGCGCAGGCCACAAAGCTGAATCATTATTGATATTGGGGTGGCAGTTACCTGTCAAACGCCCCCTGTAAATACTCCCGCATCAGAGCGAAGTGCCGCGGAAATACAGCGCGCAATCTCGGGGACGAGGTCAACTACCTAAGACACTCCCAGATCAAAAGACCTAGTTGCCGGCAAAGGCGACCGCTATCTCCGCCGCGACCTTCGCGTTGTGTTTCACCAAGGCGATGTTGGCTTGCAGGGATCGTCCTTCGGTCGCTTGGACAATTTCGGAAAGCAGGAATGGCGTGATGTCTTTGCCGCGAATGCCGAGACGATCGGCTTCGGCCAGGGCAACCGCGATGACCGGTTCGATTTCTGCGGCGGGGATTTCCGCGGCCTCGGGAATCGGATTGGCCACGACCACCGCGCCGGAAAGTCCGAGGTTCCACTTGGAACGCATGATGGCGGCGATTTCATCCGGAGTTTCCGCGCGCATCGGCACCTTCAACCCGCTCGAACGCGAATAAAATGCCGGAAATTCCCCGGTGCGGTAGCCGATGACCGGAACGCCGTCGGTTTCCAACCGCTCGAGGGTGAGCGGCAGGTCGAGGATGGCTTTGGCGCCCGCCGTGACCACGGCGACATTGCTGCGCGTCATCTCGGTGAGATCGGCCGAGACATCGAAGGTTTCCCCGGCTCGACGATGGACACCTCCCATTCCGCCGGTGGCGAAAACAGGAATGCCCGCCATCCCGGCAATGCGCATGGTGGCGGCCACGGTGGTGGCGCCATCGAGTCCGCGTCCGGCCACGAAAGGCAAATCGCGCACCGAGACTTTCATGATGCCCCGACCCTCCTGGCCGAAGCGCTCGATTTCGTCGCGGGAAAGTCCCGCTTTCAGCTTCCCGCCGATGACCGCGATGGTCGCCGGAACCGCGCCGTGATCGCGAACCGCTTGCTCGACAGCAAGCGCGGTTTCCACGTTCGCCGGATAAGCCATGCCATGCGCGATGATCGTCGATTCGAGAGCAACGACAGGCTGGTGCGCGGACAACGCGGCGGCGACTTCAGGGGAGAGGATGACTTTCATCGGTTCTTCCCCCTCTTGTAACGGCGGACTATGTCCGCCGGAACCATATTCGGAATCAGCGTCCGGCGGACATAGTCCGCCGCTAAAAATTCAGAAGGGAGGCCCGACTCGCTCGCACCGCGTCCGATACATCGGCAGCCTGTAACCAACCGGAGACAATGACGACGCGCTGCGCACCGGCGGCGATCACTGCGGTGAGATTTTCATTTTTGATCCCTCCGATGCAGAAGATGGGCCGTGAAACCTCCGCGTGCACGGTAGCGATGTCGTCGAGTCCGATGGCCGGCCGGCCGGGTTTGGTCGGGGTGGCAAAGAGCGGACCAAAACCGATGTAGTCCGCCCCCTCCTCCACCGCGGCACGAGCCTGCACCAAGCTGTGGGTGGACTTGCCGATGATGACGGGGCGGCCTGCCGCGGCGCGAGCTTCGGCCACGGACATGTCGTCTTGTCCGACATGCGCACCCTCGGCCGGAACATCACGGAGCAATTCGGGATAGTCGTTGAGAATGAGCGGGACGCCGAGCGGTCGGGTCAACGCGTGAATTTCCTCCGCGAGCCCGGCGACCAGATACTTCGGCGCACCCTTGGCCCGGAGTTGCAGGACATCCACGCCGCCCTCGAGCAATTTTTCCGCGGCGAGAGATGCGGTGCCGACCGGGACGTATCCGAGATCGACGATTCCGTAGAGGCGGGCGTCCGCCAGCGCGTTCACTTTTTCTTTTTGTCTACGCGCGCCTCGAGCATGCGCTCGAGGACACCGGTGTTGTATTTGCCGGCGAGGAAATCTTTGTTTTGCATGATCTCGAGCTGCAACGGGATGGTGGTCTTGATCCCGGTGATCATGTATTCGCCGAGCGCACGGCGCATGCGGGCGATGGCCTGTTCGCGGGTGGAAGCGTGGACGATGAGCTTGGCGATCATCGAATCGTAGTTGGGCGGGATCGGGTATCCTGCGTAGGCGTGCGAGTCGATGCGCACGCCGCGTCCGCCCGGCGCGTAGTAGAGGTCGATGGTGCCGGGGCTGGGAGTGAAATTGTTCGCCGGATCCTCGGCGTTGATCCGGCACTCGATGGAGTGGTGGCGGGGAACGGCGTTGAGCACGTGGTGGGAAAGAGGCTGGCCCGAGGCGATCTGCAACTGCTGCTTGACCAGGTCGACCCCGTAAACCTCCTCGGTGATGGGATGCTCGACCTGGATGCGCGTGTTCATCTCCATGAAGTAGAAATTTTCTTCGTCATCGACGAGGAACTCGATGGTGCCGGCGTTCTCGTAATTGACCGCCTTGGCCAGAGCGATCGAGGCATCACCCATTTTTTTGCGCAGTTTTTCCGTCATGATGGGCGACGGACATTCCTCGATGATTTTCTGGTTGCGGCGTTGCACGGAGCAATCGCGTTCGCCGAGGTGGACAACATTGCCCTGACTGTCGGCAATGAGCTGGAACTCGATGTGGTGAGGATTGACCACGAACTTTTCGATGTAGACCGCGGGGTTGCCGAAGGCTTTGTCCGCCTCGGTGCGGGCACTGTGGAAACCTTTGACCAGCGTCACCTCGTTGTGCGCCACGCGCATACCGCGTCCGCCGCCGCCGGCCACGGCTTTGACCATGACCGGAAATCCGATCTTGCGGGCAATACGCAGGGCCTCGCCTTCGGTTTCGACAATGCCGTCGCTCCCCGGGGTGACGGGCACGCCGGCTTTGATGGCCTGCTGGCGCGCCATGTTTTTGTCGCCCATGAGGCGGATGGCCTCGGGGGACGGACCGACGAATTTGATTTTGCAGCTGGCGCAGACTTCGGCGAAGTGGGCGTTCTCGGCGAGGAATCCGTAACCGGGATGGATGGCATCGGCATCGGCGATTTCCGCCGCGCTGATAATACGGTCGATCTTGAGATAGCTTTGGGGGCTCGGCGCGGGACCGATGCAGATCGCCTCGTCGGCCAGTTGGACGTGCAGGGATTGGACGTCGGCTTCGGAGTAGACCGCGATGCTGCGGATGCCCAGTTCTTTGCAGGCGCGGATAATGCGCAGGGCAATCTCGCCGCGGTTGGCAATAAGGAGGCGTTTGATCATTTCCGGACCGCCGCGGGTGAGCCGCTTATTTGTAACGGTAGAGGGCTTGCCCGAATTGGACGGGTTGGCCGTTTTCCGCCGCCACTTCAGTGATCGTGCCGCTCACCTCGGCCTTGATCTCGTTCATGACTTTCATGGCTTCGATGATGCAGACCACGGTGTCGGGTGTGACTTTCTGGCCGACTTTGACAAACGCGGGCGATTCGGGCGACGGCGAGGTGTAAAATGTCCCGACCATGGGCGAAGCGATTTCTTTGCCCGAGGCGGCGGATGCGGCTTCGGCCGGGGCGGCAGTCGCGGGTGCGGGCGCCGCGGCAACCGGTGCCGGGGCATAACCGACCGCGGGCACGAGACCCGATTCTTTGGCCAAGGCAATGCGGAAGCCGCCTTGCTCCATTTCGAAGGCGGTCAGGCCGTTCTTCTGCATCAAGTCGATGATGGCTTTGATGTCTTTGAGGTCCACGTTGGTCTCCTTTTTTTGTTTGGGAGGACGAGAGGATGATTTTCTGGGCATATCGAGTCAAGCGCGCGGGGGCGCGGGTTGTTGCTGGCTGAGGCAGTGGATCGAACCGAGCCCGATGATGAGGTCGGCACAGTCAACAGGCACGACTTTTCTTCCGGGGAAGACCGAACCGATAATGCGCGCAGCCTCCGCGTCGCGGGGATCGTCGAAGGACGGCACAAGGACACCGCCGTTGAGAATGAGAAAATTGGCGTAGCTGCAAGGCAGACGGTGCCCCTGCCACTCCCGCCGCTTTTCCGGCATGGGCAAAGTGACGATGTCGAGCGCACCGCCATCCTCGTCGCGCAGGGAACGCAGGGCCTCGAGATTTTCCGCGAGAATCGCGGTGTTCGGATCTGCGGGGTTGTCGTCGACCACGGTGACGACACGCGATTTGCCGACAAACCGCGTCAGATCGTCAATGTGACCGTCGGTGTCATCACCCTCGATGCCGTCGCCGAGCCAGAGAACGTTCCGCACCCCGAGCCACTGGCGCAAATTTTCCTCGATCTGCGCTTCGATCATGGACGGATTCCGGTTCGGATGGAGCAGGCAACTGCGGGTGGTGAGCAGGGAGCCCGTGCCATTGACATCGATCGACCCACCCTCGAGAACGACCGGGCACACCAAATGACGCAGACCGAGTTGCCGCGCGATAGCCTCCGGCACCCGGCGATCAAGTTCCCAGCGCGGGAGCTTGCGTCCCCACGAATTGAATTCGAAATCGGCAACCGCCACTTCGCCCGTGCGGTCGTTGACGAGAAAAATTGGTCCGTGGTCGCGGCACCAGGGTTCATCCGTGTCGATCGGGAAAAATTCCACACCGTCGCACTTGCCGATGTGGCGGCGCGCCTCGGCCTCCTCCCCTGTATTGCGCACATTGACCCGCACCGGCTCGAAATCGGCCGCGGCGCGGATGAGCGCCCCCATGGCCCGCGGGATGCGGTCATAGGCACCGGGAAAACTTTCCGTGTCCGGATGCGGCCAAGAAAACCATACGGCATCGTGAGGCTCCCATTCGGCCGGCATACGGAATCCCAATTCGGCAGGCGTTGCCATGTGTCTATCTGGCGCGGCGGCGCGCCAAAAAGCAAGCCGCGCTGGAAATGAGCGGGGCCAGCGTTTAGTTTGATCGCTCCATGCCCAAGGTGTTTCTCAAGACCTACGGATGCCAGATGAACGAGCGCGACTCCGAGCAGGTCGCGCAAATGCTGGTCGCCCGGGGTTACGAAATGACCGGCGAAGCCGGCGACGCGGATGTCGTCCTGCTCAACACCTGCAGCGTCCGCGACATGGCCGAGCAGAAGGCGCTCGGCAAGATGGGCCTGCTCGGCCGTCAGCAAAAGAGGCGGCCGCATACCGTCTACGGGTTTCTCGGCTGCATGGCCCAAAGCCGCGGCGCGGCCCTGCTTTCCGAAATCCCACACCTCGACTTGGTGGTCGGCACGCAAAAATTCCACCGGGTGGCCGACCACGTCGATGCCATCCTCCGCCGCAAAATGGCGCACGAACCGGCCATGGATGATCTTCGTTTCTCCGTCGTCGACACCGAGGAGGAAGCCGGTTCGCAGGAAACCATCCGCGACCATGCCACCGTCCCGCCGAGCGCCTTCGTCTCGATCATGCAGGGCTGCAACATGCGCTGCACCTTCTGCATCGTGCCCGACACGCGCGGCTCCGAACGCAGCCGGCGCATCGGCAGCATCGTCGGCGAGGTCCGCGAATTGGTTGGACGCGGCTGCAAGGAAGTCACGCTCCTCGGCCAGATCGTCAACCTTTACGGACGCCACGAATTTCCCAAAGTCGAGGGCCGCAGCCCGTTCGTGCAATTGCTCGAGGCGGTGCACGAAGTCGAAGGCCTGGAACGCCTCCGCTTCACTTCCCCCCACCCGATCGGTTTCCGCGAGGATCTCGTCGATTGCTTCGGACGCCTGCCCAAACTGGCCGAGCACGTCCACCTGCCGCTGCAGTCGGGCTCCGACCGCATCCTCAAAGCCATGCATCGCGGCTACACGGCGGAAAAATTCCGTGCCCTGGTGGCGAGACTCCGGGCCAACTGCCCCGACATCGCCATCACCACCGACATCATTGTCGGCTTCCCGGGCGAAGGCGACGAGGACTACGCGGCCACGCGCGCGTTGACGGACGAGATCGGCTTCGACAACGCCTTCGTCTTCCGTTACTCGCCGCGCAAAGACACGCCGGCTGCCACGATGGACGCGCAATTGTCCGAGGAAGTGAAAGAAGAGCGCAACCAAGACCTCCTCTCCGTGGTCAACCGCCACGCGCAGCAGAAACTGCAGGCCATGGTCGGCACGACAACCGAAGTCCTCTGCACGGGCCCGAGCCGGCACAACGATGCCCGGCTGACCGGTCGGACACGCGGCAACAAAATCGTCGTCTTCGAAGGACCGGACGATCTGGCCGGGAATCTGGTCGACGTCGATGTGACCGAGACCGCCGGCTTTACCCTCTACGCGGCGAATCCGCGCACGGCAGCCTTGGCTCCCGCTTAAGCGACCGGCACACCAGCCGGCGAATGCGGCGCAAGCGGCGTGAGATCGAGTGTTCCGAGCAGATCGAGATCCTCGTTCTCTTCGGGATTGGGCGTGGTCAGAAGTTTGTCCCCGTAGAAAATGGAATTCGCGCCCGCGAAAAGGCAGAGCGCCTGACCCTCTTTGCTCAGGGAAGTGCGGCCAGCCGAGAGGCGGATCTTCGACATGGGCAACACGAGGCGCGCCGTGGCGATGAGGCGGACCAACTCGAAAATATCGACCGGCGGCGTGTTCTCCAAAGGTGTGCCCTCGATGGCCACGAGGCAATTGATGGGAACGCTCTCGGGCGGCGGATCGAATCCGGCCAGCACTTCGAGCATGCGCAGGCGGTCTTTCACCGTCTCGCCCATCCCGAGGATTCCGCCGCAGCACACCTGCATGCCGGCGCGCTGCACCGAACCAATCGTGTTGAGCCGGTCTTGGAAAGTATGGGTGCTGACGATCTCAGGATAATATTCCGGTGAGGTGTCGATGTTGTGGTTGTAGGCTGTCACGCCGGCGTCCTTCAACTGGCGAGCTTCCTCGTCATTCAACTGCCCGAGGGTCACGCAGACTTCCATGCCCAGCTTGCTCACTTCGCGCACGGTCTGGAGCACGGACTCGAAACGCCGATCCCCCGAACGAACACCTTTCCATGCCGCACCCATGCAAAAACGCGTCGATCCGTTCGCCTTGGCGGCGTGCGCATGCGGGAGGATTTCCTCCGTGGTCATGAGCGGTTCAGGTTTGAGATCCGTGTTGTGGTGCGCGCTCTGCGAGCAATAACCGCAATCCTCGCTGCATGCACCGGTCTTGATGCTCAACAGCGTGCAAAGTTGCACCTCGCGTCCGGGCCAATGCCGTTGGTGGGCGCGGCGAGCCTCCGCGATGAGATCGAAAAACGGGCGATTGTAGATTTCCTCGAGCTGCGCGAACGTCTCTTTCACTGCGCGGGAGCGTAAATGCGCGGTCCGGCAAGTCAAACGCATTGCACACCCTCGCGCCGCAGCGCGGCAGTCAGGTCGGCATGGGCATCCGGATCGTAACGCAAGGCACGCAAACCCGCACCGCGGGCGGCTTCGACATTGGGCGTCAGATCGTCGAGGTAGACCGTGTGGCGCGGATCCACACCGAACTGACGGATGGCCAGATCGAAAATGGCGCGATCCGGCTTGGCCAATTTCGCGCGGTAGGAAAACACACCGTCGGCGAACTTCCCGAAGACCGCATACTCGCGCAAAAGGTAGTCGTGATGCAGGCAGTTGGTGTTGGAGAGAAGGTAAAGCGGATACTCTCCATGCAACTTCTCGACCAAGTCCCACATCGGCGCGTTCGGTTCGAAAATTTCCTGCCACGCGCGGGCCACGGCAGCATCGTCGCCCTCATGTCGCAGAATGGAACGCATACCTTCGAGGAATGCCGTGCGTCCGACTTCCCCACGCTCATAGCGGGCGGCCAAATTTTCTAATCCGGCGCGGTCCGAGATATCCGCCCCCATGGCAGACAACGCGGCTACGGCGCGGCCGTGATCGAAGCGCACCAGCACGTTGCCGATGTCGAAGATGAACGCTTCAACCTTCACCGCGCAAAGTGGTCGTAGCCACTCGCCGCACCAAGCCCGCGCGCCACACCAGACGGGGCAAGATGACCGATGCGCGTGAGAGGCAGTCGGGGAAACTTCTTTTTCCAAGCCGCCTCGAGGCGGGGCGCCTTGCGTGGATCGACGGCCAAGAGCAACTCGAAGTCCTCCCCATCGCCCAGCGCCTGCTCGATAGTTGCCTCGCGTCGCCGCGGCACGAGGGCGGGATCAACGACGAACCCGGTGCCTCCCGCGGCAGCCAGACGCGGAAGGTCTGCCGCCAGTCCATCGCTCAAATCCATCATGGCCCGCGGGCGAAAATGCCGCACCAGCCAGCGCGCCTGTTCGATCCGCGGCGAGAAACGCAAATGCCATCCCGACACGAACGAGCGGCCAAGGACACCGGTAACGAACAAAACATCGCCGGCCCGTCCGCCCGCGCGGCCGACAAATTCGCCGGTCGCAACCTCGCCGGTCAGGGCGATGCTGATCATGGCCGGTCCGTCCGTGCGGGCCAACTCGCCGCCGACCACGTGAAACCCGTAGGTGCGGGCCGCTTTTTCGATGCCGCGGTAAAGTCCGTCGATCCAGCGCTTGGTCTGCGCGAATCTCACCACACACGTGACCAAGGCAAAGCGCGGCTCACCGCCGCAAGCTGCCATATCACTGACAGCGCGACACGCTGCCTTCCACCCGACCGCCGCCGCAGCATCACCGGGAAGGAAGTGCCGCCCCTCGACCACGCAGTCGGTCTTGAGCAGCGCGAGCACGCCGCGACGTCCGCTGCGCACCGCGGCACAGTCATCGCCGATACCGGCATGCACGGATGGCGGCGTTCGACGAAGCAAACGCTGCAAACGCGCCAGCACCGCATCTTCTCCGGCTTTCCTTTTCACAGCAGAAACATGATCCCGGCGATGGAAACCGCATTGAAGACCGCGTGCATGATCATCGGAACGAGCAAGGAGCCGGTTTTCTCGTAGGCCAAGGCGAGGCACAGCGCCAAGGTGAATAGCGCAGGCACCGAAGCCGCATGACCATGGAGGACGGCGAAGAGCAGGCTGGTCACTGCGATGGAGACAAACGCTCCGGCATAGCGTTTGACCACCGGATAAAGGTAGCCGCGAAAAATCACTTCCTCCGCAACGGGAGCAACGACAACGGCCATGACGATCACCGCCAGCTTGTCGCGCGGCCCCTCTGCCTCTTGGAGGAAACGGACAACTTCCTGCGGATGCATATCGCCGCCTGCCACGCCGTAAACCATGGCCTGCACGAGCAGCAGCAAGGGATATGCCGCGCCCAAGGCGAGGAGCGAAGTTCCGAGCACGCGGAAAAAACTCCCGGCACCCAGACCGAAGATTTCGGTCAAACGCAGATTGCGGTAAATGAGCAATCCGCAAAGGAAGAGAACGATGGAGCCATAGACCACCGCACCGGTGACCACATCGGAAAATTCAATACTGCGGTCACCCTCGTTCAGCAGCGCATCGCGCCCGAGCACGACAAACCACGCGGTCAGCACCACGGCAACGGCCGCGTCGATTGCGCCGACCCAGGCATCCATGACCCGGCCGGCTCTCTCGACCAGAACCTGTCTGGCCAGCGGCAAATAATAACGCAATCCGGCTGCGGTCAGCAGCACCAGAACCGCACCGGTCAGCCAGAACGACGGCCCGCTCACCACGCGTAAAACTCGGGCAGCAGGTAGGCCCGGCCAGGTTGCAGGCGGAATTCCGGACCGGGCGCCAGCTGCACTTCCACCTTGGAATCGGCCCCGAGCAGGCGCAGCAGTCTCTGGAAGTTGAGACCGGAGTGGTAGCGGATCACGCCGGCATCGGGTGAATCAGACAGCGCGCGTGCTTTGTCATAAGCATCCTCGATGTATCCCAATTGGTCGACCAATCCGGCCTCCTTCGCATCTTGGCCGGTCAGGATGCGCCCATCGGCGAACGTGTCGCGCAATTTGTCGGCTTCCAGACCGCGCGAAAAGGCCACGATCCCGAGGAACCGCTCGTAGACCTGCTTGACCATGCCCTCGACGTAAGCGCGCTCGTCTTCGGTGATGGGGCGCGATCCGCTCAGCATGTCCTTGAACTTGCCGCTTTTGAAGACGACAGCATCGAGGCCGACTTTGTCGAACAGCCCCTCGTAATTGAGCGACTGGATGATCACGCCGATGCTGCCGGTGAAAGTCGTCGGGTTGGCCACGATCCAGTCGGCCGCACAGGCCGCGTAATAAGCGCCCGAGGCACCCAGGGAACTCATCGCGACGACCACGGGCTTTTTCTTCTGCGCCTTGGTTGCCTCGTTGTAAATTATGTCGGACGCGGTGACTTCGCCGCCGGGAGAGTCGACAGCCAGCACGATGGCTTTGACCTCGTCGTCATCCAGAGCCGTCTGCAGCGCATCCTTGATGTCATCGACCATCGACGTCCCCCACTCGGTGGTGGTGTCATTGTGGATGATGCCCTGCAACGGGATGACGGCGATTTTGCCGGCCCCGGATTTGCCCTCTTGCACCACAACTTCGGAAAGTTTCGGGCCGAAGCTGCGCGCGGCGAGGCTCTCCGCCTCGGTCGCACCGAAAAGCGCCATGAGAATGAGGTTGAAAAACAAGCTGGCGCACAAGGCCAGGAAAAGGGCGAGCAAGGCGCAACCGGATTTCTTCACGGACCCAAGATTGCCGAGCCCGGTGCGCAAGACAAGCCGCCGCACGCCACTTCCCGGTGGACAAGCGCCTTGGCAGCGTGCATTTTCCTCGTTCCAGCTGCTCACGTGGCGGAACTGGCAGACGCGTGCGTCTCAGAAGCGCATGGGGTGACCCGTGGAGGTTCGAGTCCTCTCGTGAGCATTTCCACCGATGCAAAACCCCGCCAAGGTCCGCGGCATTTTCAGCTCGATTGCCGCACGCTACGACCTCGCCAACCACCTTCTTTCCGGCGGGCTCGACTTCCTCTGGCGCGCCCGCGCTGTGCGCATGGTGGACAAATGGCATCCGCATTCCGTCCTCGATCTCGCCACCGGCAGCGGCGACCTCGCCCTCGCCATGCAAAAAGCGATGACGCAAGCCCACATCATCGGGGCGGACTTCTGCCTGCCCATGCTGCAAATCGCCGCCCGCAAAAAACTCTCCCCGCTCGTCGTTGCCGATGGCACCAACCTGCCCTTCGCGGATAATTCCTTCGACGCCGTCACCGTCGCCTTCGGCCTGCGCAATATGGAATCTTGGCCCGGCGCGCTGCGTGAAATTTCGCGTGTTCTCCGACCCGGCGGCCACCTTCTGCTCCTCGATTTTTCCATGCCGCGGCCTCCCCTCGATGCCGCCTACCGTCTCTACCTGCACCGGATTCTCCCTCGCTTCGCCGGCCTGCTCACCGGCCACCGCGCCGGCTACGAATACCTCGGCGAATCGATCGAAGCCTTCCCCTCCGGAAAAGCCATGCTCGATCTTCTCGGCTCCGCCGATTTTTCCGCCCCGCACGCCCATCCTCTAGCCGCCGGCATTGTCAGCATCTATACCGCCGAAAAGCCATCGATCCCATGAATCCCATCACCTTCACCCCCATCTACCAGGAACGCATCTGGGGCGGCCGCGAATTCTCGACGCGCCTCGGCCGCACCCTGCCGGGCAGCCAGCCGATCGGCGAGGCCTGGGAAGTGGTCGACCGCGAGGAAGCACAAAGCGTCGTCGCCGACGGACTGCTCCGCGGCAAGACGCTCCACGAACTTTGGACCGACCACCGGGCCGAAATTTTCGGACCGCGCCACGCGCAAGCCGGCCCGCGTTTCCCGCTGCTTTGCAAACTCCTCGATGCCCGCGATCGCCTTTCCGTGCAGGTGCACCCTCCTTCCAACGTCGCCCCGCAGCTCGGGGGCGAACCCAAAACCGAGGTCTGGTATTTTCTGGCCTGCGATCCGGGCAGCCGCATCTACGCCGGTCTCGCCCCCGGCACGACCCGCGCATCCTTCGCCGATAAACTCACCCGCGGCACGGTTGAAGAATGCCTTCACGTCCTCCCCACGCACGAAGGCGACAGCATCTTCATTCCCAGCGGACGCCTCCACGCCATCGGCGAAGGCAACCTCATCATCGAGATCCAGCAGAACAGCGACACCACCTACCGTGTCTTCGATTGGAACCGCGCCGGTCTCGACGGGAAAGCGCGCGAGCTCCACATCGACGAGTCGATGCAGTCGATCGACTTCCACGACTTCACCCCTCCCCTCGCCCACGTGGAAACCGGCACCATCGCCGCGTGCGAACATTTCCGCGTGGAGAAAAAAATTCTCACCGCTCCGCAGGACCTCCGACCAACCGGCGACTTTGCCCTCGTGACCATCGTCGGCGGCCGCGCCACCTGCGGCGGACAGATTTACCAGTGCGGCGAGTTCTTCCTGCTCCCGGCGAATGACGCCCCGTCCGTCTCTCCCGCGAACGGCAGTTGCACCGTTCTCGTCACGACCATTCCCTGAAGCGCATGTCCGAAGGCACAATCACGCTGCTGGACGGCGCGGATCCTTTGACCGCGGAACTGGCCCGTCTTCACGCTGCCGAGTGGGGACATCTTTACCGGAATTGGGATGGCGCGGTGGCACAGGCCGAGTTCAGCACGCATCGGACGGACGGATCGTTGCCCGCCACGATCGTCCTGCGGCAAGAAGGAGAGTTTGTTGGCACGGTCAGCCTGATCCACGGAGATTGCGAAGCACGCACGGACCTCGATCCTTGGCTGGCCAGTCTCTACATCGTTCCGGAATTCCGCGGGCGAGGCCACGCCCACCGCTTGATCGATGCGGCCATCGATCACGCTGCAGCGGCAGGAGAGCAAGCGCTCCATGTTTTCACCGAATCGGCCACGGAGCTTTTTCAACAGCACGGGTTTGCCGAGCTGGAACGCACCACGCTGCACGGACAATCGATCGTCATTCTGCGGCGCGAACTGTCCTAGCCGGCGGCTCGGCGCAGACGAAACGGCAAAGCCCCATACCGCTTGCGCGTGTCGTTTTGCCGCACCGCGGTCGACAACGCCTTGCGCTGGCCCGCGACCACGACCAGTTTTTTGCCGCGCGTGATCCCCGTGTAGAGCAGGTTGCGTTGCAGGAGCAGGAAATGCTGCATGGCCAGCGGAATGACCACTGCGGGAAACTCCGATCCCTGGCTCTTGTGGATGCTGATGGCATAGGCCGGCTCGACCTCGTCCAGCTCGTTGAACTCGTACACCGCCCGGCGTCCGTCGAAGTCGATCGCCACCTGCCGCTCTTCCCCATCGATCGCCGCGATCCGGCCGATGTCGCCGTTGAAGACATCTTTGTCATAGTTGTTGCGCGTCTGCAGGACCTTGTCCCCCGTGCGGAACTTCGTGCCGAAGCGCTCGATTTCCGCACGGTCGGGACGCGGGGGGTTGAGGGCGGCCTGCAAGGCGGTGTTGAGTTCGCGGATCCCGAGACTCCCCCGGTGCATGGGCACCAGCACCTGGATATCGCGCATCGGGTCGAGCCCGATGCGGCGCGGGATTTCCTCCCTCACCAGCTTGAGCACCAGACGGGCAATCTCCTCGGGCTCCTCGCGGTGCAGGAAGGCGAAATCCGAATTCTTCTCGACCGCATCCTCCGGCACCCGTCCGTGGCGCACCTCATGGGCAGCCCGCACGATGTGGCTCGTTTCGGCCTGACGGAAAATTTCGGTCAGCCGCACGGACGGGACCGCATCGCTGGCCAGAAGATCGGATAAAATCGACCCCGGACCCACGCTGGGCAATTGGTCGGGGTCGCCTACGAGAAGCAAAGATGCCCGCGCGGGCAAAGCGCGGCAGAGCGCCGCCATGAGCGGAACATCGACCATGGAAAATTCATCGACCACCACCAGATCGGTATCGAGCGGATGCTTGGCGCCGCGTTTGAAACCGCCCGAAGGCAGCACCTCGAGCAACCGGTGGATGGTCAGAGCCGCGCAGCCGGTCGACTCGCCCATGCGTTTGGCCGCACGTCCGGTCGGGGCACACAACTGGAAACGCACTTTTTTCGCGGCCAAAATTTTCAGCAGACTGTCGAGCAGCGTCGTCTTGCCCACACCCGGACCACCGGTCATGACCGCCACCCGGCAGCCTAAAACCTGACGCAACGCATCGACCTGACTTGGTGAAAGCTGCTTGCCCGTCTTCTCCTGCACCCAGGACAGGGCCTTTTCGAAATCGATCGGCGGATAATCCGGCGGCCGCGCCGCCAGCCGCAGCATGGTGTCCGCGATGGTCATCTCCGCGGCGCGCAACGCAGGCAAAAAGACCATCGATTCCCCGGCGATGTCCTCCGCCACCAAATGCCCGTCGGCTATTTCCCGCTCGAGAGCCCCGGCCACCACGTCCTCGCCGACACCCAGCAGTTGGGCCGAGGTCGAAAGCAAAGCTTCGCGCGGCAGCGCCGTGTGCCCGTCGCCCGTCGCTTCGGAAAGCACATGCTGCAACCCGCCGCGCGCACGCAGAATCGAGTCGTGACCGAATCCCAATTTTTCCCCCACCGCATCGGCCGACTTGAAACCGATCCCGGGGATATCGCGCGCCAGCAGATACGGATTGGCCCGAACGCGCGCGATCGCCTCTTCGCCGTAGAGTTTGTAGACGCGCAGCGCGCGGCTCGTGCTGATGCCGTGGCTGTGCAGGAAGACCATGATGTCGCGCACCACCCGCTGTTCGGCCCACGCCGCTTTGATTTGCTGGCGTCGCCCTTCGCCGATGCCCGGCACCTCCTGCAGGCGGGCTGACGAATTTTCAATGATGTCGAAAATTGTCTCGCCGAATTTGACCACCATCTTTTTGGCGTAAACCGGACCGATTCCGCGGATCAGACCGCTGCCCAAATATTTTTCGATGCCCTCCCGGGAAGTCGGCGCCTGACAGCGGATGTTTGTGGCCCGCAGCTGCATGCCGTGCTCGCGGTCCTTTTCCCAGCGCCCCTCGGCCGTGATCCACTCCCCGGGCGAGACCGCGGCAACCACCCCGACCACCGCGACCAGATCGCGGCGGCCCTTGACCTTGACCTTCAGCACGGCAAATCCGGTGTCCTCGTTGTGAAAAGTGACCCGCTCGACCAGCCCCGACAGGCCGTCGGCGGGGGCCGATCTTTCGGTGGACATCCTTGCATCCTGCCAGCGGCGGACAGAGGCGGCAAGTTGACCTCTTTTGCTTGCCATGACCGGACCCCACCCCTATTCTACCCGACCTTTTCGATCCCATGAAAGCCGATCTGCATCCAGAATACACCGAGACGACGATCACCTGCACCTGCGGGGCGGTCTACCACACCCGCTCGACCCGCAAGAATAACAAGATCGGCATCTGCGCGGCCTGCCACCCTTTCTTCACCGGCGAACAAAAGTTCATCGACACCGCCGGACGCGTCGAGAAATTCACCCGACGCTACGGCTCGGTCAAAGCCACCCGCGCCAAAAAAGCTTAGCTGGTTTGTTGCTGAAACGGTGATCGCGCCGCACTGCGGCCGATCGCCGTTTTTCTTTTCATGGATCTCGCCCCGCTCATCGCCAAAAAACGCGAACGCTTGGCCGAGTTGGATCAACTCGTCTCGACCGACGATTTTTTCAACGACCCGGCCAAAGCACGCGACGTCATGCGCGAACAAGCGCGTCTGAAAGAACTCGCCGATGCGGACAGCGAAGCGCAGCGCCTTCGCACCCAACTCTTAGAAAACCAGCAACTCGCCAGCGGCACCGACCCCGAAATGGCCGAACTCGCCGCCGCCGAAATTCCGCAAATCGAAGAACGCCTTGCCGTCCTCGACCGCGACATCCAGTTCGCCCTTCTTCCGCCCGACGAAAGCGAAGACCGCAACGCCATCGTTGAAATCCGTGCCGGCACCGGCGGCGATGAAGCCGCGCTCTTCGCCGCCGACCTCTATCGCATGTATCAGCGCTACGCCGAAGCGCACGGACTCAAACTGGAATCCGTCGATTCCAGCCCGTCCGGCCTCGGCGGTTTCAAGGAAGTCGTCTTCAAAGTCATCGGCGACGCCGTCTTCCGCCGCCTGCGCTACGAAAGCGGCGTCCACCGCGTGCAACGCGTCCCCGCGACCGAAGCCCAGGGCCGCATCCACACTTCGACGGCGACGGTCGCCGTCCTTCCCGAAGCACAGGAAGTCGACATCGAACTCCGCCCGCAAGACCTCCGCATCGAAGTCTGCCGCTCCGGCGGCCCCGGCGGACAAGGCGTCAACACCACCGACTCCGCCGTGCAAATCCTGCATATCCCGACCGGAAAAATCGTCCGCTGTCAGGACGGACGCTCGCAGCAGAAGAACAAAGCCGCCGCCCTCGAAATCCTGCGCACCCGCCTCCTCGAAGACAAACGCAACGAGGAGGAAGCCAAATATTCCGCCCACCGCCGCAGCCTGATCGGACGCGCTGGCCGCGAGGAAAAAATCCGCACCTACAATTTCCCGCAGAACCGCATCACCGATCACCGCATCGGCCTGACCCTTTACAATCTCGACCGCGTCATCGAAGGCGACCTCGACGAAATGGTCGCGTCCCTCCAACAACGAGACATGGAAGACCGCCTCGCCGAAGCCGGCCTCGCGTAAAAAGTGAAACCGCAGCGCTCTCCCCTCGCGCCGCCGTCCCCGGCGACGGATCGTCATGCCTGAAACCCTCCCGCTCTTGGAAGTCCTCCGCGGCACCGAGCGTTACCTCGCCGACCGCGGCGTGGAAAACCCGCGCCTCAATGCCGAGCATCTTCTCACCCACGCGCTCGGTCTCAAGCGCATGGAACTCTACCTCCAGTTCGACCGCCCCCTCACCGAAGCCGAACGCGCCCCGCTGCGCGACCTGGTCAAACGCCGCGGCGCCCGCGAACCGCTGCAACACGTTCTCGGCACCGCCGAATTCCACGGTCGCACCTTCGCTTGCGACAAACGCGCTCTGGTGCCGCGCCCCGAAACCGAACAACTCGTCGAACTCGCGCGAGAACTCGCCAAAGCTCACGCCGCACCCACCCTCCTCGACATCGGCACCGGCAGCGGCGTCATCGCGCTCACGCTCGCCCTCGAAATCCCGTCCGCCACCATCCACGCCACCGACCTCTCGCCCGACGCCCTCGCCCTCGCCGCGGAAAACGCCGCGCGCCACGCAATCACCGGTCGCGTCACCTTCCACCAAGCCGACCTCCTCCCGCCGGGCGCCGCCAAGTTCGACCTCATCATCGCCAACCTTCCTTACATCCCCGCCGACGAAATCGCCGCCCTCTCCCCCGAAGTCCGCCACGACCCACACGCCGCCCTCGACGGTGGACCCGACGGACTCGACCTCATCCGCCGCCTCATCGACACCGCCCCGGACCGCCTTGCCCCCCGCGGTGCACTCCTGCTGGAAATCGGCGCAGGCCAAGCGGATGCAGTTAACGCCCTCTTTTCCGCGCGCAAATTTCGGGACATTTCCGTCCGTCCGGATTATCAAAACATCCCGCGTTTCGCGGTCGGTTTTCATGGATAAGATTCTTGTTCACGGCGGACGCCAGCTGAACGGCACGGTGCGCATCAGCGGATCGAAAAATTCCGCCCTGCCCATCCTCGCCGCCGCGCTCCTCACCAAGGAACGCTGCGTCATCCGCGGCGTCCCCGATCTGAGCGACATCCACTACATGCTGACTATCCTCAGCGCGCTGGGCTGCGAAGTGGAACGCGCCAGCGGCACCGTGGTCATCAAGGCCGAAAAGATCCGCACCGAAGCCCCCTACGAACTCGTCCGCAAAATGCGCGCCTCCGTCTGCGTGCTCGGGCCGCTCCTCGGACGCGAACACGAAGCCTGCGTCTCCCTCCCCGGCGGTTGTGTCATAGGCGACCGCCCCATCGACCTCCATCTTCGCGGTTTCGAAGCCCTCGGCGCCGCGGTGCGCGTGACCGGCGGCAACGTCAAAGTCCTCGCTCCCCGACTCCGCGGCGCCGAAGTCGCCATGAGCGGCAAATACGGCACCACGGTGCTCGGCACGGACAACATCATGATGGCCGCCGTCCTGGCTGAAGGCACCACGGTCATCGAAGATGCCGCCGAGGAACCCGAAGTCGTGGACCTCGCCAATTTCCTCAATGCCCTCGGCGCGAAAATCACCGGCGCCGGCACCCGACGCATCCTCATCGAAGGCGTCAAAGAACTTCACGGCACCGACTACACGGTCATCCCTGACCGCATCGAAGCCGGCACCATGCTGGTGGCCGGCGCCATCACCGGCGGAACGCTCACGGTCAACCACGTCCGCCCCGACCACCTCGAGTCCGTCCTGGAACCCCTCCGCGCCGCCGGTTTCCACCTCGAGACCCGCGAGCGCAGCATCACCGTTTCACCCAACGGCGGACTGCGCCCGCTCCACCTCGAGACCAGTCCGTATCCCGGATTCCCCACCGACATGCAGGCCCAGATGTGCGCGCTGCTCATCCGCGCCCCCGGCGAAAGCGTCATCACCGACCACATTTTCCCGCAGCGTTTCATGCACGTCGCCGAACTGGCCCGCATGGGCGCGCAGATCCGCCTCGAAACGCCCACCGCCTTCATCACCGGCAACGGCTCCCTCAGCGGCGCGCCCGTCATGGCCAGCGACCTCCGCGCCTCCGCCGCCCTCCTTCTCGCCGGCCTGCAAGCCGACGGCGTCACCGAGGTCAACCGCGTCTACCACATTGACCGCGGCTACGAGCACATCGACGAAAAACTCAACGACGTCGGCGCCCATATTGAACGCGTCAAAGCGTGAGCAGTCAGAGCATGCGTTGCCATCTGTAGCGACGAATCCACCCGCTCCATGAACCCTCCCTCCCGCGGCTTCCACACCCACGCCCCCGGATTCTGGCCCGAAGCCACCGACGCCGAGTGGAACGACTGGCGCTGGCAACTCCGCCACCGCATCACGTCACTCGAACAAGCCGAACAACATCTCCGCCTGACCCCCGACGAACGTGAAGGGCTCCTCCTCACCCGCCACAAGTTGGCCTTCGCCATCACGCCGCACTACTTCAACCTCATCGAGCCGGACAACCCCGACTGCCCGATCCGCCGCCAAGTCATCCCGCGCGCCGGCGAAGCCGTCATCACCTCCGGCGAAATGGCCGACCCCTGCGGCGAGGACTCGCACATGCCCGTGCCCGGACTCGTCCACCGTTATCCCGACCGCGTCCTCTTCCTCGTCACCGACCGATGCGCCAGCTACTGCCGCTACTGCACCCGCAGCCGTGTGGTCAGCGGAGTGGGCGAGCAGGAACTCGAGACCGACTTCGAGGCGGTCTACGAATACCTGGCCGCGCACACTGAAGTCCGCGACGTCCTCCTCTCCGGCGGCGACGCGCTCCTCCTCTCCGACGACAAGCTCCGCAAAATCCTCTCCCGCCTCCGCGCCCTGCCGCACATCGAATTCCTCCGCATCGGCTCGCGCGTGCCCATCTTCCTTCCGCAGCGCATCACGCCCGAGCTTTGCAATATGCTCAAAGAATTTCATCCGCTCTGGATGAGCGTGCACGTCAACCATCCGCGCGAACTCACCACCGAGGTGCGCGACGCGCTCGGACGCCTCGCCGATGCCGGCATCCCGCTCGGCAACCAGAGCGTGCTCCTCGCCGGGGTCAACGACAACCCGGACACCATGCGCGCCCTCATCCACAGACTCCTGTGCTGCCGCGTCCGCCCCTACTACCTCTACCAGTGCGACCTCATCCACGGGTCCGCCCACCTCCGCACCAGCGTGGCCAAAGGCCTCGAGATCATCGAATCCCTGCGCGGACACACCACCGGCTATGCCGTGCCGCAATACGTCATTGATGCCCCCGGCGGCGGCGGCAAAGTTCCCGTGAGCCCGGGCTATGTCGTCTACCACGACAAAGAAAAAGTCGTCCTCCGCAACTACGAAGGTCGCATTTTCGAATACCCGGAAAAACCCGGCGACACCTCCGCCGTTGTCCGCCCCGAGGCCATCCTCGAATACTGAGCGCATGGCGAGCATCATTGTCCGCCCCCGCGCGCGCGTTTTCCACGGACACGATTGGGTCCACGACAACGAAGTGCTCAAGATCACCGGAAAGCCGGAGGACGGCGCCGTCGTCGGATTGAAAGACCAGCGCGACCGCTTCCTCGGCAGCGCCATCTACAATAGCCGTTCGAAAATCCCCGCCCGCCGCTTCTCGCGCCAGCGCCAGGACCTCGACGCCGACTTCTTCCGCCGCCGCATCACGATGGCGAGCGAATACCGCGACAAACTCGGACTCGACCCCCGCGCCCGCCGCGAAGTCTGGAGCGAAAGTGACGGACTGCCGGGCTTGATCCTCGACCGCTACGGCGACTGCGCCGTCCTGCAAACACTCACCCTTGCGATGGACCAGCGCCAGGACCTCATCGCCGACGCCATCGAAGAAATCCTCAAACCGTCTTGCCTCATCGCCCGCAACGACGCCCCCGTGCGCAAAGCCGAAGGCCTCGAATTGCACACCACCATCCTCCGCGGCCAAGCCCCCGGACCGATGGAAGTCACCCTCGCCGGCATCGAATTCGGCATCGAACTCCCGGGCGGACAAAAAACCGGCCTCTACCTCGACCAAGCCGACAACTACGCCCTCGTCGCGCAGCACGCGCAAGGCAAGCGCATCCTCGACTGCTTCAGCAACCAAGGTGGATTCGCCCTCGCCTGCGCCAAGGCCGGCGCCAGCGAAGTCACCGCGCTCGATGTTTCTGCCGACGCCTGCGCTGCCATCGAAGCCAACGCGCAGCGCAACAACGTCCGCCTGAACGTCACCGAAACCAACGTCTTCGACTGGCTTAAATCCGCCACGACCCGTGGCGACAAATACGATCTCATCATCCTCGACCCCCCGAGCTTCACCCGCGACCGCGCCCGCTTGAACGACGCCCTGCGCGGTTACAAAGAAATCCACCTCCGCGCCGCCCAGTTGCTCGACAACGGCGGCCTCCTCGCCACGTTCTGCTGCTCGCACCACGTGAGCGACGCCATTTTTTTGGATGTCATTGCCGACGCCATGGTCGACGCCAAGAAAACCGCCCGCCTCCGCGCCAGCTACACCCAACGACCCGACCACCCGGTGATTCTGGGCCTCCCCGAATCCTCCTACCTCAAAGGTCACCTCCTCGAAATGGCCCCGGGCCGCTGAGCGTGCCGTCGCCGCTCACGGCGAATCCAATTTTTCCTCGCCACGCCCGCTGCGGAAAACCTACCTTCCGGTCGGAGACCGATCTATGGCTGAATACCGATCAAACCGCGAAGATTTCCTCGACCTCGACGAAGACCCCTCGACACCGGCCGCGCCCTCGCTCGAACAAATCGACGACCAAGTGGCCCAAGCGCAGGATCGACTGCTCGCCCTCAAGCGCCAGGCCGAACAACTCGAGCGCGAGAAGGCGAAGCTCGAGGAACTGAGCCGCCGTCAGGAGCAATTCGACACGGGCCGGGCGGAAATGGTCGACAAATTCACTTCCTCCCTTGTGCACATCCAGCGCGAGACGGACCAGACCCTCAAGCGTTTGGAAATTCTCAAGAATGTGCAATCCAGCTTCAGCACTTACCTCAACGAACTCGAGGCGATCAATCCGAAGGACTGGGCGCCGACCGAGCTGAACAAGGAACTATCGAAGGCGCTTGGCGCCGTGGAGGATTCGCGCTCGGTTTACACCAAGGCGCAGGCGCAGGTGGCGGCCGACGAGGAAGTCTCGGTCGGCGCGAGCCCGTTCGACGGCGAGGGTGGCGGTCATGGTTTCGGTTACTGGCTGATGGCCGGTTTCGCCTTCACCCTGCCGCTTTCCGCACTCGGTCTCATCGGCTTGCTCCTCTGGTTCATCCAGCTCGGCTCCAACTGATCATCCGACATGCCGCGCCGCTCCCCGAGTAGCCCGCTTTCCGAGCATGCCCAGAAGCTCCAAGAGGAGCACGAGCGCATCATGCGCGAGGTGGCTGCGGCGGAGAAAGCCCTGCGGCAAAAACCGAAGGCGGCCCCGAAAGCGGAACCCGAGCGCAAGGTGCGCCTCAACAACAATGTGGCGCCGATCAGCCTGCCCCGACCGCAGGAACACATCTACCGCGGCGGCGGGTCGAAAGCACCGCGCCGCGCGACGCGCCGGCGCAAGACGGACGCGAGGCTCGCCCAGATCAAGTTCCTGCTACTGTGCCTCCTGCTCGTCGCCCTGCTTCTTTTCGTCTGGCGCAACCTCCCCGGTTGATCCGCCGGGCGCGCGCGCCACGAAGAGCGCGGACTTCATCGGCTCGAGCTTGAATAGGGAGCGGCCGTTTTTCACCTCGATAACCTGCCCGGATAGCGCGTCTTCGTAGGACCCGTCCGGCATTTCCGGTCCGGGCTCCACGGCGAACTCGGTGAGCTTTTCTCCGCGGTTCCACACGGCGAGCACCGCATCTCCGAGGTGGGTACGAACGAAGGCGTAGCGGCCGCCCTCGGCGACAAGCGGACGGCGGCTCCCGTAGCGCAGGGCGGGATGTTTGTGCCGGACGGCAGCAACTTTGCTGAAGTGTTCGCGCACGGAATTTTCTTCGGCGCTGACCTCGTCGCCCCAACGCATCATGCGCCGGTTGTCCGGATCGCCGGCACCAGTCATGCCGATCTCGTCGCCGTAGTAGATCATGGGCACGCCATCGACGGACAAAACGAAGGTCAGCCCGAGCTTGAGCTTCTCGTAAGCGGCCGCATTGTCGACTTTCGGCGGCTTGTTCCAGCCGACCTCTTCCTCGTCGCTGATTTCCGCATCCGGCAGGTCGCCGTCGGCATAGGCCATGAAGCGCGCCTTGTCGTGGTTGCCGAGAAGGGGCGACATGAGTGTTTCCTTGCCGTAGATCGTCTCGGACGCGGTGAGCGAGCGCTCGAGTTCGTCCATGCCGGCTTTCTCTTTGGCGAAAACATCGATGATGGTGTCATAAAGCGGGAAATCGAATTGCCCGTCGAGCATGTTGGGACCGACGAAACTCATGATGCCCTCGCGGTCCATGAAGGTTTCGCCGACATTGTAGAGCGGGATTTCGCGGCGGGGATCGACCGCGGTGCGCAGGGCCGTGCGGTAGCGCCACCAGAAGGAGCGTTTGATGTGCTTGACCGCGTCGAGCCGGTAGCCGTCGAGTTTGAAGCGCAGGGCGAAGTCGACCGCGTTGCCGATGAGGAATTTGACCGCCTCCGGATTGTCGAAGTCGAAGCCGGGCAGCCATTCCTCGAACCAAGTGGTGAACTGGTGGTCGTCCCAGCGGCGGAGGTTCTTCGAGCCGTCGGGCAATTCAAGCGAGCCGAAGAGTTCGCGACGGTCGTTCCACATCGGGTGGTCGGCATGCACGTGCTTGAGGACAAGGTCGGCGATGATGAACATCTTCTCGCCGTGCGCGGCAGAGATCATGTCGGTGAGCGCGATGTCCCCGCCGAAGCGCGGCTCCACTTCGGTGTGCGAAACGGGCCAGTAACCGTGGTAACCGGTGTAGAAGCGGTAGGGTTCGAGGTATTCCTGCCACGCGCCGTCCGGGTTGCGATTGAGGGGGGCCAGCCAGAGGACATTGACGCCGAGGTCGCGGAAATAGCCGTCGTCGATCTTCTGGCGGATACCCTGGAAGTCGCCACCTTGGTAGTTGGCCGCCGGCAGAACGCGCTCGTCCTGCACCGGCCGATCGTTCTCCTTCTCCCCGTTGTTGAAGCGGTCGGTGAAGGCGTAATAGATCACGCCGTCCTGCCACTGGAATTCGTCGGTTGCCTTGGCCCGGACACGCGCGGCGTTGCTGATGTTGCCCTTGGCGTCGGCGACCACGACGCGCACCCAGGAGCCGTCGGGTAAGCCGGCCGTATCGACCGTGACCGTGTCGCCGGAGAGTTCGTACCCGGCGATGCGGCTGTTGCCGTCGGGAAGTTGTGCCACGGCGGAAGTCTGCGTGATATCGGACCCACCGCGAACAATGCGGAAGACGGCTTTGTCCCCGTCCGCCGACGAGGCGAAAACCACCGGCGGCTGTCCGCGGTCCGGTGCCCCGACGCGGGCCACGGAATTGGCATTGCCCGTGCCGTCGTCCGATTTTTCGGGATTGGCGGGATCGATCGTCCAGACACCGTCGACGACGAGCTTGTAGTTGTGCGACCCGGGAGGAAGACGGACAAACAAATCGTAAGTGCCATTGGCCGCCGGTTGGAGTTGGTGCGATTCGGTATTCCAACCGTTGAACTGTCCGGCGACGGCGACCTTCTTAACGTTGGGATCGGTCGGCCGGTAGGTGAACGTGTAGCCGTCGGCAGGCTGCACGCCGATGAGCAGAACGCCCTCGAGCACGGGCGCGTCATCCCCTTCCTCGGGGTTGACGATTGTCGTGGTGTCCTTCCGTCCAATCTCGTCCACATCGGTCTTGCCGCGTTCGACAATGCGGATGGGGATCTCGAGCAGACCCGAGACCTCCGGATCGAGCTGCACGCCGAGGGAGAATGATGCGACATCGAAGCGCGTGTTGAATTTTCCGGGCTCGGCATCCGGAAGAATCAATTCGTCGCCGGCGCCGGGTTTGGAGAAATAAAAGCGGTGCATGTCGAGCAGGAGACGACCTCCAGCGGTGACGGGCTGCATGGGCATCCATCCGAGAAAGCTACGCAGTGTCGGTGCCGTGGCCTCCTGCACGAAAGCGTTCGACGGGTCGGCGAACAGGCAGAGGAGGACGAGGAGACGGGTGATGGCGGGGATTTTCATGGGGGAATTCGGTCCGGGGGCGGCTCAAGGCACGCGCGGAAGGGTGTTCTGCGCGGATTGCAATTCGTAATAGGCGGCTGTCATCGGTTGAAGTTCTTTGATGCGCAATCCGGGTTGTTCCATTTCCGCCGGAGTGGTGGTGATTTCTGCGATCTCGCCCGGGATATCGCCCAAGCGGTCACGCGCCACGACCGGCACGGTCTTCGAACCGGCGATGGTGTCCCAACCGAGAAAACGCATGGCCCGGCGCGGGAAGAGGATGCGCACATCGCGCAGGGTCTCACGCGGATTGAGGTTCACCACGACCAGCATGCGCTGTCCGGTCGCCGGATCGTAGCGGAGGTAGCTGTAGAGCCAGTGACCGCTCACGCCGCGATCGAGCCGCCCGTAGCCCGGGTTTTCCAGATTGTCGGGATTGAGCGGATAGAAATCGCCATCGCGGAAGGCCGGCTGATCGACGGCGGCGAGAAGGCGGCGGTAAAAATCACGCAGCGACTTCTGCTCATCCGAAAGGCGGCCACCGTCGAAAGCGCCATCATTGACCCATTTGGCAAACTCCGGCATCGACCAGTAGTCGTAAATCGTGGTGCGCGCATCATCGGTCCCGAAACCCTCCGCACCCGCAGCCGGTTCGCCCACCTCCTGACCGTGGTAAAGCATGACTGGGCCGCGCGAGAGTCCGAAAAGCAGGGCCGAAACCGGACGTCCGACCTGCATGCCCGCCCCACCCCATTGCGAAACGGCGGCCAAGCGCACTTCATCGTGGTTCTCGGCGTAGCGCAGGGCGTTATCGAAAAAGAAAAGGCGCGGACGCACCTTGTCGAGGTCATTGGCCGTGGCGGTGCCTTCGTAAATCTGCTTCAGCGCATCGTAGGTGATGTCGTCGTAGACGGCATCGAAACCCGAATCGAGCAACTCAGGCATGACCGCGCCGTCCGTGACTTCGAGAACGGCCGCATCGCCACCGGGAACGCCGGCCGGATCGGTGTCATACGCCTCGGCCATCCAATAAACCCCGGGCTGGCGCTCGCGCGAGCGTCCGAGGAGCCAGCGCCAGAATTCGGGCGGAACCATGTGGGCCATGTCGGCGCGGAATCCATCGACTCCGAGGTCCTGCCAGTAAGCGATGATCTCATCCATCTTCTTCCAAGTGTCGGGAACAGGGATGTCGGGGGAAGCGGCGTGGGGATATTTGCGTGTGGCTTTTTCCGGATCGGTGAAGTCGTAGCCGTAGTTGAGTTTGACCGTCTCATACCACGTGTCCTGCGCGGGGGACCAACTGACCACATCGTTCCCCGTGACGCGGCCGAATTCCTTCTCGCCGTCGAAAAGTCCGTCGCCCCCGCCCACCGCCTGCACCGTGGGGCTCGTCGCACGCCCGTTGCCGTCCACGGTGGGAAGGCGGAGCGGCGGACCGCTGCCTTCGATTTCGGCGTCGCCGGCGAGGTAGTAAAAATTGTTTTTGGGATCAAAGAATTTGTCCCGGTTATCGTCGGCCCCGAAGGAGAGTTCCGGTTTCACGTTCGAGGCGTAGCTGCGCGCCACATGGTTGGGCACGAAGTCGATGAGCACTTTCATGCCCTTGGCATGGATGCGGTCGATCATCGCTTTGAATTCCTCGCGGCGCTTGGCCGGATCGTCGGCGTAATCGGGCGAGACGTCGAAGTAGTCGCGGATGGCGTAAGGACTGCCGGCCACGCCTTTGAGCAGATCGGGGTCGTCGGCCGGTTCGCCGATGTCCGCATAATCGGTGGCCGTGGCCTGCTGGAGGACACCGGTGACCCAAATGTGGGTGAAACCCATGGCCCGGAGTTCGCCGAGGGCGGTGTCATCGAGGTCGCTGAACTTGCCCGAACCGTTCTCGGCGATCGATGCGTTCGGTTTGCGCGTCTCGTTGGTGTTGCCGAAAAGTCGCGGCAGCATCTGATAAATGCGAACCTTCGGTGCCTTCGGGTCCGTGCGCCCGGCGCGGCGGAACGTGGTGCCCTTGCGGCCCGTCTCGGCCTGAACGTAGTGGCGGAAGGCGCGTTCGCCGGGACCGGAGACCATCGTTGCGTCGATCGCCCCGTAGAGACGGCCCCATCCATTCTCCACGGCGAGATCCTTGAGGTAGACCGCGATCTCCAGTGTTTCGGCACGACCGATGGTTTTGTCCGGGATACGCAGGAGGACCTGCGCCGGTTCCGCCGAAACGGTGAAAGCCGTGCCGGCCGCTTCGCGCGGACCCCATTGCGTGGATTTCCAGCGGCGCAGATAGTTTTCGTCCTTGTTGCCGTCGCGATTGGCCACGAGCAGAAGATCCGCCGCGAAAGGAAGCCAGACAGCGGAACCTTCTTTCCCCTGCCCGGCGGGAATCAGCGAGGAGCCATGGCCCGGGCGCGTGCCCAAGGCGACGAACACGGCTTGGGCCGGACGATCAACACCCGCGCCAAGCACGAGAATATCCCAGCCGGCCGGTGTTTTCGTGATGCGATAACGGACCTCATCCGCTCCCGCCGCATCGTAGCGGCCGCTGTCGGCAAAAGCCGGCACCGCCCAAACGAGGAAAAGCAGAGCAAGGACCGAGCAGCGCATGGGACGCCGTATTGTCGGAGGTGTGGCAAAGCGCTGTCAAGAAACAGCCCGCATCTTCTTTCCTTGCGCCGCGCGCCGTCCTCACCTCTGCTCGCGGAACAGAGCGCATGAATACCTCCCGTTCCGATAGGGCCGCCGGCCGGGCGATTGCCGCGGAGCCGCACATTTTGCCGCGGACCGTTTTGTCCTACCTGTTTCTCGCGCTGACCGCACTGCTCGCATTGGTTCCTCTCTGGCAGATCGGCATGCTCGCTTTCCAATCCTCAGCCGGCAGCGGTGTCGCGAGTTTGACCAACTTCCGGCAATTGCTGGCCTCGACGGACTTTCTGCGCTGGCTGGCCAATTCGTTACTTGTCGCCCTGGCTGTAACCGTTGTCGGGGTGTTCCTTTCGGCCACTGCCGGTTACGCGCTCTCGCGCTTCCGCTTTTTCGGCAGGCTGGCGCTTTTGGGCGGGTTGCTCGTCACGCAGATTTTTCCGGCCACGATGCTGCTGCTCCCGATTTTCCTCATCCTCGTGCAGTTCAAACTGATCAACACCTTTCTCGGGCTCATCCTCGTTTACCTCGTGACGGTTTTGCCTTTTTGCATCTGGCAGATGAAGACGTTCTACGACCGCATCCCCGAAACGATCGAGGAAGCGGCGGCCATGGATGGTTGCACGCCGGCGGAAATTTTCTGGCGTGTGGTCGTCCCGATTTCCGGACAGGGCCTCGTGGTCACGGCCTTGTTTTCTTTCGCCGCGGCATGGAACGAATACGTCGTAGCCGCCATCCTCATGCAGGATTCGGAAATGTTCACCCTGCCGGTCGGACTGCGCTTGCTCCATACGGACAGCATGGCGGGCGAGCCGGGGCTATTCGCCGCCGGCGCGCTCTTCATCACACTGCCGATGCTCGCGCTTTACCTGTTGCTCGGCAGGTTCCTCGTCGCCCGCGTGGCGGATATTTCCATCCGGAACTGACGGCGGCGCAACGCACTCAATCCCCGCGGTAAATGCAGCGCGAGGTCGGGGTCTCGTGGATGATAATCTCGCTAAGGTTTGGAAGTTGCGGCTTCAACTCGCGCCAGAGCCAACCGGCCAACTGCTCGAAAGTCGGGTTTTCCAAGCCCGGAATATCGTTCAAATAGCGGTGATCCAACCGGGCCACGAGAGGCTTCACCACCTTGCTGATTTCGGCGTGATCCATCAGCCAGCCGGACTCTTCGCCGACCTGCCCGGTGACCGAGATCTCCACTTTGTAGCTGTGGCCGTGCATCCGCGCGCACTGATGGTCGGGCGGAACGTTGGGCAGCGTGTGGGCCGCCTCGAAATGGAAAATTTTGCTCAGCGTGATTTGCATGGCTTTGGTTCTAGCGGTCCGGAAGCAGCGGGGCAAACGATCAGACGCCCCGCGCCCGCGGTTCCCAGATGAATTTGTGCATCTGCAGCTGGAACCGCGCCGGTAATTTGTCTTCGAGCATCCACGCCACGATGTCGGCCGGTGAGATTTTCCCGAAAACCGGACTGAGCAGGACGGCCCGCACTTTGGTGGCAAGGTCGTGTTCGCGCATCATTTCCCGCGTCCACTCGTAGTCCTCCCGCGAGCCGACCACGAACTTCACCTCGTCGCGTTCGGTGAGGTGGTCGATATTGGCATAAAGATTCCTCGCGCATTCCCCGCTCGACGGTGTTTTCACATCCATGATCCGGTGCACCCGCTCATCGACCGGCGCGATATCGTGGGAACCGGAGGTTTCGAGCAAGACGGTGAAGCCCGCTTCGCAAAGCCGGGCGAGCAAAGGGATACAATTCGGCTGCAGAAGCGGTTCCCCACCCGTCACCTCGACAAGCGGACAGCCGAAGCCCCGGACTTTGTCCTCGATCTCCTCGAGCGTCATTTTGTTCCCTTCGTAGAAGGCGTATTCCGTGTCGCAGTAGGTGCAACGCAGGTCGCAGAAAGTCAGGCGCACGAACACGCAGGGCAGCCCGGCCCAGGTGCTCTCGCCTTGCACCGACTGATAGATTTCATTGACCGTCAGCTTTTGCACGGCCTGCAGCGTAGCGGCGGCGGCCCTTCCGGCCAACCGGACAATTCACTTTTGCGCCCCGGCCTGAAAGCCACTACTCTGTCTCCTTCATGAAGCAACCGGACGACAATGCGTCCGCCCTGCGCGACACGCAGAGCGAATACGACCACCGCCGCATCGTTATCGATCGCGTCGGGGTCAAGAACCTGCGTTTTCCCATCCAGATCGGAGTCGGTCCGGGGGCCCCGCAGAGCACCATTGCCATGGTGCAGCTGACCGTCGAACTGCCCCAGGAATTCAAAGGCACGCACATGAGCCGTTTTCTCGAAGTGCTGCAGGCCCACGGACCCGTCCTGCATCCGGAGGACATCGAGCACCTGCTCCGCTCGCTCATCGAACGCCTGCACAGCAAGCGCGCCCACTTGGAATTCGAATTCCCCTTCTTCCTCGAAAAAAAGGCGCCGGTCACGGGTGCGCCGGGTCTGGTCGATTACACCGCCCGTTTCAGCGCCACCGCGGAAGACAATGGCTGCGACCTCGTCACCACGGTCATCGCCAATGTCACCACCCTTTGCCCGTGTTCCAAAGCCATCAGCGAGACCGGCGCGCACAACCAGCGCGGACAAGTGACGCTGCGCCTGCGTGCCGAGCGTCCCCTGCCCCTTGCCGAGATGGTGGCTTTGATCGAGCGCTCGGCCAGCAGCGAACTTTACAGCGTGCTCAAACGACCCGACGAAAAAGCGGTGACCGAGCGCGCCTATGCCAATCCCGTTTTTGTCGAGGACCTCGTGCGCAACATCGCTTCGCAGGTCATCGCCGACCGCCGCATCACCTGGTGGCAGGTCGAAGCGGAAAATTTCGAGAGCATACACAACCACAACGCCTACGCCATGGTCGAGAAACACCAATGAGATCCACCGCCCTGCTTATTTCCGTCCTTTTCCTCGCCGGCTGCGCCGCGCCGCGCGAGGTGCGCCGCGCCGAACCGGCCCGTGCGCCGGTGGCCAATTCTCCGAGCGCCGCGCCGGTCTGGCCGGCCAACGCTCCCGGCATCTACGCGCAGTCAGCCATCATGATCGACGCCCGTAACGGCGAGGTCATTTTCCAAAAAAATGCGGACGTTCACCGCCCGCCGGCCAGCACGCAGAAACTGCTCACCGCGCTGCTCGTCAGCCGCCGCGGCGGCCTTGACGGTCCGCTCACGGTCATGCCCGAAGACACCCACGTCGAGCCGACCAAACTCGGCCTGCGCACGGGGGAGAGATACACGCGGCGCTCTCTTCTCGAAGCTATCATGGTGAAGAGCTGCAACGACGCTTGCGCCGCCCTCGCCCGTGACCACAGCGGGTCCGAGCAGGCCTTCGCGGAAAACATGAATCGCGCCGCTTGGTCCATAGGCGCCAGGAGCTCGCACTTCGTCAACAGCCATGGCTTGCCAGCGCCAAACTTTTCCACTGCGCGCGACATTGCGCGTATCGCCTACGTCACCTACCGCGAACCGTTACTCCGGCGCATGATGCAAAAACGCGCCGTCTATTTTCGCCACAACAGCGGAAGGATCACCGTGCTCAAGGCGACAAACAAACTTCTGGAGCGGTCACCCGCCTACAACGGTATGAAGACGGGCTACACCGATGCGGCCGGGCGCTGCCTCGTCTCGAGCGGCCGGCTCAACGGCCGTGAGGTCATCCTCGTGCAGCTCGGCAGCAAGACGAAATACATTTTCGACGATGCGGAACGGATGATGCGCTGGTCGGGCGGAGACGGTGGCTACGCGGCCCGCAACTCAGGCGGCACGACCTACGCCACTTTCTGACCGGTGGATCGCGATATCCCCATCGCGATCTCGTGAGTGAATCATCGCGCCGGGACGGCGCGATCCACCACGGCTTCCGCTACAACTTCGACGCGACAAATTCCGCCGTCTGCCGGGCAGCGGCCGGATGACTGACCTTGAGGAGATTTTCGCGCCAACGCGACCATTCGGCTCCGCCGCGCTCGAGCATGGCACTCTGCACGGACGCCACGATTTTCTCCGGCGTGGTGGACAATTCCCCCGCGCCGATATCGGCCAGAAGGGTCACATTGCCCTCTTCCTGCCCCGCGACCACGTGACTGATGATCATCGGGCGCGCGATAGCCAAGGTTTCCTGCACGATCGCGCCGCCCGCTTTGCCGATGAAGAGATGACTCTCGGCGAGCAACTCCGGCATCCGGTCGGTCCAACCGAGCAAATTGAAAGCATTGGCCGGCAGATCGAGACGTTTCAGGAATGCGTGAAGATGCTGATGTCGACCCGTCACCACGGTCAGCTCGACCCCGGGCAGCGAGGTCAGTCCCTTGACCACCGCCCCCACGGTGCGGCGGCTGGCCGAGGGCAGATAGAGAATTTTCCACGGGGGACCGGCCGGCAGCGGACGGCGGGCCAGTTCTTCGAACCGCGGACTGACCGGGAAGCCGAGCACCACGATTTTTTCGCGCGGCGTGCCGCCCTGCACCATGGCTTCGCGTGTGGGTTCGTTGGCCACCAGCACATAGTCGGCGGGCGCGAGGTTCCACACGCGGTTGATGACGATTGAATCGGTCACCACCATGAAGTGCGGACAGCGCGGGACCTCGCCGGTCTGCATGAGGTCATGCAGGAGGTAGCTGTAAACCGGATAGGTCGTGATGACGGAAGCTGGTTTTTTCTCGCACAGCATCACGCGCAAGGCTTCGCGCAGATTGCCCAAGGTCGGCAGGGTCCAGTCGAAAACCGGTGTTTTATCGTAGAGCCAGAAGAAGGCTTTCCATGTCACCGGCACACGCTGGATGGAAAAGTTGTAGGCCACCTGCAGGGTCTTCGAAGCGCGCGGATTCACCGCCACGTAGGGATCGTGCACCTCGGCGTCGAATCCGGGCATGCTACCGAAGGCGTCGCGCAGGTTGCGTGCGGCCGAGTTATGGCCGTCGCCGAAGCCCGTGGTAAAAATGAGGATTTTCCGCGAGGACATGACCAATCAAAGTCCGCGCAGCGCCTGCTTGGCGCGATCTTGGGCCCCCGCGTCGTCGCGGCTGCGCCGCGGGAGAGTCAGCGATTTTTGCAGCTCGCGCTTCGCCTCGTCTTTGCGGCCCGCCGCCAGATAGGCCCGGCCCAACTCGGCGTGAAAAAGCGAATTGCCCGGCTCGAGTTCCACCGCTTTGGCCATATGGCGAATGGCTTCCTCGTTCGTCGCCGGCGGCAGCTTGCCGTAAACGGCCTCGGCCACCACGCGCAGAACCGAGTTCAAATTGGCGATCTCGTAGTTCCAGCGCCCGAGCACGTGCCAGCCAAGGGCGAAGCGCGGATCCAGACGCACGGATTCCGCCGATTCGGATTTCACCACGCTCGACAACTCGAGCCGGCGGCGGGGTTCGCTGTAGTAGGCGAGACGCCCCGCGGCGATGGCCACGGTGATGCGCGTCTGGGGATCGTTCGGAGCAAGCTTCTTGGCCTGCAAGGCGGTGTCATAGCCGAGCTGGGCCAAGCGGAGTTTTTCCTTCTTCGAAGGAGCATCAAGCACCATCTCCACGTATTGCTTGCTGATCTTGCGGAGCAAGTCGGCGTCGTTCGGATTTTCCGCCAGCGCCTTTTGGTAGGCGGCCAGCGCCTCGGTGGACTGGAATTTGCGGTCGAAGCTGTCGCCTTGCTCGATCCAATCGCCCGCCGCGTGAACGCTCGCGACCATGATGCCAGCCGCGCAGGCACGAAAAATTGTCCTCATTTGGCGAAAAGATAGTGAGACACGATCCACTCCTCGCCATAGCGGTATCCCCAAAGCCCCGCGCACGCCATGAAAAACACGCGCCAATAAACCCGCCACTTGGTCACGTTGTCCGCACCGTAAGTTGCACTGAGGATCGGGGTGATCTCCGCTTCATGACGATCCATGTTGGCCAGCCACGCCTCGGACGTGCGCGCGTAATGCGTTCCGTTGACGCACCAATGGTCCTGCAGTTTGAGATCGTCTTGAAAATAAGCCAAAAGATCGTCCGACGGCATCGTGCCACCCTCGAAAAAATAGCGCGTGATCCAGTCACTCGGGTCCTTGCCCTCGAAATGATAAGCCAGCGTGCGGTGGGTGAAGATGTGCACGAAGAGCAGGCCGCCGGGCTTCATCCATGACGCCACTTTGTGCAGGAGAAGCTCGTAATTCTTCATGTGCTCGAACATTTCGACCGAAACCACACGATCGAATTCCTCCCGCGGCAAATCCAACTCCGCCACGTTGGCTGTGTGGATTTCCACATTGCCCAGCCCGCGTCGCGCCGCCTCGCCCATGATGTATTCCTTCTGCGTGCGCGAGTTGGAAACCCCGAGGATCCGCGAGTCTGGATACTTCTCCGCCATCCACAGCGTGAGCGAACCCCACCCGCAGCCTAGTTCGAGCACGCGCTGGCCGTTCTCCAACTGCGCGCGCTGGCAGCTCAAGGCCAGCATCGCTTCCTCGGACTCCTCGAAAGTCGTGTGCCGTGTCGGCCAAAGCCCGCTGCTGTATTTCATGCGGGGACCGAGCACATATTTGAAAAATTCCGTCGGCACCTCGTAGTGCTGCTCGTTGGCCTCGCGCGTCTTGACAGCAATCGGCATCGATTTGAGTTCGCGCACGAAGTCCATCAGCGCCTTCTGCTGCGCCTCCACCCCGCCGCGGTTTTCATCCTGCAGCTTGCGGGACAAAAGGTGATTGATCCCCGCCCGGATGACGAAATCCGGGAGCAGCCCCTTTTCCAACGTCCGGTCGAGAAGACTCATGACGCCCGACGCGGGAACCACGGGAAGAACGCATTCGTGGTCCGCTGGTATTGCCGGTAATCCTCCCCGCGCGACCGCACGGCATGCTCTTCGGTGGCCTTGATGCCGGTGATGCGAGTAAGGAAGAAATACATGAGCGCGGGAGCATAGGCCGCGATCCACCCGCCCGGCGAGCCCAGCGCGTAGAAAAAATAGCCCACCCAGACCAGCCACTCGCAAAAGTAATTCGGATGGCGCGAGAAGTTCCACAACCCGACCCGGCACGTCTTTCCCTTGTTCGCTGGATTCGCACGGAAGCGGTTCAACTGCGCATCGGCCACCGACTCGCCGAGCATGCCAGCCAGCCACAGCCCGATCCCCAGATATTCCCACCCTCCCAATCCGGGCGCCGCGTTGATGAAAACCAGCACGAACGGCACGCTGAGCAGGGCGATCAGCACACCCTGCGCCTCGAAAAATCCGAAGAACATGGCCCACGTGTGATTCGGAAATTGCTGGCGCAGCGTGGCGTAGCGTCCGTCTTCCTCCGGATGATGCTTGGCCACGCGGATCCACAAATACGTCCCGAGCCGCGCCGCCCAAATCGTCACCATCAACACGAGCACGAAACTGCGCGTGACGTCCCCTCCGCCCAAGACAGCGCAGGCCAAGGCCACAGGAATGAATCCGTAAGACCAGAAAATGTCGACGATCCCCGCATTGTTCAGCAAACGGGCCATGACCCACACGCCGGCCATCATCACGACCGGGATAGCCAGCGCGAAAACCATCAGCCGCCAGAACTCCGTCCACTCCGGCATCATGAGCACCCCCGATTCAGTCCCGTCGGATGGTCCAGCGTCTCGTTGTCCGCCCGCGTGTAAATGGCCTGCACCACGCTGATGTGCCGCGTGGCGAACGCCGCCTCGCAATAGGCCAAATAGTAGTCCCACTTGCGGATGAAGGTTTCGTCGAACCCCTGCGCCCGCACCGCATCGAGCACGCGGTGGAAATTCTCCCGCCAGACGTGAAGCGTCCGCGCGTAATACGGACCCATGTCGTCCAGATCGTGCAGGAAGAGATCACCCGTCCGGTTCAGCGCCGTGTTGACTCGTCCGATGCTGTTGAGCAGCGACCCGGGAAAAATGTGACGCTGGATGAAGTCGGTTCCGCGACGCAGCACCTTGTATTGCGCGTCCGGACACGTGATGTATTGCAACCCGAGCAGCCCCTTGCGCGAGAGCAGTCGGTGGCACTGGGCGAAGTAGCCGTCGAGGTAGCGCTCACCCACTGCTTCAAGCATCTCGATGGAGGCTATTTTGTCGAACTCCCCGCGCATCTCGCGGTAATCCTGGAGCAGCACATCGATCTTGTTGGTCAAGCCCGCCAACGCGATGCGGCGCGAAGCCTCATCGAATTGCGCCTGCGAGATGGTCACCGTCGTGACGTGACACCCGAAATTTTTCGCCGCATGCATGGAAAAACCGCCCCACCCGCTTCCGATTTCGAGCACTTGGTCGGACGGCTGGAGCCGCAGCTTGCGGCAGAGAACATCGTATTTGCGGATCTGCGCCTGTTCGAGGCTCGCCCCGGCCTGATCCCAATAGGCAGAGGAGTAAGTCATGGTTGGATCCAGCCACAGCGCGAAAAAGTCATTACTGAGATCGTAATGCTCTTTGATGTTCCGCCGGCTGGTGCGCCGGCTGTTCGGACGCAGCTTGTGCGCCACGCGGTGCGCGAAATTCATCAGCCCGATCCGGCGGCTCTTCCGGTCGGATCCCTCGAGGACCGTCGATTCGTCCGCGTTGCGGATAAACCATGAGATGACGGAAACGAGGTCGTCCGTCTCCCACAATCCATTCATATAAGCTTCGCCGAACCCAACCGGGCCGCCGAGCACGCAGCGGCGGAAAAACGCAGGGTCTTTGACCGTGATCGTCGCATCGGGCCGGTCCCCGAGACCCCCGAACACTTTTTCCGGACCGTCCGGCAGCTTCAGACGCAAACGCCCCCGCTGCATTGCGGATAAGGCGGACATCAGGACGGCGGCGTAGCTCATGCGGAAGCAGGGACATTACGCAAGGCGCGCATGCCGCGAAAGCTCCTTTGAGGCGATTTGACCCGAAGAACCGGGGTTGGTAAAATTCATGCGAAATGTCCAAGTTCTGGCTTGCCGCCCTTTTCCTCGCGACAACGCGTTTCAGCGCTCCCGCCGTTGTCTTCTGGAATCTGGATAACTCGGCCAACCAAAACGACCCGGGGTCGGGCGCCCCGTGGAGTTCGGTCGCCAAGGTTGTTAACTCGAACAATTCCTCGCTCTCCGGATCCGCGGTCTATTTGGGCAGCGGCTTCCTTCTCACCGCGAACCACGTCACGGTCGACGCAACTTTCTCCCGTGTGACGTTCGACAACACCACCTTCTTCGACATTGACCCGGCGTTCGGAACCTACGGGACACAGGTGGCCGCCGGCGTCGACATGAAGGTGATCAGGCTGACTCTCAATCCTGCGGGCGTGAATGCCGTCACGCTGTTGACTTCGCCCATCGAGCAGGTCGCGCCCGCGACCGTGATCGGCTGGGGCATCGGTCGCGATCCGGGCGTTCCCCTCTCAAGCACCAACGTCGCATGGGGAAACGATGCGACGGCGGCAAAGCGGTGGGGACTGAATGAACCGAAATTTGTCGGGACGGATCCCTACGATTATCTCGGCGCCATAGCAGGAGCGTCGGGCCCCGGTTTTGTCCCCGGCGGCTTGGGCGATGCCGAAGCATCGGTTGCGCTCTATGACTCGGGCTCGGGACTTTTCCAGGAGATCACCAACACGTGGTATCTCATCGGCATCACAACATCGACCGAGGACGGTGGCTCCACGGATTACGGCATCGACTCTGCCACGGCCAGCAATCGCGGTGATGCGGACGTCTTTGCCCGCGTGTCCAGCTACGATACGCAAATCACCGCGCTCGTGCCCGAACCGGCGACTGTTTCCCTGCTCGGCTTGGCCGCCGTCACGTTCGTTCTCATCGCGGCGCGAGGCCGCCGCTAAGTCTTATCCCGCAGCGAGCGATGCGGGTGGAACACGCCGGGGGCACGGACGATGCCGCGGAAAACCGCATCAACACATAGCAAAAAGGAAGCTCCCAACCCGGGGAGTCGCTCTTCATACCAGTCGAAAGCTTCGGTCATCTCCGCCTCGGCTTCCGGACGGATGACGAGCCGACGGATCATTGTCTACTGAGGATTCGCTCCCTGACCATATCCCACGGAGAACCTTCCTCGGGGCTACGATGATAAGCATCCAATCGACGATCGATCTCCGCCTTCTGCGCATCCGTCAAACCCACCTCGTCTGGCACCTCTACGATGGTATCCCAGATATCTTCAACAAGCTGGATTCGCTCCGCGACACTCAAGCTGAGGACGCCAGAAGGGGTCAACGTGCTCATGGGTATTTGAATACCATCGAACCGGCCTCAATTCAACGGCCATTCGCCGAACGGCGCAGGTCAGGCGCCGAGCGTAGCGAGGTTGGCTGGTCTGATTTGTTCGGCGTTTTCACAATTGGCGGATTCTCCACTCTCCAGCCCCCGCATTCCGAGGCAGCCGGATCTCCCAGCGCGAGTCGTTGGTGGAGAACGTCAGGATATCGTTGTTCTCTTCAGTTCTCGACAGCGCCCCCGCTTCTGTGAGCCTCTTAAGGTATTCAGATCGCTCGGCCAAGTCATAGTCGAATGAACCCGCGCCTGTGTTTAGATCTAAATTGTTTCGCTCCACGATTGATGTGGCGGAATCCGGAAGAATCGGCGGCAACCAACCTCGCGCAAATGCCTCCTTTGCCTTCGCGTCTGCCAATGTGGCAAAACGTGTCGTGATCTCATCGCTACACCCCGCAAGTGTCAGCAAACTCAAGATGGCGACTAGGTTTCGCATGCTACGCCGAACGCTTGGGGACAGCCGCCGAGCGCAGCGAGGTTGGCTGATCCGGTTTGTTCGCGGTTGTTACTGTTTTCATCGGGGCGCGAATCGGGCTTCGGAGTATGAAATTGGACCGATTTGGGAAATCGGCGATTCAAAGATGATTTCGGGACCGGTCCAAAATCCAAACTTCCCATCTTCATTGACAATGCGATGCCACGATTTGAGTCGATATCCTTCTCCTTGGTAAAAAGAGGACCCTCCATCGTAGGAGAGCGAGCCTGTTCGCACGTGAAGAGGGCGTTTTTTCGGGACGCTTGCCAGTCTTTGAAAGTCCTCTTTCGCGTTTCGGTAGAGCTTCAGGTATTTACTAGGAGTTCGTAGTGAGGGGGCGGTCGGAAACGATTCAACCTCAACTGGAGGCGAAGTAACGCAGCCGGCAATGCACAGACCAACGACGAGGATCGAGGCGCGCATCATTACTGCAAATTCCTCCAAAGCTCAGCCCGCTCCGCCGATCAGCTCGTTTAAGCCCTCGACAATCTGGTCCATCTCCCCTGCCGAGGCTCGGCCGATCTTCTTTTTGAGGCGCTGCACCGAGAGCGTCCGAATCTGGCTGATCTTGGCCCAAGATCGCTTCGGCAGTTTCGTCTCGAGCAACTCCAGCGTGAGCGGGAAACCGGCCTTTTGCGGCTGGCTGGTCAAAGCAATGGCTATGACTGTTCCCGACCGGTCGTTGAAAACATCTTCGCTCAGGATCAACACCGGACGCTGCCCGGCTTGCTCGTTGCCGCGCGTCGGCTCGAGGTCGGCCCAGACAATGTCGCCCCTCAATATTCGGGCCATCGCTCGATCTCCGAACCCATCCCCTCTTCGGCAAGAGCCTGCTCGAACTTGGGATCAAGCTTGGCGCACTCGCGAGCCAACCGCCCTCGATCCATGCGCCGCAACCTGTCGGCCACGGCGTCCTGAATCGCCCGGCTCCGATTAGGATAAACATGCTCTCGCACGAGCCGATCGACTTGCTCGACCAACCCCACTTCCATGGTGATAGCGATTTTAGCAACGCTCATATTAGGTATGATGATATATCATACTTACGACAGCGTCAAGTTGCTGTTTTCACGCGAACGTCCCCGATGACCTGCTGCCACTTGCTTTTGGCACCAAAGCCTGCTCCGAAGGCGACGTGCCAAAAGTGCCGAAGGCATGGCAGTTAGGTCCATCGCTCTGTTCGGCCTATTTCTTTATTTCGCGGAGGGACGACT
>CAJBKE010000051.1 GCA_903953565.1 uncultured Verrucomicrobiota bacterium | reverse complement strand
GATTGTACGAGGTGAAGGCCCTGCCGACGTGGCCCAGCGGCGTGAAGCCAATTGTCGGTTATCCCGGCGAGCTGGGGGTGCCCGACCTGCCCAAGCGGCGGTCACGCAATGCGATCTACCTCTGCCAGGCCGAGTGGGCATGGACACCCCATCATAACCGCCTCGCGGCCTACTACCTTTCGAGGGGTCGCCGGCAATGGCTGCTCTGGCTAGGAGATCACAACGACGAGACCATCCCGTGGTCATGGGAGTGGGGAATCGTCGCCTTGCTATCGCATAATACCAAGTCTCGGGGAGGATGACTCTGGTGGGGTTGCCAGGATGATCGGGTGCTGATTCAAGTTGGCAAACGATCTGGAGTTTGCCATGCCGATCCCGCTTCGCACCGACTTTGATGCGGCCTTGGTGAGGGCGGCCGCGCGAAAGTCCAAGGATGGTGGGCAGGCGCGGCGGTTGCTGGCGCTGGCGGCGATCTACGAGGGCGCAACGCGCACCGAGGCAGCGCGACTTGGTGGCGTGACGTTGCAGATCATCCGGGACTGGGTGGTTAAGTTCAACGCAGACGGGCCTGCCGGGCTGACCGACAGGAAAGCGCCCGGCCCGCCTTCACGGCTCAACGCCACGCATCGCGCGGCGCTTGTGGAAACGATCGAGCGCGGCCCGATACCGGCGGTCGATGGCGTGGTCCGCTGGCGGATCATCGATCTGATGCAATGGCTGTGGGATAAGTTCGCCGTTTCGGTTTCCAAGCCGACGCTGAGCCGCGAGTTGCGGGCGCTCGGCTACCGCAAGCTGTCGGCCCGGCCCAAACACCATGCTCAGGATCCAGCGGCAATCGAGGCGTTCAAAAAGGGGGCTTCGCTGCCGAACTGGACAAAGTCAGAACGAGCCTCCCGCGCGGCACACCGATAGAGATCTGGTTCCAGGACGAGGCGAGGATCGGACAGAAGAATAAGATCACGCGGCGCTGGGCGAAACGTGGGACGCGGCCTTCGGCACCCCATGATCAACGTACGAAGTCGGCCTACATCTTCGGGGCGATCTGTCCGCAGGAGGGCAAGGCCGCGGGGTTGGTCCTACCCTGCTGCAACACCGAGACGATGAACCTCCACCTGGCGGAAATCTCGCTTGCTGTCGCTCCCGGCGCCCACGCCGTGGTGCTCATGGATCAGGCGGGATGGCATACCACCAGCAGACTCGACGTCCCCCGGAATATCTCGATCATCGCGCTCCCCTCGAAAAGCCCCGAGCTCAATCCGCACGAAAATATCTGGCAGTTCATGCGCGACAACTGGCTCTCGAACCGGGTGTTCGCCTCCCACGAAGACATCCTCGACCACTGCTGCGACGCTTGGAACAAGCTCGTCGATCAGCCCTGGAAAATCATGTCCATCGGCCTCCGTGATTGGGCCAATGAGTTCTAATTAATGACACTTGGTATGACTCCCGCCATCGCAACCAACGGCGAAGCAATGGGTGTGAACCCGGGTGCCGAGGCGAAGCTTGGCGGCAACGTTCGGGTGCTTACGGTGGGAGCTGACCTCGCGATCGGCGAAACCGTGGTGACCGACGCCAACGGGCAGGTGCAAATCCGCTTCGAGGACAAAACAGAACTCGTTGTCGGGCCCAATTCACGGCTCACGCTTGAGGACTATCTGCTGCGAGGCGACGGCACTGCCGGCAAGCTCGCCATCAGTGCGCTCGCGGGCACCTTCCGGTTCGTGACAGGCAATGCGCCAAAGAACCGCTACCAGATTGAGACGCCAACCGGCACGATCGGTGTCCGCGGCACGGCATTCGACTTTAGCGTCACCAAGAAGAAGACCGACGTGCTGCTCTATCACGGCGCTGCTATCCTGTGCAGCACGACTAGGGATTGCGTCACATTAAACAATTCCTGCGAAGTCGGCACCTATGCGAGAAACGACTCTGAAGTATTGGGGCTAACCAAGAAGCTTCAGCGGGAAGTGCAAAGCGCCTTGTTCGAGAGCTTCCGTTATGCCTCGAACCAGCGGCCCTTGCGCGAGGATTTCCGCGTACCGCTGGCGCGAAACT
>CAJBKE010000050.1 GCA_903953565.1 uncultured Verrucomicrobiota bacterium | reverse complement strand
GTCACCCCGGTCATATATCGATCGTGCTGCCCTCGCGTCCGCGCAATTCTAAGAAAGTCTCCCAAAGCCATGCCGGTCGCAGGAATGCTCGCAACCAGGCGCTACCCAAGTGGTGGTTGAGCGACTCATTTGCCGCTACCTACTTTTGGGTCCATAGTAGGCCCACAAAAGAGAACCGAGCTAGCGAACGACAAAATGCAACTCCACGCCGAAGCACCTTAGTTGGCGTGATTGTTCGCGCCATACTCCCTGCGGCGGTGGACGTATTTACCCACCCCCTTGTCATCGGGCTAAATCCCTGAATCTCTGGGGCTATGGACAGAGGTGATTTGCAGCAGCTCAGCAAAGAGCAACTGATCGAGTTGGTGCTGCGGCTTCAGCGGCCCGACAAGAATTCGCGCACCTCGTCCAAGCCGCCTTCCACCGACAAGAAGGAAAAGCGCGAGGGCTCACGCCCCGGCGGAGCGAAGCTCGGGCATGAGCCGCACACTCGGCGGCTGGCCGATGACCCCGACGAATTCTGCGACCATGTGCCGGGTGTTTGTGAGCAGTGCGGGGTAACTTTCCGGTCCCAGGCCCAGAGGGAATTGATCGGCGAATACGACGAGATCGAGATCCCGCCGGTCAAACCCTATGTCATCCGCCACCATCGCTTTGCCTGCCGGTGCGCGCATTGCGGCATCGAGACGAAAGCGCCGGCGCCGGCCGCCGCGACGACGACGCCGTTTGGTCCACGCATCCACGCCTTGGCGATTTATCTCAAGGGCTTTCAGGCGCTCTCTTATGAGCGGCTGAGCGGCCTGTTCCGTGATGCTTTCGGGCTTGGCGTCAGCGAGGGCGCGTTGATGAATATGTTCATCCGCTCGCATCCCCGGTTCGAGATCGAGGCTGAAAAGGCCAAGGCCATCGTTCGTGCGGCTCAGGTCGTGGCCAGCGACGAAACTGGCGTCCGGATCGAGGGGACGAACTCTTATCACTGGGTTTTCCACTGCAAGGACGCGGTCGTGCATCAGCCCGATTACTCCCGCGCTGCCCGCGTCGTGGACGAGATGATGGATGGACATGTGCCGGCGGTGTGGATATCGGACCGCTACTCGGCTCAGCAAAAGCACGGCGAACGGCATCAGACCTGTCTGGCGCACCTGGCGCGCGACACCGCGTTCGCACTGCAGCACGGCTCAGACGATCTACCTTTCCGGTTCAAGCTCTGGTTTGGAAAAGCTTTCGATCTGGCCAAGGGCGCCGCCGACTTCGCCGCCTCCACGCTGGGGAGAAAGAAGCGTGAATTGGAAAAGCAGCTCGCGGCGCTTCTGATGGCGCCATCGACCTGCGACCTCGCCCGGGCGTTGCAAGCCAAGATCGCGCGCGCCCGCGATCAGTTGCTGACGTTTTGCGACTTCCCCGGCGAGGTCGAGGTCACCAACAACGGCTCGGAGCGCAAACTCAGACCCTGCGTGATCCAACGGAAAGTGACCAACGGCTACCGGGCCATGTGGGCCGCAAAGGCCGAGGCGGACGTGCGAACGACAATCGACACCGCGCGGCTCAAAGGCGCAAATCCCTTCGACGTCATCCTCGCTACCCTCGCCTGAACGCGCCCAAAACGGTCAAAACGCGGCCTGCCCAAGGGGTGGGTAATTACACAGCTCCGCTCACGATCCCAAAACCACAAAGGAGAAAGCCAGAACCTTGACCTTCAAACCCGACCCGAAACATACCTAGAGGCGGGTCACTTCTCGGTGGAAATCCCGGGTCAGTTCTCGGCGGAAAACAACAGATCTACCTTTCCGGTTCAAGCTCTGGTTTGGAAAAGCTTTCGATCTGGCCAAGGGCGCCGCCGACTTCGCCGCCTCCTCGCTGGGGAGAAAGAAGCGTGAATTGGAAAAGCAGCTCGCGGCGCTTCTGATGGCGCCATCGACCTGCGACCTCGCCCGGGC
>CAJBKE010000049.1 GCA_903953565.1 uncultured Verrucomicrobiota bacterium | reverse complement strand
GAGATCCTCCATGGCATGCTTGAGCAAAGCGTGGCAGCCGGCGGAGATCTGGCAGAACTCGCGCATGTGACGCGGTTGCATGCGCGCATTCAACGCGGGTCTCAAGCTGTCGCCGAACCGCACGGCCTGACGCGCGCGGACCTTTTCAATCCGCGACCGGATCGTCGCGGAACCTTCTTCGGGCGCAGTCGAGGTGAGTTTGTCATAATCGACCGGCGGCGCCTCGATGTGGATATCGATGCGATCGAGCAGCGGACCCGAAACGCGCTGACGAAGCGCGGGGTGGTGACTGATGCGCCCAAGCTGCTGTGGCTCTATCGTGGCCACCGCCAAAGCGCCGGGTCGTGGGCATGGCTCACTCTCGTTGAGCCTGCCCAGATGCAGAGGCAATGCCTGTCAGTCAGACGAGTCTGCTGCCTCGTGTCCTAAGCAGGAAGACGGCGTGGTCGCGGCTTCTTTGCACCGCGAGCCGCGTCGCCAACCCGCAATTCGCCCAAGCCGAAGGGATCTCAATCCAGCAGCGCGAGATTCGCCTCGCTGAATTTCACCGCCGACTGCCTCGGCCCCGAGGGCGACGGGGTGACCGAGACAATGACGCGCAGGTTGTCCACCGGCAGGGTGCCCTCGACAGACACCTCGTGCCACTCGTCGTCGGTGGGGAATTCCTCGAGGACGACTTCCTTGCTTGCCACCGTTTGCTGCTGTCCGTCCTTGGCACCCTCGAGGATGAGTTCCACGCAGTAGGGGCGCTGCGAGTCCTCGTTGTGCTTGTCCACCATCATGAGCACGGAAAACCGCACCTTCTGACCGGCCTTCACACCGCTGACATCCTGATGCATGCCGGAGTTGTTGTTCCCGCTTACGCGGTAATGATGGTAACCCATCATTGCCCCCGACGGGGGCTGTGGTGTCCAGCCCGTCTCCCGGAAAAAACAGTCGCCGAAGGTTGTCCAACCTTCGGGAATCTCCGGGTTGTCGGACGGATAGCGGAAGTCGCCGTTCTGCAGGCTTTGTGAAAACAATGACCCCGCCGTGGTGAGCACGACGGCCAATATGGTGATGATGGTTCTGAACATAAAATAACGATGAGCGCTTCCGTGGCTGTCAAATCTGCACCAAGCCGCGCTGGACGCCGAGAATCGCCGCCTCGGTGCGCGTTTCAACGCCGAGCTTGGCCAGAATGTTGCGGACATGCGCCTTGACCGTGAATTCGCTGGCGGAGAGGACACGGGCGATGTCTTTGTTGGAGAGTCCGCGGGCGATGACCGCGAGAATCTCCAACTCGCGTGGGGTGAGCGTTTGGAAAGCATCCCGCTCGGCGAGCCGTTCGGCTACTGCAGGCGGCAAATACTGGCGCCCCTCGACCACCGCGCGGATCGCGGCTTCCAATTGTTTGCCGGGAACGCTTTTCAAAAGGTAACCGCTTGCTCCGGCCGCCATGGCACGGTGGATATCCTCATCCCCGTCATAGGTGGTCAGCATGAGCACGCGTGCGTCGGGCCGAGTCTGGCGGATGGTCTTCAAGGCATCGATACCCGTTCCATCGGGCATTTGCAGATCCAGTAAGGTCAGGTCCGGTTGATACTTGGCGTGTGCAGTGACGGTCTGTGCCACTGTGGAGGCCTCGGCCACGATTTCGAAGTCCGGGCGCAGATCAAGCACTGCCCGCAAACCCTCGCGAAAGAGTTCGTGATCGTCGGCGATAAGAATGCGGATCATGGGAAGGTGCGTCTTTCAAGTTGCCTGCGGCAGGAGAACCTCGACGCAGGAACCGCCGCCCACTTCGGACCTCACGGCCAGCAAAGCGCCGAGCAGCTGGGCCCTCTCGCGCATGTCTTGCTGCCCGTAGTGGGGCCGACCGTTCGCTACGGGGACCGAAGAAGTGTCGAAGCCGTGGCCGTTGTCTTTTACCGTCAGGACGATCTCCCCGTCCTTGCGCCGCAGCGTGACTTCCAAGGCAGTGGCGTGGGCGTGCTTGAGCACGTTGGCCACTGCCTCCTGCGCAATGTGGAGAAGTTCGTATTCTTGCTCGTGGGAAAGTCCGGTCTCGCCCTCGCAGAGGTCCATCGTGGTGGCGATGCCGGTATCCTCGGTGAGCAACCGGACGGAATCACGGAGGGCTTCCGCCAAGCTGTGCTTCTCGAGGGCCAGACTGCGCAGCCCCCAAACGGTGCGGCGAACCTCGGTCTGCCCCAAACGCAGCAACTCGGCCGCTTTTTCCATCTGCCGACGCGCGGGCTCCGCTTCGGCGGTTTCCGGATGCGGCAGCAGGTCGTTGGCGGCATCCATGCGCAAAGCGGCCCCGGCGAGGGTTTGCTCGAGCGAGTCGTGCAGGTCGCGGGCCAGACGATTACGCTCGGCGGTCACGGCGGCGTATTCGCTAAGTTCGCTACGGCGCGCGCTGAGCTGGGCATGCAGTTGGTCGGTCCGGGTTTCCACCCGCTTGGCCAACGCATCCCGAGCCGCCACAAGTTCGGACTCGGCGGCGACAAGGCTCTTGTTTTTGCGGGTGAGCACGCCGGCAAAAAACAAGACGGTCACCAAGGCCGATCCGGTCGCGGCCAGCGCGACGGCCAAGCGCAAAGGCGTCCACCACGGCGCCGGCTGAACCACCTGCACGTCGGCCGGACTGCGCAGATGAATCAAAAGATCGCGGGGCTTCAAGTAGCCCTCTTCCTGCTGAGCCGAGCCGACCGCTCCTTCCGCGATCCCAGTGACCGTGACGAATGCTCCCGGCGCGGCGGGGAGCGCATCACGGGGAATACTCCCGCTAAATTCGGCGGCGAAAAGCAAGTCGCCGTCTTTTAGGAGCAACCGCGCGGGAGTCACGTCGGTCTGGGTTTCGATCAGCCTGCCGGTAACGCGAACCAGAAGCCCTTCATGGGAAAAGGCATCTTGCGCCGTCATCATGACAGCGGGCTCAAGAGACGTATCGGCGCCCAGGATCTGGAACTGTCCGTCTTCCAGCGTCGGACCAAGCGGACCTGGGGTGGCAAAGCCTAGGACTTCCACTAAGGAGTTCATCGCGGGCGGCCCTGCGTTGCCCACGGTCCGCACCCGCACCCCGTGGTCCTGGTCTTGGATTTGAAAGGACTCGTTGTTTTGGGAATGCGTGACCGTCCCCCTCGTGCGAATCCTGTGACCGGGCGCTCCACTGACCGGATGACCGAGCAAGGCTTTAAGCGGTGTTAACGGCAGCGTCGACGCATCCCGTGGTGTTTCGAGAACCTCGATAAATTCCGGATTGGTCACCCGCATCTGCGCGGTAAGGACCTGCCCAGCCTCGTTGACCGCGACGGCGTCGATGCCCTTAATCTGCACCACTCCGTCTACCAGTGCGGACAGTCGATCCAGTTGATCGCTGGGAGTGAGTACAAGAATCCGCGTGCCCTTGGCGTCCAGGTGCATGATGGCGTGGTCTCGGCCCAGGCGTGACCACGGATGCACCGCACGGACGATGCCAGAAAGCTCGATGAATCGACAGTCGTAGGATCCGCTCAACAGTTCGCTTCCCGTAACGTTTTCCGGTTCCGGAAGGCCCGGCTCACCGGTCACCTTGAGTGTTTGCACAACGAAGTCGGGCGCGAATTGGCCCTTCTGCAGGTAGCCCCCGACCTCGACTTTCTGGCCGAGCCTCAGATCGCGAGGCCGGTTTACATGCATCGGCATCCAGATGGCCGCCCGACCGTCTTGAATGGCGATCTCGGTCTGACCATCGCTGATGTGATTGATGGTTCCGCTCGTTCTCGCCTCGATATGCAGACCTTCGGCATTCGGGAACTCCCGCAATTGACTGATACTGAGGAAGGGAGGCTGCTCCGCGGCAAAGGCGGAGAGATCGCCGATCGCGACCAAAAAAAACAAAGCGGTTCTGTAGTGTGTGATCAAACCAGCTTTGAATTAGCCACATCCGTCCACCCCTTGCAAAGCCGTCACCGATGGCGCCACTAGTCATTTTGGACTATGTCCGCGCGTTTCAAGGCGCGCTATCTGTAGCCATGCGTGTCCGGCGTCTGGTCCCGGTTTTCTTCGTCGCCCTGTTACCAGTAGTTGCGTGCGGGCAATTGCTGCAGGTCGACGGCACGCGCATCGTCAACAGTTCCAACGACCAAGAAGTCATCCTCAACGCGGTCAACTTCGGCAATTGGATGGTCATGGAGGGCTACATTATGGACTCCGTGAGCCAGGCGCCGGACCAGCACACGTGGAAGCAAAAGCTGACCGCTTTGGTGGGGGCAAACAGCGTGAAGACTTTTTACGATGCGTGGCTGACAAACCACGTGACGCAGGCCGATATCAACCAGATCAAGGCGTGGGGCTTCAATGCGGTGCGTCTCCCCCTGCATTACGAATACTTCGTCAATCTGGAAACCCCCGATGCTTGGAACAGCCAAGGTTTCGCTCTAGTGGACAACATCATATCCTGGTGCGAGACGGCCGGGATCTACGTCATCCTCGATCTGCACGCGGCACCGGGCGGACAAAGTGCCAACAGCGGGATCAGCGACTACGATTCGACCAAACCGTCTCTTTGGGAAAGCCCAGAGAATCGCAGCAAAACCGTCCGTCTGTGGGATAGAATTTCGGAGCGCTACAAAAACAAGGCGTGGGTCGCGGGCTACGACCTGATCAACGAGCCGAATTGGAACCTGCCCAACGGCACCCTCCTGCGGGAACTCTACGAGGAGTTGACGCGCGTGATTCGCGCCAACGGGGATGACCACATCCTGTTCATCGAAGGAAACAGCTACAGCAACGATTACACCGGTCTCACTCCTCCTTGGGACCCTCAAATGGTCTACGTCTTCCACAAATACCAGTCCTCGGCGGATTTCGCCTCCGATCTCCAGTGGGTTCTCGATCTTCGGACGGCGGAGAATCGTCCCATTTGGTGCGGCGAACACGGGGAGAACAGCAACCACAACTTCACCAAAATGGTCGAACTGCTGCGCGGCCAAGGGATCGGCATGTCTTGGTGGCCAATGAAAAAGTTCGGGAGCATCAACTGCCTGGCCAGCGCCACCTTCCCCCCCGGCTACCAGCACCTCCTGAACTATCTGGGTGGCTCGAATCCCGATCTGAAACCCGGAACAGCACGCAACACCCTGACCGAGCTTGCCGAGAGCGTCCTCCTGGCCAATACGCAGCCCCGAACCGAGGTCCTGCGCGCGATCTTCACTCAACCAAACAACCGCGACACCGCCCCATTTGGAGCCGTCCCGACGATCCCGGGGACAGTCTACGCTTCCGACTACGACCAGGGAATGAACGGCCATGCCTACGCGGATACCGGGTGGGAAAACGTGCTTTACACCACGGGCGATTATACGGCTTGGAATGAGCGCTGGACCTACCGGAACGGCGGGGTGGACATCGAAACCTGCTCGGACCCTGACTCCAACGGCTACAACGTCTGTTTTTTCCAGCCGAACGAGTGGATGAAATACACCGTCGACGTCTCCTCCCCCGGGACCTACTCCATCGATCTGCGCGTGGCCAATGGCTCCGGGCAGACAGCCACCCTCGAGATCCAGAGCGGCGATGGAACAAAGACTTTGGCCGTGGCCTCGGTGCCGAACAACGGCTGGTCGGACTGGGTGACCGTCTCCGTCAACGGCGGCTTTTCCACCGCGGGCCCCCAATCGATCCGCATCGCCAACACGGGCGCGTCCGATTGCAACATCAACTCCGTTCGCTTCACCAAGACCAGTGACACCGTGGCGGAGACCACTTCAGTCCCGGTGCCCGTGACCACCGTTTCCCTCAAGGCAAACAACGGCGGATACCTCACGTGGAAAAACTCGGGTCCCCACGTTTTGACCTGCGAGGCCAGCGCGGAAACGGACAACACACGATTCACCTTGGTCGACGCGGGGGCGGGACGGACGGCTTTGCTCGCTGGTAACGGCAAATTCGTCCGTTATTCGGCATCCGACAACAAACTCTATGCCGATGCGGACAGTCTCGGAACTGAAGAGCAATTCACCTTGAACCGGCTCAACCGGTCGATCGCCATCCAGGCGCCCAATTCGCTCTATGTGTCGCAGAATGCCGACAACCCCGTTCTGTGCGACAAAAGCGTCCTCGCGGGCTGGGAATACTTCCTTATGACATCCCACTCGACGACCCAAGGCGCTCCCGCTGCGCCTTTGGGCGTCAGCATGAACAACGGAACCATCAGCTGGAGAACCATGCTCGGAGCCACCCACTACTCCGTCGAGCGCCGCACATCCTCAGGCGGTTCGTTCCAGACCATCGCCACCGATCTTGCAGACACATCGTTCACCGACCCCTCGCCCGTGAGCGGAGCAACGAACACCTATCGCGTGATCTCCCATGCCGGAACCTATGCCAGTCCTCCCTCCGCCGAGGTTGGTTTCCTGTCCATCGCACTCCCCGCGGGCTGGACCGGGCAGGACATCGGGAGCACGGGCGTTCCCGGCAGCGCCACTTTTCTCAATGGCACCTTCACCCTGCAGGGAGCCGGCGCGGATATTTGGGAAACGGCAGATGGATGCCGCTTCGTCTCCCGAAGTCTGAGCGGTGATTTTGTCATCACCGCGCGCCTCGACAGCATGTCCAACACGGACTACTGGGCCAAGGCAGGACTGATGGTCCGCGAGTCGAATGCCGCGGGTTCCAGGAATGTTTGCCTACTCGTCACCCCGGAGGGTGGAGGCACACGCATGCAGTGGCGCAATACCACAGGCGGTAGCACTTCCGACCATGAACTCAGCGGAAGCAACGCGCCTTTGTGGCTGCGGATCGTACGCAGCGGCAACACCTTCACCGCCTGGCAGTCGAACGACGGATCAACTTGGACCAACGCCCACGCCGTGACCCTCGCCATGACTTCCGCGGTCCTGCTCGGCCTCACGGTGACATCCCACAGGAACGACACGCTCAACACGGCTGCGTTCGACCAGGTTGGTGTTGCCAGTTTGCCGGCGGGCACCTCCAGTTGGAGCGCCTATCAAAGCGTCTGGTTCGCCGCTGGAGAACCCAACAACGGCCCCGGGGCCGATGCGAACACGGATGGTCTGGCCAATCTCTTCGCTTACGGCGCGGGCCTGAGCCCGTGGCTTCAGGCCACACCCGAAAACGGCGGCTTGCCCTTCGTCGGCTTCCACAACGGATTTCTTGCCATGACGTATACCCGCCTGCGCAATCGTTTCGATTTCGACTACGTGGTCGAAGTTTCCGGCGATCTTGTTACCTGGAACTCCGGCCCCGACGCTACCGTGGAGACTGCAGTCTTGCCGCTCGACGACCTCCGCGAGCAAGTAACGGTGCGCGACGCCCTGCCGACCAGCGCCGCCAACCAGCGTTTCATCCGTATGAGGGGGATCAATCCCCGCTGAAGGTTCCCCGAGAATACATGAGACGGGGGGTCGTGAGCGGGTTCAGCGGTCCGCGGACTAAAGGTATCAGCGCGCAGCGAAAGTCGTCGGCACTTCTTGCCCGGCACATGGCGCGTCAGCAAGCCACCGGCGGATTTCCTCGAGGGTCTTGTTTCCGCAATTGCGTTCGCCCTTGAGAAGCCCAAGCACATCGGTCTCGAGCGCGGCGGTGCGCGAGCGGATGCCGTGGCGGCCAAGGACATTGACGGCACGCGGCGAGAGGCCGGCCAGATCGACCGCACCGCGCAACTTCTTTATCACGCGGCGGTGGCGCGAGAGCATAAGCGAGATGGCCTGCGGTGTGACCTCGAACTGCTTGGAGATCTCGCGGAAGGTGTAGCCGAGGCCGCGCAGCGTCGCGATGTCGCGGATCCGTTGCGGCAATTCCTCGAGGGTGGTCGCGGAAGTCCGCTCGGGCGTCGTGTTGGCAAGGTGGGAATCCCCGCGACAGGCATCATTCACCGAATCCAAAGACGTATCTCGGAGCTCCGAACTCCTCCCGGTGACATCGGAATGGAGACCCGAGCAAGCCCAAGCGTAAGACACGCTCCCGACGGCCGGAGCGGTCGCCTGGTCATTGGGCACCTTCGGTCCCGGTCGAGTTTCGAACGGAGCGGCGGTTGGCATGACTTTGCGCTTGGTGTGGCTCCGCGGTCGCCCGACTTACTCGAGTGCAATCTTGTTGCGCCGCGGAAAACGGATGCGCGAACCGGCGAAGAGCAGAGCCAAGGCCCCGGCAGCGAGGATGGTGGAAGGCTCCGGGATAGCGGTGATAGTGAAGGTGCTGCCAGCGCTGGAAATGCTGCTGCCGACGTAACCAGTGCCGAAGGAGAAGTAGTTGCCCATGCTGTTGGTGGTAAAGCTCGTGCTCGTAAAGGTGAACGAGTTACCGGGCAGGAAGTTGTTGATGGTCAGCAGGGCGCTCTCAGTCTGCTGATTATCTTGGTAGGTTCCAAAAGTCAGGTTACCTGTCGCGCCCGTTCCGAAATCGAGAAACGAACCCGTTGTGATGTTGAGGTTACCGAACACCTCACTGACGCCTGCTCCGCGCAGGATCGTTCCACCCGAGAGCGTCACGGCTGAGTTGTTGTTCACTTGGTTGCTGGCCGAGACGAGCAAAGTCGCTCCGCTCACCGAGACGGAAATGGTCGAGCCCAGTGCTTGCCCACCCGTATTGTTCAGTTCGAGCGTTCCGGCGGCGACGGTGGTCGCGCCGGTGAAGGTGCTGGCCCCGGAAAGTGTCAGCGAACCGGCCCCGGATTTCTCCAAGCCGCCCGTGCCGGTCAGGACTTGGCTGATGGCCACATTGAATCCGGCGCTGTCGATCTTTATCCCGCCGCCCTGCACATTGGCCACGTCGAGATCCCTGATGAAAGATCCCTGGTTTTCCTTGGCCTTGAGGACGCCGCCGTTGAAATTGACCGTCGCGCTCCCGCTGCCGCCCTCGATCCACTTCGTTGTGACCGTGCCGCCATTGAGGTTGAGAGTACCCTTGCCGTTGTCGCGACCCACGATGACTTGATTGCCGACATTCAGGGCAGCCGAGCCGCTGATCGTGTAGGTTCCCACGGAGTTCGTGTTGTTCTCGTTGCCGACGTAGACCTCGTTTTGCACATTCACCGTGCCGCCGCTCTGGGTCACCGTCCCCGTGGATTGGTTGTGGCCGATTTGCAGTTTGTCGCTCGTGGTCATGGTGCCGCCGGTCATGTTCACTGTTCCGGATGATCCGAGTTCCTTGCCGATAAAGATGTTGTTTGCGACTGTTATGGAGCCTCCGCTCAGATTGTAGGTTCCGGTGCCGATCTTGTTGTCGTCACGTGTACCCACTCCGAATTCACGATTCACAATGATCACGCCGTTGGACTGATTGAGGGTACCCGTGCCATTGCGGCGCCCGATATACATGTTGCCGTTGCCCGCGGTGTTGAAGGTTCCGCCGTTGATATTCAACACACCCGTGCCGCTCTCGCGGCCCACAACCACCTCATTGGAAATGGTGAGTGCTCCG
>CAJBKE010000048.1 GCA_903953565.1 uncultured Verrucomicrobiota bacterium | reverse complement strand
GAGATCCTCCATGGCATGCTTGAGCAAAGCGTGGCAGCCGGCGGAGATCTGGCAGAACTCGCGCATGTGACGCGGTTGCATGCGCGCATTCAACGCGGGTCTCAAGCTGTCGCCGAACCGCACGGCCTGACGCGCGCGGACTTTTTCAATCCGCGACCGGATCGTCGCGGAACTTTCTTCAGGCGCAGTCGAGGTGAGTTTGTCATAATCGACCGGCGGCGCCTCGACGTGGATATCGATGCGATCGAGTAGCGGACCCGAGACACGCTGACGGTAGCGTTCGATAGCACCTTGCGGACAACGGCATTCCCGCTTCGGGTGCCCGTAATAGCCACACGGACAGGGGTTCATCGCCGCCACGAGCATGATGTCGGCCGGGAAGGTCATCGTGCCGGCTGCGCGGGAAATGACCGCCCGCCGGTCTTCGAGCGGCTGCCGCAGAACTTCGAGCGTTCCGCGCCGGAATTCCGGCAACTCGTCGAGGAAGAGCACGCCATGGTGCGCCAGGCTCACTTCGCCTGGCGAGGGATTGGTCGAGCCGCCGAGCAGGCCGACATCGGAAATGGTGTGGTGCGGCGAGCGGAACGGGCGCACCGCGACGAAATTGTGTTTTCCGGCGAGCAGACCGCAGACGCTGTGGATCTTCGTCGTCTCGATGGCCTCCTCCAAGGTCATCGGCGGCATGATGGTCGGGATGCGCTTGGCCAGCATGCTCTTGCCCGCCCCCGGTGCACCGAGCACCAAAAGATTGTGTCCACCCGCCACCGCGACTTCGAAAGCCCGCTTCACGCCCGCTTGGCCCTTCACATCGGCAAAGTCGACGTCGAACTGCTGGTTGCGGTGGAAGACGGTGTCGAGATCCGAAACGGTGGCCGGAATTTTGCGCTGTCCGTCGAGAAATTCGAAGCACTCGCGCAGGTTGCGCACGCCATGCACAGAGAGCCCCTGCACCATGGAGGCCTCGTCCGCGTTTTCGGCCGGAACAATGAGCACGGGTTTGCCGCGCCGCCGCGCCTCGAGGGCGATGGGAAGAACACCTTTGATCGGACGAACCGCCCCGGTCAGAGCCAACTCCCCGGCGATGCAGCAGTCGGACAACCGCGGCATCTCGCGCCCATGCACGATAGCCAGCATGCCCAAGGCGATGGGCAAATCGAAGCTGGGTCCCTCTTTTTTGATGTCAGCCGGGGCGAGGTTGATGGTCGTTCGTCCACGCGGCCAACGGTAACCGCTGTTGGCCATGGCGGTGGTGACACGGTCCTTGCTTTCTTTGACCGCAGCGTCGGGTAAGCCGACGATGACAACTTTGGGATCACCGCTCCCCTCGTTGACTTCAATTTCCACCTCGAGAGCCTCGGCACCGTGGAGGGCGGCGGAGTAGACCTTGGTCAGCATGACGCGTTGTTTGTAAGGGGCCTGCGAATGCGAGACCAGATCTTGTTTGCGATGTCTAAAGAAGCGGGCTCCTCATTTGCCTCTGGAGGTCTGGCCCGCTCTGTGCTTTGCTCCTTACAGGCTCACGGCATGATTTCCCAAAGGGAAAAAGGTATTTATCTCAGCTTTTGCACAGCGCAAATCGTTCTGGCGTTGCTGCTTTTCGGGCTTTTCTACCTGGCCAACGACTTCTTCCGTGGTGCGTGGCTTCCCGCACCGGCCGCCTACCTGCAAATCATGGCCGTTATGCTTCTGGCTATGGTCATGGAAGCAGCAACGCGTCCGGACCCCCAACGCGTCAATGCAGGCCGCGCCCAACGGCGCCCTGCGATCGGCCTTTCCCGGCGCCAGAGCCTGTGGGTGGCGGGCGGGTTTGCCCTCTTCATCGCCCTGACCCGCGACACAACCATTTCCCGACTGTTCTTGGTCGGACTCTCCGTCCTGACTTTCCCGCTTTTCTATATCACCAACCGCCATGGCCGGCACTGGCTGCTCAAGATTTTCCGTTTGGGAGACCTGCGCATGAAACTGCGCACCGTGGTTGTCGGATCCGAGGATTGGGCCCGGTCGGTGCAGGAAAAAATCGATGGCTTCCGTGACCTCTTCGATCCGCAACCGCCCCTCATCTGCCGACCCGACGAGCCGGTCGAAGATCTTCTTGCCCGGGTCACGGCCAGCCAGCCTGACCTGCTTGTCCTTCCCTCGCGCGAGCTACCCTACGAGACAGTCACACAACTCCTCGCGCTTGGTGACCGCAGCGGTTTCCGCTGCTGGATCCCGGTCGAAATGTCCCGGCGGCACGGGCGCCGCTTCGAGTTGCAGGACTTGGGCGGGCTTTCTGTGCTCTCCCCTCCGACCCTGCCCCTCGCCATCACCTATAACCGCGCGGTCAAAAGGGTCTTCGACATCGCCGTCAGCGCGATCATCATTCCGCCAGTCGTCTTGCCTCTCATGGCCGTCGTCTGGACCATCCAGCGCTTCAATTCCCCCGGCCCGCTCTTCTACCGCCAGCAGCGCGTCGGCGAGAACGGGAAGATCTTCCAAATCCTCAAGTTTCGCACCATGCATGTCGAAAACGACAACGAAGCGCGTCAGGCCAGCCGGGGCGACCAGCGAATTTACCGCGGTGGCGGATGGCTGCGGCGTCTCAGCGTTGATGAGTTTCCGCAATTCATCAACGTGCTCCTCGGCGACATGAGCGTGGTCGGCCCCCGCCCCCACATGGTCGCGCACGAACGCGAGTTCGAGAAATACCACGAACTCTACGGCAGTCGGCGTTATGTCAAACCGGGCGTGACCGGTCTGGCGCAGGTCGAGGGCTACCGCGGAGAGGTCAAGGATGCCGCCGACGTTCGCGGCCGCGCCCGCTACGACCTGTTCTATGTCAAACACTGGTGCATCGGTCTCGACGTCCGACTCGCCCTGCAAACCCTCGGAGTGCTCGTAAGCCCGCCAGCCAAGGCGTATTGAGCGGCTTCGACTGAAGCTTTCCCCCGTTTTCTGTGGCGGCGGCACGTGCCCCCTCTGTTAGGGCGCACCGGCTCAGCGGCGCCACCACCTTTTCCCCGTAACGCCGCTGACCTTGCCTCGGCAAACGACAGCAGGCATTATCCCCGTTGCCGCGCCTACTAGTCGCGGCCCCGCGCCCCTGCGTGCGCCCCGCCCATGGCCAGCGTTACACTCCAAAACGTCACCAAGATCTACCGCGGCCGCCGCGGCGAGGAGATTCCTGCCGTC
>CAJBKE010000047.1 GCA_903953565.1 uncultured Verrucomicrobiota bacterium | reverse complement strand
GCAGCTTCTTTCAGCCGCTGCCTTATCGGATTGCCTCTCTACGAAGCCGGGGCGCATCACGCCGTGGACTTCAGCCGACGCTCACAGACCGCCGCTACAAATTGTCGGGAGGTGCGGCATGAGCTGCTGGGGCAACATCTGGTCGATCGCCAAGCGGGAACTGTCCGGCACGGTTTCTTCGCCGGTGGCTTATGTCTTTGTCGTCATTTTTCTCCTGCTCTCGGCGTTTTTCACTTTCATGATCGGAGGGTTCTTCGAACGCGGGCAGGCCTCGCTGGCGTCGTTCTTCGGCTGGCATCCGTGGCTGTATCTTTTCCTCGTCCCGGCCGTGGGCATGCGTATGTGGGCCGAGGAAAGACGCTCGGGGACGATCGAGTTGCTCCTCACGCTACCAGTGACAACCGGGCAGGCTATCCTCGGCAAGTTTCTGGCCTACCTGATCATCATTGCCGTCGCGCTGGTCCTCACCTTTCCCGTCTGGATCACGGTCAATTATCTCGGTGCGCCGGATAATGGCATCATCTTGGCCGGTTACATCGGCAGCCTGCTCCTTGGCGCCTCCTATCTCGCCGTGACGTCTTTCACCTCGGCCCTCACGCGCAACCAAGTGGTCAGCTTCATCATCGCGGTTGTCATCTGCCTTTTCCTCATCCTCTGCGGTTGGCCGCCCGTGCTGAATCTTCTCAACCGCGTCTTCAGTCCGGGCGTTGTCGATTTTGTGGCGGCCTTCAGCGTCATGACGCATTTCGACAACATCCAACGCGGCGTGCTCGATCTCCGCGATCTTCTCTTTTTCTTCTCGGTCATTTTTTTCTTCCTGTTCGCCACCCAAGCCGTGCTGCGCGCCCGGCGTGCCGGCTGAAAAATCATGAAGAACCGCAAATTCGAAACACCCGCTTACGTCCTGCTCGGTCTCGCCGCCCTGCTTGTTTTGCTCATCGGGCTCAACGTGGTCATTTCCCGTCTGCAATGGCGCGCTGACCTAACCGAGGAACGTGCCTTCACCCTGAGCGAAGGCACGCGCCAGATTTTATCCGGCCTCAAATCTCCCGTGCAGCTGCGTTTTTATTACAGCCAGAGTGACGAGGCCATGCCCATGGGGTTGAAAAATTACGCGCAAAGCGTGAACGATCTCCTCGATGCCATGAAGACCGTTTCGGGCGGACAGCTTCAGATTCAGCGTCTCGATCCGACGCCGGATTCCGATGCGGAAGATTCCGCCCGGCTCGACGGGGTGGACCCGCAGATCTTCCCGAACGGCGACCGCATCTATCTCGGACTGGGCTTCTCGCAGGTGGACCGCAAATCGGCCATGCCGTTCCTGGCGCCGGATCGCGAGCGTTTGCTCGAATATGACATCGTTCGCGCCATCAATGCGGTGACCAATGCCGAGCGTCCGGTCATCGGCCTCATGACCCCGTTAGCGACCAGTCCCACGCCGCCCATGATGATGATGGAACGCCCGCCATCCGCCGGGATTTTCTTTGACGAATTGCGCCGTGCCTTTGAGGTCAAGGAAGTCCCCTTCGATGCGTCCGAAATCCCGCCCGATATCGGAACTCTTGTCGTGGTGCATCCGCGGCAACTCTCCGAGACGACCGAGTATGCCATCGACCAGTTCGTTCTGCGTGGGGGTAAGCTGGCCGCATTTCTCGATCCGATGTGCGTCATGGATTCTCCGCCCGGCGGACCGATGATGGGCATGACCCCGCCCAGCGTTTCGACTTTCGGCAAACTTCTTCCGGTATGGGGAGTGCAATTCAACACCTCCGAAATCGTCGTCGATATGCAAAATGTCGGCAACACGCGCCGCGGACGTGCTCCGGGCATTCTCGCGCTTGGGCCCGACTCGATCGATCCGGACTCCGTAGTGACCGGTGCGGTGGACAGTCTGTTCATGGCCTTGGCCGGCGCTTATCAGGGCGAGTCGCCCGAGGGCATCGAGCGCACGGCCTTGGTCTTTTCCTCGCCGCAATCGGAATTGGCCGACCCGTCCTTCACCCAGACCTCGCCGCAAATGGTCGAGCGCAACTTCAAGCCGAGCGGCGTGCAATACGCCGTTGCCGTGAAGCTCGAAGGGAAATTCCAAACCGCTTTTCCGCAGGGCAAGCCTAAGCCCGTGCCTCCGGGGCAGGCTCCCTTGCCCGATGCAGTCACTCCGCCGGATCCGGATGCGCCGCCCGGGCTGAAAGAATCAACTGCACCGACAACGGTCTACCTCGTTGGTGACGTTGACATGCTCTTCGATCCGTTGGCCGCGGCCGAGGTGCCTACGCCATTCGGGCAACCTGTGGTGGTGCCGGCCAACGGCAACATCGATCTGGCCCAGTCCATGATCGAGCAGCTGGCTGGCGGCGAAGAACTCGCCTCGGTGCGCAGTCGCGCCGCCCGCGACCGTCCCTTCACCGTGGTCAAACGCATGCAAGCCGAGGCGGAAAACAAATTCCGCGACAAGATTTCCGAACTCGAAAAAGGACTCACCGAAACGCAATCGCGCCTTGCCGAGCTCGAGCGCAGCAAGGATGCCGGGCAGCAGTTCATTCTTACGCCCGAGCAACAAGAGGAGATCAAATCCTTCCGCCGGCAGGAGGTCGAAGCAAAGAAAGAGCTGAAGGACGTCCGCAAGACTTTGCGCCGCGAGGTCGATTCCTTGGAGCAGCGCGTCAAATGGATCAACATCGTGACGATGCCCTTGGTTGTGGCCGCCGTGGGTCTGCTTATTGCTTTCGTGCGCCACCGACGCCAGAGCGCCCGTTGAAACTATGAAAGGCCCGAAGTTCCTTTATCTTCTTTTTGCCGCGGCGGTCATCGCCGTGCTGGCCTGGTATTTGCACCGCTCCGAGCGCGGCAGTTGGCAGGAACAGGCCGTTCCCGCCGGGGAAAAAATCCTCGGCCAATTTCCGGTCAACGACGTGACCTCGGTCACGCTGTCCGGGCCCGATGGCCGCGTCACCTTGCAGCGAAGCGGAAGCGGTTGGGGTGTGACCGAGCGTTCCGGTTATCCGGCCGATTTCGAACGCTTGTCCGCCCTCATTCTCAAGCTTTCCAACCTCGAAGCGGTGCAAAGCATTCCCGTTGCCGAGGCGGATCGCGGTGCTTTGACTCTGCGCGCCGCAGCGGACGATATCCCGCGCGAGGAGACCGGCACGCAGGTCGAGTTGAGGAGTGCGGCAGACCAGCCGCTGGCCGCTCTCCTTCTGGGCAAGATGCATACGACCACTCCGCAGGGCATGCGCCCGGAAATTGGCGGCACGGCAAGCGGCCGCTACGTGGTGCCGGTCGCCGGTGGCGACAACGCTTATCTGGTCTCGGAGACGTTTTCCGATCTGCAGACCGCTCCTTCCGCGTGGATCGACAAGACTTTCATTCGTCCCGGCATGCCGCGGCGTGTTGAAGCGAAATCCAAAGATGCTTCGTGGGTGCTCAAGCGTGATGTTTCCGGAGGGCAGTGGACCATGGAGGGTTTGCGTAAGAACCAGTTGCTCGACATGAACAAAGCCATGGCCATCGACCCGCTGTTCACCGGCATGGCCGTGGCCGATCTGCCCGACGGTCCGGACGACGCGCGGGTCAAACCGCTCGAGACAGATCCGGTCACTGTCACCGCCGATACATTCGACGGCTTGCGTTACGTCCTGACAATCGGCCGCGGAGACGGCGACAACCTGCCGGTCACAGTTGCGGTCGAAGCTCTGCCGGAGGAATTGGCGACCGAGGAGGTGAAGAAAGCCCGTGATGAGAAGTTGTCTGCCGCTGCCAAGTTCCAAGGCAAAACCGTCTTCATTCCGCGCAATTTTGTGGCGCCTTTTTTGTCCTCGCGCACGGAGTGGCTTGTCACTCCAGGCAATAGGTAGCTCGTTTCCGATCGGTCTTTAGCCGCGGCATCGTTCTCGCGGCGACCTGTGCTATAATTGGCCGCCATGGCAAACTGGGACCTGCAAGCCCTCCGGTCGGACTTTCCGATTCTCGGATCGTCGGTCAATGGACGCCCCTTGGTTTACCTCGACAACGCGGCCACCTCGCAAAAACCGAGCCAAGTGCTCGAGGCCGTTGACCGCTATTACCGCGAGCAGAACGGGAATATCCACCGCGGTGTGCATTATCTGAGTCAGGTGGCTACCGATGCCTACGACCGCGCCCGCGAGAAAGTGGCGCGCTTTATCGGCGCGCCTTCGCCGCGCGATATTGTCTTTGTCCGTGGCGCGACCGAGGGGATCAATCTCGTGGCCCACGGGTTGGCCAAGTGCTGGTTGAAAGCGGGAGACGAGATCTTGCTCACCCGCATGGAACACCACGCGAACATCGTCCCGTGGCAGCAGGCGGCCGAGCAAAGCGGCGCCCGTGTTGTCGTGGCGGATATCACTCCATCGGGCGAGATTGATCTCGAGGACTTCACGCGCAAGCTCGGCCCGCTCACGAAAGTTGTCTCCTTTGTCCATGCCTCGAACGCGCTCGGCACGATCAATCCCGCGCGCGAAGTGATCCGGCTGGCCCACGAAGCGGGGGCGGTTGTCTTGCTCGACGGTTGCCAGTCCGCCCCGCATTTCCGCGTCGATGTGTCGGTCCTCGATTGCGATTTTTTCGTCTTCTCCGGCCACAAAGTGTGCGGACCCACCGGCATCGGCGTGCTTTATGGCAAGAAGGAGTGGCTTGAGAGACTGCCCGTTTACCAGACAGGCGGGGACATGATAGGCCGCGTATCGTTCGAGCAAGGCACAACATTTCGCGAGGCTCCGGAGAAATTCGAAGCCGGCACGCCCGATATCGCCGGAGCCATCGGCTTGGGAGCGGCAGTCGATTACCTTGATGCGACCGGATTCGATGCGATCGAACAGGCCGAGCAAAAACTGCGTGATCACGTGGCGCCCCGGTTGCGGGAAATTCCCGGGCTGAAGATTTATGGTGACGTGGAAGCCAAGGTCCCCGTTCTCTCTTTCACCATGGACGGGATTCACCCCCACGACATCGGAACCATTCTCGACACGGACGGCATTGCCGTACGGGCAGGGCATCATTGTGCGCAGCCGCTGATGAAGTTCTACGGCATCCCGGGCACCGCGCGTGCTTCGTTCGCTTTTTACAACACGACGGAGGAAGCCGACGCTTTGGTTGCCTCCCTGCGCAAAATCTCCAAAATATTCGCCTGATGTCCGAGTTGGCCGACCTCTACCAGGAGATCATCCTGGATCACAACAAGCGTCCGCGGAACTACCGCGAGATGCCCGAGTGCACGTGCAGCGCTGAGGGCAATAATCCTCTGTGCGGCGACGAGGTGAAAGTTTCTGTCCGGTTGGACAACGACACATTATCCGACGTCGCTTTCCAGGGCCAAGGATGCGCCATTTCCCGCGCTTCGGCCTCCATGATGACCGGTAAAACGAAAGGCCGCACCGCCTCGGAAGCGCGCGCGCTGTCGGGCCAAGTGCGTGACATGCTGCTCGGACCGGAAGCCGCGCCACCGCCCGAAGTGGGAGACCTCGCCGCATTGTCCGGCGTGCGCAAATTTCCCGCCCGGATCAAATGCGCCATGCTGCCGTGGCACACCTTGGAAGCGGCGCTGGCCGGCCAGGCCACCGCGACGAGCGAGTCGGGGGACTGAATCCTAGTTCCCGCAACCGCAGGACGATCCGCGGTTCCAGGGCATGCGCGCAATGACATTGCTCATCGGACAAATGCCGGTCACTGCGGAGAAGACGAGCCCGCAACCCATGAAGAGCGGAATCCAGACGAAGGCCGGGTTAACCAGAAGTGCGAGCAGTGATCCCGCGAAAATCATTGTTCCGGCCACAAGACGCATTTGACGGTCGAGTGGGAGGACGTTCCGCCCGGTGCGCTCGATGGGCAATCCAGCGGCGATCCACGCATCGGTTCCGCCTTCGACGACGATCGCCCGCTTCATGCCGGATTCCAAAAGCTTCTCCGCGGCCTGGGTTGCGCGGACCCCGGACTTGCAGAGGATGTAGACCGGTTGGTTTTGTCGCGTGAAATCTTCCGGGTTCAAATCGTGCAGCGGTCGCAACTGCGCGCCGCGCGCGTGCACCGATTCGAACTCCGCCGGCGTGCGCACATCAATGACGGAAAGATCCGGGTTGCTTCGCCAGAGGGCCGCGAGGTCGGTCGCGTTGATTTGCTCGATAGTTGCCGTTTGCATAAGACAACAGTTAGCTCGGTCTAACCTCCGCCGCAACTCTGAGGCGGGCATGCGCGGTGAGGGGATCGAACCCCCGACCAACTCGGTGTAAACGAGCCGCTCTACCGCTGAGCTAACCGCGCCACAACGCAAAGATCGTCACGCAATCTTTGCCGGCTGGCAATAGCGCGCTGCCGAACAGGCAGCGGTAAGCGCCCGCGCCCGGCCTCACGTCAGGGTGTTCGCACGGGCGCGCGGAAATTTCGAAACTTTCATCCGGGGTTGGGGTTTTGTCTTGTGGGGCTTCACAGCCTTCAAAACCAATTCAACAATCAACAGAAAGCACCGCTACCACAATGAAAGCATTCATATCCTACGCATTGACCCTCACCATCATGCTGGCCGCGCCAGGCATGGCACTGGCTGGAGAAAAAGAGGGAGGGAAAAAGCCCGGCTGGAAAGTCACCGCCGTCGACACCACCGCCAATACCATCACCGTGCATTCCGGGAAGAAAGGCGAACCCGGTGAGGATAAAACCTACAAGGTCGCGGATGCGGCCATCACAGTGGAGGGCGCAAGCGCGAAGCTTGCGGACATCACTGTCGGAATGCGTGCCAAAATCACAGTCGGAGCGACTCCCGACACGGCCTCAGCCGTTGACGCATCTACCAAGAAGAAGAAAGGCGAGAAAAAGGGCGACGACGGGGGCGCTGAGGAATAGCTCCCGTGGCCATCTAACCAGACGAATAAAACCAGGGCGGCTCCGGGGTTACCCGGAGCCGCTTTTTTGGTTGCGCGACGCCATTTCTGCGGTTGGGCCGGAGTGTTTATGCTTACACTCGGAGGCGGCGGGTAAAAAGTTCGTGGAAATCATCACGCGCGTCTCGATGACGCGAGCGGCGGGATGGAGTGTTCAGGCATGGGCCAGAGACTCACTGGCCCGATTCACCGAGCGTCTTGAGTTGACGATCCGTCACGAGCCAAACGAGTCCGTTCTCCTCGGCCAACTTCTTGGACAGCGCCCGCCGCTCCGGCGTCTTTGGATACTCGATGAGCAGCACGGGCTTCTTTGCCGAAGCCAATGTTTTCAAGTGGCCGAGGATTTCATCTGTGTGCGAGGCGGGCTGGAGTTTTTTCCCATTGGTGAACAAGTCCTCGATGCCTTGGGCGCTGATGACCTCGACGAAGTCCTTGTGGGTGGCGAGTTGGGAGCCGTTTTGCGGGATGATGAGTGCCGCAGGATTCTTCGCACGGGCGCGGGCGGCGATCGATTTCACCCAGTCCACCATGTCGCGGCGATAGGTCTGCTTGGTCTCCGGGTTCATGCGGTCGTCCAAGTAATCGTTGGCTCCCTGCTCATATGTCTGAAAGCCATCAACGATGTCCAGATACACCCCGTCGAAACCGCGAGCCATCGCGTCTTCAACTGCGGGTAGCATGAGTTTTTGCCACTCGGCGTTCCAATATTTGACCTGATAATTTCCCTTCCACTCAGGGTTCTCGATCCCGAGCCACGCCGGCGCGCCGGCGGTGCGCTGGCCATTGCTGACCCACTCGGCGCGCCAGTAGGGGCGGTAGTCTTCAGCCTCGCCAATGGAAATGTAGGCGACCACTTTCCGCCCTTCCTTCCCGCTGCGGATTGCGTCGAGGTCCGCTCGCTCCCACGGCGTGTCGCCAGCGAAGGCCGCGTCGAGAACGATCCAATCGCGTCCGCATTCCTTGAGTTGCGCAACGGCCGCAGATTTTGTTTTTGCGAAGGAATCGGCCTGCAGGATGTAGGCGAACGAGGCGGGGTTTGATTCCGCGCGGGCGAAGTGCGTCAGCGTGAGAATCGAAATAGACACGATGAAGGCGGGGGGTTTCATGGAGGGATTTCGACGAGTGATTGTTGGGAGGTTATTGTTCAAGGGGGTGGGGTTGAGCGGACTCCGAGACAGAATAGACGTGGACTTCCTCGGGTCTAATCCTGCCCCTCAAGATACCGCCTTTGAGCTCCAATCCGGTTGGCCGGTTGGCAAAAAGGGATGCGAGCGTTTGGCCTGCCGAGTCGGGAATCACCGTGTGCAGATCTGTCGAGGCGCGCCTGTCGGTATTGAAGACCACGAGGATTTTCTTCGCGTCCTTTTCCCACAGGAAAACATGGACGTGCTCCGCGTTGGACGGGAGGGCGTGGCGGGTGCCCTTGAGAAGAAACGGAGCCAGTTGGCTGATCTCCTTGGCCTGCTTCCCGATTTCGTCCCAGAGCGCCGGGGCCTGCTGGTTCAACGTCACGTGGCCTTTGATCGGCGTGCCGTCGTAATATGTGTAATACAAGACACCCTTAACCCCAGCAGCGAGAGCTCCATACAGCATGTTTCGCGATTCCGATGGGGTTGGAAAAACACCCCTTTTCGACCAACTGAAAGATTGCAGGTTAGCGATGGGGACAATGCCCGTGCCTTCGATTTCCGACACCCGGGATTTCAACAATTGGAAACATCGCTCAAGCATCAGTTCATCAGGAAAATCCGGCTTGTTGTCCACGGGATAGCATTGGATGCCGATCATGTTGACGCAGCCTTGATATTCTTTGAATGAGCGATACCGCGCCACCGGCGCAGAACCGCCGCTCGCGTAGGTGACGTGATTGGGGTCGTGTGTCAGGGCCAACTCGTGGCGTTCCTTGAGAAGTTCGGGCGAGCAGTAGTTTTTTGAAGTGGTGACATTAAAGTCATCACCGATCTGCCAGGAGATGATGGCGGGATGGCTCTTCATGCGATCGATCAACGTGCCCAAGGCGGGAAGATAAAGCTCGGCCATGACGCCCATGTCACGTCGTGTCGCGTCGTCGAGAAGAGCGAAATCCGATTCGCGACTGGTGGGGTCAAGGGAGGTCTGCAGGATGCCAAGACCGTTGTCGTGGATGGCGAGCAGGTCTTGAGTGCGCTCGTCCCCATAGCGTTCGCCAATCCATGACGTATGGTAGATCCCAAAGGGAAAGATCTCGGCACCTCCGCGCAGCAAAGTGCCGTCGGGGCTGACGGCGGTCGGCAAGGGGGCCGCCACGCTGGTCAGTGGCAAAAGAAGGGCCAGGTAAGTGGCAACGATGGCCGTGTGATATAGGGGCCGTCTCACCGGGTCAGATCGAGTCCTGGTGGTGATGCTGCCGATGGATCTCGGCTTCGCCGGCGACGAGGATCTTCATGTGAGGGTCACTTTCATCCGTGCCGATAGTGTTTGGCGGGCAATTCCCGCAGCCGTGCTGCCGCCTGTTCTGCCGTAAGATCACGCTGCGCCTCGGCGAGCATCTCGTAGCCGACCATGAATTTCTTCACCGTGGCCGATCGAAGAAGCGGTGGATAAAAATGCGCGTGCAACTGCCAGTGCGGTTGATCCCCGGCTCCGTTCGGCGTGGCATGCCAGCCCATCGAATAGGGGAACGAGGTTTCGAACAGATTGTCATAGCGAATCAGCATCGCCTGCAGGATTTCCGACAGGCTTGTGCGTTCGGCATCGGTCAATTCGGGTAAACGTTGCACCTGCCGCGTCGGCAGCAGCAGGATTTCATACGGCCACACTGCCCAAAACGGAACGACCGCAACCCAATGGGCGTTGCTGACCACAACCCGTTCCTGCGCGGCAAGTTCGCGCTTGGCGTAGTCGAGCAGCAGCACCGAGCCATTTTCCTGCTGATAATTTTTCTGCTCGCGCTCTTCGGCGGCGATTTCGTTCGGCACGAAGTTGCTGGCCCAAATCTGCCCGTGCGGATGCGGATTGGAGCAGCCCATCGCCGCACCCTTGTTCTCGAAGACCTGCACCCAGCGATACTTCTCGCCGAGTTCCGCCGTCTGCGTGGCCCACACGTCCACCACCTTGCGAATGTCCGGCACGGCCATCTCCGCCAGCGTGAGATCATGGCGCGGTGAAAAGCAAATCACGCGGCACTCGCCACGCGTGGGTTCCACGCGCAGCAGATCATCGGGCGCCCCGGTCATTTCCGGCGTGTCCGTCAGCAGCGCCGAGAAATCGTTCGTGAACACGAGCGTTGCGTCATATTTCGGATTCATGTCGCTGCCCATGCGCTGATTGCCGGGGCAAAGATAACACTTGGGGTCGTAGGCCGGGCGGTCGTCCGGCGCCAGTTTTTCCACCTGACCCAGCCAGGGTCGTTTGGTGCGGTGCGGCGAGACGAGAACCCACTCGCCCCGTAGCGGGTTGAACCGGCGGTGCGGATGTTCGTCGAAATTGAATTCAGTCATGATTTTAGAACTTCAAACTTTGATAATCGTCGCTCCGGCGGCGTAAACGGTCCGAGCAATCTCGCCGCCGACGCAGCGCGGGCTTTATTATTCCCCGGCGGTATCGCTCACGCTGAACTTATACGTCGTCCGGGTCTGGTAGATCTCGCCGGGTCGGAGGATGGTGTTGGGAAATTCCGGCTGATTCGGGCTGTCGGGGAAGTGCTGCGTTTCCAGACAGAGCGCGCTGCGCTTCAGGTATGGACGACCGGATTTCCCGATGAGGGATCCATCGAGGAAGTTCGCGGTGTAAAGCTGGAGCCCCGGCTGGTCGGTGAAGACCTGCAGCATTCGGCGGCTGTTCTTCTCGTAGAGGGTGGCCGCCGGCTCCGGAGAACCGCCCGTGTTCGGATGGAGAACAAATGTGTGGTCATACCCGCTCCCATGAGCCAGTTGCTCGTCGGTTTGATCGATATCGCGTCCGATCTGCTTGGGTTGGCGAAAGTCGAAAGGCGTACCCGCGACGGGCACAATCTTCCCGATGGGAATCGAGGTCTTGTCGATCGGCAGCATCTCATCCGCGTTGATCATGAGCTCATGATCGAGCACGGTTTCCGAGCCCTCGCCCGCCAGATTGAAATAGCTGTGGTTGGACAAGTTGACCGGCGTTGCGCGGTCGGTCGTCGCTTTGTATTCGATGATGAGCTCGTCTTGGTCCGTGAGCGTGTAGGTCACGCGGACCTCGAGACTTCCCGGGTAGCCTTCCTCCCCATCGGCAGAGGTGCGATGGAATTCCACGCCGTTCGGAATTTGCTTCGCCTCCCAAACAACCTTGTCGAATCCGGTGACGCCCCCGTGGTTATGATTGGGGCCGTTGTTCTGCGCGAGCACATGCTTCTCTCCATCGAGGGTGAACCTTCCATGGGCGATACGCCCGGCATATCGGCCGAGTGTCACTCCGAGGTAGGGCTTCTTCACGGAGGTTCGATAGGGTTCGATCGTGTCAAAGCCCAGCACGACATCGGCAAACTTGCCGTTGCGATCGGGAACTTTGATCGAGGTGATCCGCGCCCCGTAGGAAGCCAGCCGCACCTCCATACCGTTGGCGTTCTTCAAATCAAACTGCGCATCCGGGTCCGGGGACGGCTGGATCTGCGCACGGCAGACACCGAGACCCGTGGAGGCCAAGAGCGCAATGAGTAAAAGTGTCCGGCACCCGGTTGTTTCAAACGGGCGCTCGTCGGTGGCGGTTGGAATCATGGCTGGGGGATCGGGGCGGCTATTATGTTTCCTCTTTTCTGCCCGGAATATGACGAAAGCTTTCCGCCACAGGCGATGGGTCGTTGTCTTGCATCCGTTTCGACCATTCAGGTGCTCTACCGTGAGGCGCTCCTCGCCAAGCGGCAATATTCCGTCATATTCAGTGCGTTTTCGCTGAGATAGGTCAGAGACCCTTAATGGACAGGACCGCCACCAATACCTCCGGCCCCACGCCCGAATTCGTGCAACTGCTCACGTCTTCCCAGAGCGCCTTGTATGCCTTTATCGTGTCGCTGTTGGGCGGGGTGAACGATGCCAACGATGTGCTGCAGGAGACGAACATGAAACTCTGTCGCAAGTGCTCGGAATACGACCCGCAACAGCCCTTTCTGCGTTGGGCCTATTCTTTTGCCCGCTTTGAAGTCCTGGCCTGCCGGAAAAGTCGACAGCGTTCCCGGTTGGTGCTGGACGATGGATTGCTGGCCACCGTGGCGGCGGAATTGGAGGATTCCTCAGAGGAAACTGATCGCCAGATGAAGATGTTGGAAAGCTGCATAGGGCAGCTGAACGCCCGGCAGCGCGAACTCATCGCAGCGCGTTACGGCCGGGGCGAGGCGGTGCAGGATATCGCCCGTCGGCTTTCCCGTCCGGAGAATGCCATGGCCGCACTCTTTTATCGCCTGCGTAAACTGCTGGCCGATTGCGTCCAGTTGCTCCTCGCGAAAGAGAAGGAGGCCGGGGCATGAAGCACCACGACCCCAAGGATTTCGAACATCTCTGTCATGCGGTGCTGGAGGGCACAGTCACCGAGTCAGAACTCGGGCAGTTCCAAGAGCATTTGCGCCGCAGTGCCGCGGCCCGCAACGCCTACGCCAAGCAGATGCAGATTCATGCCCTTCTGACCTGGCAGCAAGGGCGCGCCGCCGTGCCGTCTTCGGTCGTCCTGCCCTCGATCGAGTTTCAGTCTTCATCCAAGGTTATTTCTTTCCCTTTCGGCAAGGCCGCCTTGGCGGCGGCCGCGGTCCTGATCGCCACATTTGCATTTTGGCTTGTTTCGGATCGCAACCAAGGCGGGGCGGTCGCCGTCAATCAGGACGCCCCGGTTGCCGCCCCCAAGGGCGTAATGGTCGACATCCTTGCGTCTTCAGGGGCGCCCTATCAGGTGGGGCAGCGGGTGGCGCTGGACCGATTGGAAATGAGCACCGGTTCGTTGCGGTTCCGGGTTAGTTCGGGAGCCGTAGTGGACTTGGATGGCCCCGTGTCCCTGGAATTCGTGGATCCGATGCGCTTGCGGCTCTTGCTTGGCAACGTCACCATCGATGTGGGATCGGAAGCCAAGGGGTTCGTGCTCGATACGGCGAGCGCCCTCTTGCTGGATATTGGCACGCGCTTCGGCGCGTCGGTGGGGGAGGATGGCAGCACCGATATTGTGGTGCTTGACGGTGAGGTTGAAGTTTACCGTGCTGGGGAGCCGCCTACGCAGGAAAATCGGCTAGCGAGTCTCTATGAGGGCGAGGCGGCGCGCATGACGAGCCGCGAAGCCAAAATTCAGCGCTTGCAGGCGTTGGCCTTAAAGGGCGATCGCTTGGCGATCCGGGGCTTGAACGCCCCTGATTCGGCGGTCATCACGGGCGTTACGGACAACATCACTAAAGCAAATTTTTACCGCTGCTACACCATCACGCCGGGTGGTATGGGGGAGGGCGCGCTGGCTTCCCTCGCTCATCGCTGGCACCGCAAACTCTGTTGGCGCGCCTTGCCCGGCCAGCTTTTTCCGCGGGAATTGGAGGGAGCTGATGTTATTGGAACCTTCCAACGTCGAGCGAACCGCCAACCGCTGGCCGACATCAACCTCGAGTTGTCTCGTCCCTGCGCGGTTTACGTTTTGTTCGATAGCCGCGCCACGCCTCCAGAATGGCTGCGGCACGGTTTTCGGGACACCGGGCTGCGCTTGCGCAGTGGTCCTTGGTGGCCGGATCTGGTTGAAACGAAAAAGCTCAAGCCGGATGCCAATGGTGAACTCTATGTCGTGCACTCTGTGTGGCGCAAAGACGTGCCGGTCGCCGCGACGGTGACGCTTGGTGCGCTTGCTATCAAAAGCGAGAAATATCCCTATGCCATGTATGGCATCGCGGTGAAGCCGCTTTGATTATCGGTGGGGTTTTCGCGGCTGGCCCTGGGGCATCAGGCGCGGTGATCGCCTCTGAGGCAGGGGGCGGGGACGTCGGTAACTTTTTTCAACTATTTCCGTCATTAATGCTTTAGTTGGCTGAGTTAAGTTAGAGTAGAGTTTTATCCGCACCTCCATCCCGTTGCCAAACCCACCGGGCAGAGGAATTCATCCCCCGTCCCCCATGCAAGCCAAGACCCACACCTGCCTCACCCTTCTCACCGCGACCGCGACCCTTCTGTTTATCGCCGCACTCAGCCCAACCGCCCACGCGGCTACCAATAGCTGGGTCGGCGGGGCAGGGGACGGAAACTGGGGCTCCACCGCCAACTGGGATACCGCTCCGGTCGCCTCCAACAGCCTGATTTTCAGCGGGAACATACAAACCACGACGACCAATAACATTATTACAAATTATCTCGTCGGCACCAACCTCGGAAACTCGGCGGCCATCACCTTGGGGAATAACGGCACAAACGCAACGAGCGGCTTCACGCTGGCTGGATCAAGCATCGCCTTGGGCGGCGACATCGTCACGGCAGCATCAAGCTCAAACAATCCGATCACGGACACGATCACGCTGAACCTTCAGTGGACAGGTAGCCGAGCCGTTAATGCGGCTGCCAATCGCACGATCATCATCTCCGGCGCCATCAGCCAGAGCAGCGGGACAAGAACCTTCACCAAAGCGGGCAACGGCGAAGTCATTCTGCAAAACGCGAGCAACTCGTACCTTGGCCAGACAATCATCAATGGAGGCACGCTCACTGTGAACGTCGTCGGCGGCATCGCCAATGGGGGTACAAACAGTGCGCTGGGTGCGGGAACCACCGCCAACTCCAACTCCCTCATCCGATTCTCGGGGGGTACCCTGAACGTCGCGCTCGGCGCGGGGGGCACCGATCGCCAGGTGCAGATTGGTTCCGCTACTGCCACGAGCGATGCCGGTGCCACCATCAATAATAACAGCGCTAACGGCAGCGCCCCTCTGGTTTTCTCCAATGCGGCCTTCAACGCCTCGCCCGGTCTCATCACCACCAACCGTGTTCTCACCCTGGGCGGCACCAACACCGACGCGAACGCGATTAGTGGCGTAATTTCCGACAATAACACCGCAGGGGGCGGTCTCGTCGGTGTGACCAAGGTTGGCTCGGGCCTATGGATCCTCTCCGGTAGCAACTCCTACTCTGGCTCAACAACGGTAGGCGGCACAACAGGCAGTTCCAATGGCGTGCTGCGTGTCGCGTCCGTAAACTCTCTCCCGCCGAACACCACGATCGTTGGTTCTGCCGGAGCTGATACCACATCGACCCTCGAACTGGCGCCCGGCAGTTACTCCGTCAAAAACTATCTTCGGGGTAACATCAACTTTGCCGCTTCAAGCGGGCAGGCAACCCTCGAATTCACGAACACTGCAGTCACGAACGTTTTGACACAGGGATCGGGCAACAAAACAATCTACTCCTCCAATGTTGCCGTTCGCTTCGTCGGCTCGCTCGACATTTCTGCGGTGGCTGATGCCGGTGCCAACAAAACCGCCACCTTCTCAGGAAATAGCGATTTTACGTTTGATGGTCCGATCATTGGACCGGTGGTGACAAATACTAATGGATCCTTCACCCCCGGATTTATCATGAACAGCACCGGTGTGGCCGTGCTGAATGCATCCAACACCTACGCTGGAGCAACCGATGTGAAGCAGGGAACCTTGCAGGTCAACGGATCCATTTCCACCAATACTCTCAATATTTCGAATGGCGCCACCTTGGCCGGTCTGGGCACCGTCGGGGGCAATGTGTTTGTCAGCGGGAATTTGCAGCCCGGTCGCGGTAATACCAACGGAGCGTTGACCATCGGAGGGAATCTGACTGTCGCCTCCAACGGCATTGTTAATCTCAGCATCGACAGTCTGGCTGAATACGACCGGCTCGCAGGGGCGATTTCTAACACCGTAGACGGCACGATCAACGTGGCCGCCAGCGCCAACTACTCCCCGACCAACGGCAACATCTTTCATCTTTTCAGCGGAGCGATCGGCGGCACGCCGACCCTCAACGTGACGCCGCTTTCCAACCCCAATTATGTCTGGGTGACCAACGACTTTATCAGCACCGGGCAAATCAGTGTCGCGAGCACGGCTCCGGTTCTCACGCCCTATGGCAGTTGGCTGACAAACTACCCGGGTATCACCAACTTCCCCGGCGGCACGAGCAATACCAATGGAACGGCGGACCCCGACGGAGACGGATTTAACAACAACATGGAGTTCGCCTTCGACGGCAATCCGACAGTTGGAACTCCCGCGCTGATCAGCGCGGCATCATCCGGTGCCTCCACGCTGGTCTCCTTCCTCGCCAGCACGAACACGAACGCGGTGTCGTATATGGTGCAGTCGACGACGAACCTCGCCACCGGTCCTTGGGCTGACAACAGCGTTGTCACGGGCTCGATCACCAACTCGGCCAACCAAACCAACCCGGCGATTCTGCTGGCGCCGTCCTACGTGCGCCGCGAGTTCACGGTCACCCCGGCAGGGAGCAACTCCTTCTACCGAGTCAGGGCCACCATAGCCCCGTAGTCCCGGGGTGGTCTTGCCGCCGTGGCAGGCCTCTCTAACTCCCGGGGCGTCAAACATTCTTCTTTGCGGACTCCGCAACGTTGGTGTTGAAAGCGAGAATTATCCCAATGCCCTGTAGGGCATCGCGGTAAAGCCGCTTTGATCATCGGTGGGGTTTTCGCGGCTCGCCTTGGGACAGCGGGCGCAGCGATCGCCCATGAGGCAGGGGCGGGGACGTCGGCAACTTTTTTAAGCTATTTCCGTCACAAATGTTCTAGTCGGCTGATTTCTAGAGGAGAGATCCATCCACGTCTCCATCCCTCCATGCAAGCCAAGGCCCACACCTCCCTCACCCTTCTCACCGCGACCGCGACCCTTCTGTTTATCTCCGCACTCAGCCCAACCGCCCACGCGGCCAACACTTGGGACGGCGGGGCAGGGGACGGAAACTGGAACTCCGCCCTCAACTGGGATAACGATACCGTTCCGACTTCTCCCACCAATCTGACTTTCATCGGGAACACGCAAACCACGACCACCAACAATATCAGTGCAGGTTATACCGCGACGGCCATCACCTTCGGGAATAACGGCACAAACGCAACGAGCGGTTTCACGCTGGCTGGATCAAACATCGCTTTGGGCGGCGACATCGTCACGACCAACTCCAGCTCAAGCATCACGGACACGATCACGCTGAACCTTCAGTGGACAGGTAACCGAGCCGTTAATGCGGCTGCCAATCGCACCATCATCATTTCCGGCGCCATCAGCCAGAACAACGGGACAAGAACTTTCACCAAAGCGGGCAACGGTGAAGTCATTTTGCAAAACGCGGGTAACTCTTACCTCGGGCAGACAGTCATCAATGCAGGCACGCTCACCGTCAACGTCGCCGGCGGCATCGCCAATGGGGGTACAAACAGTGCGCTGGGTGCGGGAACCACCGCCAACTCCAACTCCCTCATCCGATTCTCGGGGGGTACCCTGAACGTCACGCTCGGCGCGGGGGGCACCGACCGCCAAGTGCAGATTGGCTCCACCACTGCCACCAGCAGTGGCGGTGCCGCCATCAATAATAACAGCGCCAACGGCAGCACCCCTCTGGTTTTCTCCAATCCGGCCTTCAACGTTTCGGCTGGTGCCATCACGACCAATCGTGTTCTCAGCCTGGGCGGCACCAACACCGACGCGAACGCGATTAGTGGCGTGATCTCCGACCACAACACGGGAGGGGGCGGCCTTGTCAGCGTGACCAAGGCTGGCTCGGGCCGATGGATCCTCTCCGGCTCCAACACCTACACCGGAGCAACCTCGGTCAATGCAGGTTTCTTGGTCGTCAACGGCAATCAATCCGCTGCCACTGGCGCGCTGACGGTGTCCTCTGGAGCAACTCTGGGCGGTTCCGGAACCATCGGCGGCGCCACCACCATCAGTGGCATTCACAGCCCCGGGAACAGTCCCGGTATCCAGACTTTTGCCAATGGCCTCAGCTACTCGAGCGGGGCGACGTTCGTCTGGGAACTCAATGGCAACGTCACCACCGGTCGCGGGACGGCCTTTGACGGCGTGAACGTCTCGGGCGGCACGTTGACGATCAACACAGGTGTGACCAACAACCTCGTCTTCAACGGAGCAGGCTCCGCGACGGACTGGAACGACGCGTTCTGGGGCAGCAACCAGACTTGGTTGGTCTTCAGCAATGCCGTTGCTCCTGCCCTCGCTTCGGCCAACGTATTCGACACTATTAACGTCTCGCTCGACAGCCTGGGTAACGACTTTAGCACGTCGCTCGCGGGCTCGAGCTTCTCTTGGAGCCAGACGGACAACGACATTTATCTCAACTACATCGTACCCGAACCCAGCACCTATGCCCTTCTCGCCTTGGCGGCGGCAGGACTCGGTGCGCGCGTGATGCGCAGGCGTCGGCACTGACGCCCGCCAAGTTCGGCTGACTTTGGAAAACCCTGCCGCCTCCGCGGCGTGGTTTTTCTCTCTCCTCCGTCACCGGCAGTTCAATGCCGTCCCTTGCAGCATGCTCCGGACGATGCAATGTTAGGCCCCAAGAGGTGCTTGGGGCGGAGATGAGCGAGTTGCTGCCTGACTCTGCAACTCTCGGGGTTGACCCCGTGAAGCCGTCCCAACTGGAGCTGGCAATGCCGCCGTTGGTGAAGGAGAAGGTGGCCAAATCGGTGCTGCTCAGCTCGGTATTGAAGGTCATTGTGCTGCCGAAATTGAAGTTGTTCAAAGTGAGCAGAGCACTCGGGGTGTAGCTGTAGCTGCCCGAGGCAAACGGGAATTCGGAAATAGTGCCAGCGGTGGAAGCCGCGGGTGGGGTGTCGGGCGGTGCTTTTTCCGTCCGCTCACCGTTCAAATCTCCAACATTTTATCAGTTAACTTTTTTCCGTCATATAATTTGCGTTTCGGCTGAAGGTCTGTGGGATTCCGTTATCCCTGCACCCCTCAGTGTGCAGCCGGCCCCAAAGCACACCCTAAACTAGGTTTATGATCATTCCCTTCCTATTCCGTAATCAAGCCCTCCCCTGCGCCATCATCCTCAGCCTCCTCGCCGCAGGCTCTGCTTCTGCCGCTGATGGCACTTGGACTGGTGGCACTTCGACCAACTGGGCTACGACGTCAAATTGGCTTAATGGCTTTGTTGCGGGCAGCACCTCGGCAAATGCCGACATCGCCACTTTCAACTCTGCGTCCTACCTGTTCCAACCGACTGCTGCGAACAGCTATTTCCTCGGTGGCTTGGTCTTTGATTCTTCCAACGGCGGCACCACGATCACGACGGGCACTGGCAACAACCGCCTGAACATCGGTTCCAGCGGTATTGAGATGAAGTTCGGAACGGGCGCGGTGTCCCTTGGGGCTTCAGCTGACGCGGCGCAGGGGGCAAGCATCGTCGCCAATCAAAACTGGGCCAACAATTCGGGCAGTCTGCTGACCGTCAATCGTGTGTCGGTCGATAATCTCTCGTCAGCAGGCACCTACACACTGACGATCAATGGATCAGGGTCCGGCGGGGTGAATTTTTTGAATACCATCGGTGACGTAAACGGTGCGTCCAACGCCACGACCTTGTTCGCCTTGCAGATCAACTCGACTGGTGGAAATACCACGATTTCCTCGGGCAACACTTTTAGCGGTGGCACCACGCTGACCCAAGGCAATCTGCTGCTCGGCAACGACACCGCACTAGGGACAGGCAGCCTCGCCCTCAACGGCGGCAAGATTTCTGCCAGCTCAACTAGTGCTCGGGCTCCTACCAATAACACCACCATCGGCGGTAACGTCACCCTTGGCGACGCGGCCAATAACGGTAAGCTGACTTTCAGCGGAACCATGGGCCTCGGCGGAGCCACCCGCACACTCACCACGGATTCCTCGGTGGAATTTAGCGGCGTCGTCAGCAACGGTGGAATCACCAAGCAAGGCGCAAGCGCGCTGACTTTCCTCGGTGCCAGCGCCAACACCTACAGCGGCCTTACCACGGTGAGCGCAGGCGGCCTCACGCTTAACAAGACCGCAGTCGATGCCATCGCGGGCAATGTGCTGGTCAATGGCACAGGAACTCTGACACTCGGCGCTGCTGACCAGATCAACAACGCTTCTCAGGTGGAAGTCGCCGCTGGCACCTTCGCGCTGGGTGCCAACAGTGATACCGTCAACAATGTGAAGCTCACCGGTGGTATTATCACTGGCACGACTGGCGTGTTGACCAGCAGCACTGCATACGACTTCCAGAGTAGTGGCAACGTCACGGGAATTCTCGCCGGCACGGCGGGCGCGAACAAGACCACCGCCGGGACGGTGACCTTCAGCGGTGGCAACGCCAATACCTACACCGGTCTCACCACGGTGAGCGCAGGCAGCTTGGTGCTCGGCAAGACCGCAGGCGTGGTTGCCCTCGCGGGCGATGCCCTCGTCAATGGCGGCACCTTGCAGATCGTCAACGCCAACCAGATCAAGGACACCGCCAGCCTTGAAGTCGCCACCAACGGCATCTTCGCGATGGGCGGCAACAGTGATACCGTCAACAACCTGAAGCTCACCGGTGGCGCGATTACCGGCTCGGGCACTTTGACCAGCACCACCGCATTCGACTTCCAAAGCAGCGGCAACATCGCCGCAGTTCTCGCCGGCGCGGCAGGCGCGAACAAGACCACCGCCGGGACGGTGACCTTCAGCGGTGGCAACGCCAATACCTACACCGGTCTCACCACGGTGAGCGCAGGCAGCTTGGTGCTCAGCAAGACCGCAGGCGTGGTTGCCCTCGCGGGCAATGTGCTGGTCAGTGGCACAGGAACTCTGACACTCGGTGCTGCTAACCAGATCAACAACGCTTCCGATGTGGAAGTCGCCGCTGGCACCTTCGCGCTGGGCGGCAATACCGATACGGTCAATGGAGTGAAGCTCACCGGCGGCGCGATTACAGGCACCGGCACGTCGGGCATCCTGACGAGCATCACAGCCTATGATCTCCAAAGCGGCAGCTCCTCGGCGGTTCTCGCCGGCACGGCGGGCGCGAACAAGACCACCGCCGGGACGGTCGCTCTCAACAGGGCCAGCACCTATAGCGGCGGCACCACTCTCAGCGCGGGCACCCTACAGCTGGGTGCGGCCAGCGTTGGCTCGGTCGGCGCGATCACCAGCAGTGCCATTGGCACGGACAGCCTCGCTCTCAATGGCGGCACGCTCTCGAGCGGCAGCACCGCGAACCGCACGATTTTGAATGCGGTCACCGTCGGTGGCAACGTCATCCTGGGCAATGCGACAAACGACGGCAAGCTCACCTTCAGCGCCGGTGTCGACCTCGGCGGAGCCACCCGCACACTCACCACGGATTCCTCGGTGGAATTTAGCGGCGTCGTCGGCAACGGTGGAATCACCAAAGCGGGTAATGCCACCCTCACCCTTTCCGGTTCGAACAGCTACACCGGAACCACCACGATCAATGCCAACGGTGGATTGCTGAAATTCACCCAGGCCACGGCGCTTTACGGCGGCGCCACCGGTAGTTGGGACAAGACAAACATCACCGTCAACTCGGGCGGCACGGTCGGTTTCAATGTGGGCGGGAGCGGTGAGTTCTCCACCGCGGATGTGACCACAATCCTCACCGGATTGGGCGGAGAGGTGAACAACAACGGCCTGCGCGGCGGATCCGCCATCGCCTTCGATACCGCCAATGCGGCCGGCGGCAATTTCGGCATCACCGACATTCTCGCGAATTCTACCGGCACGGGCTCTGGCTCGCTCGGCATCACCAAACTCGGGGCTGGCACCCTGACCCTTTCGGGCGCCAACACATTCTCCGGCGCTCTCGATGTCCGGACCGGCACCGTCGACCTCGCTTCAACCGTAGGCGCCGCAGCCGGCAGTGCCGGCAGTATCAGTATTGCCTCGAGCGCCGTGCTGCTTCTTTCGCAAAGCGAGCAATTGAACGACGGCGCGGCCGTGACGCTGTCCGGCGGCACCATCGCGCGGGCCAGTGGCGTGAGCGAAGTTTTCGGGAACCTCAACATAACCGCCGGGTCCTTCCTCGACTTCGGCAACGGCATCAGCGGCACATTGCAGTTCCAAAATTATGCCAACACCGGCAGTTCGCTCGTCGCCGTACAAAACTTCTTCCCGGGCAATAAACTGCAGTTCACCAGCAATTCCTTCGGCAATGGCGATCTGGCCAATTTCGGCTTCGGCGGCGCCGATTACACCACCGGCATCGAGGGCAGCTACTTCACCATCACCGCCATTCCCGAACCCTCCACGGTCATCACCGCCCTCGGCCTTCTGGCCATGCTGGGATGGCCCGCGACCCGGCGCTGGCTCCGTAAGTCTTGAATCCGCGGCCCGGCCATCGCCAAGAGATTCTAGGCAGGCATCCGATTACGGCGTTCCTCTTCCAGAGCAAAGATTCGCAAAGCATGCACAACGACACCGACCCACAGAACGCCACCATTTCCGGGGAGGATGTCAGGAGCAAGACAGTCGACGACCTGCCCCGCCGTATTCGCGATATCGCCACGCTGCGGGGGCTGGGCTACTCGTTTCGTGAAATCGGCCGGGAGCTCAAGGTCACGCCGCAGGCCGTATCGCTCATGCTCGCGAGGCACCGCCGGTCGCTGGCCTCGCTTGGCCAAGCGGTCGAGTTGTTCCATTTATCCAGCCGCGCCGTCAATGCCCTCGAACGACGTGGTATTCGCACCCGCAGTGAAGCCGTAGAGACCAACGTGCTGGAGCACCTCCGCGAAGAGCGCAACTGCGGCAGCAAGACCCGCGCCGAAATCCAGCGATGGATCGAAGAGGGGATCCAGCCAGTCGAATTTGTCGCCTAGCCCCGCGGTGGTAACACGCGAGCCACCTCTCGACATTGTCGGGGGAGGTGCTTGTTGGATGCTGTGGCTAGCTTTTCCCGTCATAATCTGCGTATTCGGCTGAAATTTAGTGTAGAACTTCGGTCTTCGCCGGAACCCAGCGACTTATTCGAAATCCCATCCCCCGAACAGTCTCGCCCCCAAGGGCCAAAGTTCCCCGCCATGCCAACCTGGAGCCCATTTCAAGCTGCTTTCACTCTCATCGAGTTACTCGTTGTTATAGCGATTATGGCTGTGCTGGCCGCCATCGCCGTGCCGGCCTTTGGCAAGGTCCGTGAATCAGGCGACCGGGCCAAATGCGTGTCCAACATGCGCCAATTTAGCTCTTTCTACCTCTCCATGGTCACCGACAAGGCTGGGGTGCTGGTTGCAGGCAGTGGGGGTGGTTCCACATGGTATACCGAGCTTGAAAGTAACGGCTATATCAAGAGAACCGGTGACAACCAGAGAGATCTTGAATTTTACAAACCGCTGTGTTGTCCAAGCGCAATGGCCGCTATGCAGGCGCTCGGTAACACGTACAGCGTGACCCGTGCGAGCTATGGGCTCAATTCATATATCGGCTCCGGGGGACCCACGCGCATGGCGCAAGTGACCAGCCCCAGTGCCACCTTACTTCTGGGTGACAGCAACACGATGAACTCGGGAGCTGGCATGGCCATTAACCTAAAGGATTCCGGAAATAACGTCATCAAGCCCTACCACAACAACAAAAGCGCCATTACCTTTTTCGACGGCCATGCCGATTTAGTCGATGACGCCTTCCTGACCGCGATGAAGCAGACGATCGACACGGAAGGTTCCGCGGGATCGGTGTTCTGGAAAGGTCGCTAATGCGTCGGCCCACTAGGAGAGCGAGCGGGGCCGACAGTCGTATCAGAAAAACTACCAATTTATGAAACAAACTGCGTTGATTCTAATGTCGGCGACTCTTCTGTGCGCCGCGACGATGTCCGTTCAAGCCGGTTCCGCCTGGCCTGACATCACTGTGGAGGTTAAGGCAAACCATCCAGTGACCACGAGTCAGACTTTGACGGAACAAGCGGATGGTTTCCAGCGCCTGGCGATCACGCTCTCCAACAAGGGCGATCAGCCGCTGGCGATCGAGAGGATCAACGTGCGCATTCCGGTGGCGGAAAAACTCGCGGATGATTTGGAAGTCCTCTACGGGGGCAGTTGCATGGGCCGCACGCCGTTGCTGCGTCAGAATGTCGGCACGCAAACGGCGAAGAGCTCCAGCCACATGTATGAGGTGGTGCGGCTGGCGGACGGAAAATATCTCTTCGCCGGCTCGCTTTCCTGGCGGATTTTCCTGCCGAACTTCACCCTCAAGGACGGGGCCATCGAGATCTGGTCCGATGGCGAGGGGAGGCAACTCAAGCCGGGCGAGACCATCCAGTATGAACAGATTGTCCTCCGGCGCGCCGATGACTGGCTGGCGCTGCTCGATCAATTCGGCACGGCCATCGCGGCGGAGAACGGTATCGAGAAACTGAAGCCTGCTGATTTCAAAGGCTGGGCGACATGGGACTACTACGGCCGGGTTTTCACCGCCAAGGATATCTATGGGAACATGGACGCGCTGAACAAACTCGCGCCCGATGCGAACATGATCCAGATCGACGGCGGTTGGTGGACCGAGCGCGGCGATTACCAGAGCGTGCGGCCGGACCTCCTACCCGGCGGCATCAAGGCGATCGTTTCCCGGATCACCTCCGAAGGTAAGACGCCCGGCCTTCACTTCGACGGCTTCCGGGGCGATGAGAATTCGGAGATCTACAAAGCCCACCCCGAATATTTCCTGCACGACCAGGACGGCAAACTGCTTGTCGAGGTGAATGACAAGGGCGACAAGGTTATGCGTTATATTTACTTCGATTACTCGCATCCAGGCGCACGGGCGCACATCGCCGATTGCATCCGCAACATGAAAGAGAACTGGGGCGTACGTTATTTCAAGGTGGACTTCATGCGTTACGGGCTGAAGAACGACACTCTTGCGAGGAACAAGTCGGCCAACGGCATCAAGGCCCATGATCCCACGATCACCAGCGTGGAGAGGTTCCGTCTGGGGATGCAGACCATGCGCGAGGCCATGGGGCCGGATGCCTATTTTCTCGGTTGCTCTGCGGTGTTCGGTCCGTGCATCGGATTTGTGGACGGCATGCGCAGCGGTGGCGACATTCATCCGAGATACGAGGCCTTCCCCGAGCGCTCGCTGGCAAATCTCGGCAACTTCTATCTGAACGGCAAGGTGTGGAATGGCGATGCCGACTACCTGGTCTTCCGCGAGGCCGTCGACGAGGACGAAACCGTCTCCCAGGAAAAAGTCAAACACGGCGGCAGCATGACGTTGAACGAAGCGCAAATGTGGGCGGACCTCAACAAGCTCTACGGCACGGCTCGGCTGAACAGCGACAACCTGATGACGCTCCGGCCGGAGCGTCAGGCCTTGGTGAAGGAAGTATTCCAGTATCCGGCGATGGACGAGACGGTGCCGCTGGATCTCTGGCAGCATGGAACGCAAAAGAACGACGGCTTCGAGCTGGTGCTCGCGCGCAAGGGAAAGGAGATTTATCTCGGCGTCTTTAACTGGGGCAACACGCCCAAGGAGTATGCTCTCCAAGCCTTCGGAAAAGCCGAGCCCGTCAAATTGGACGGGCGGCATTCGGTTATTCTGAAGTATGACGGCAAGGAGTCGTTTGCCCAACTCTGCGAGAATTTGAAATCGCGGTAATCGCCATCGTTTGCGAGCAATGACGCTTCAACCTTTACGCCTGAGCTTCGGCGCTTCGGCGCGGGGATTGTCCGCGGGAAGATTTTACACTGAGGTGCAGAAGCGCGGAGAAAATACCGGACCGAAGATGAATCGGGGTTGTGACAGCCTCCTTCCCGCGCTGGCTTTTGCGTTCACTTGCCCCGGTCTGGCTTTTGCGGAGCCCGCATCTGAGAAACCCCGGTTCCTTTTTGAACAGGGGCCATTGGTGATGACCGCAGATTCCCTGCGAGATGCGAATGGCAATTTCAGTCTGTCCCAGCTTCCGGCGCCGCAGCCTCAGTCCAAGGCTGCTTTGAAAGGAGAGATCACACCGCTGACCGAACGTATGTGGAAAATAGCCCTCGATGACGTGGAACGCAACGAGGTGAAGAATGAGGCCGGGGTCATCTATTTCGGTGCCGGCACGCGCTATGGCGACCGGGTTTACACGCGCGACATTTCCATTGCCGGGGTGCTGGGCGTGAATCGTTTTTACCCCGAGGTGATGCTTTCGTCCCTCAGATTGACTCGCGACGTCCGCAGGAAACTCGGCTACCGGGTCTCCGCTCCGCACGTGATCCCGGAGATCAAAGTCCCTTGGGAGGTGATCGCCGAGGAGGAGAAGGAGGTCATGGCGAAACACCGGACCAACTCCTACACGCGGGCCACGGATGATGTGGTCTGGCTCTGGGCCGCGGACGATCTCTTCACGGTCCATCCCGAACTGGCCGACTGGCCGTGGATGTTCGAGAACGGCAAATATTTTTTCGAGGTGTTCTATGAACCGTGGTTCGACCCGGGCGACGGACTGTTCCGCGGCCAACCGCTCTTCCACGACATCACCAATTCGGCCTACCCCGAGGGGATGACCAAAGCGGATTGCGTGCTGCTTAAGTCGCTTTCCACCAATTGCCTCTACTATCGCGGGATGCTCGCCATGGCCAACGCCGCCGAAAAAAGCGGTCGTCCGGCGGGTGAAAAACAGGAGTGGCTCGATCGCGCGGCGGCACTCAAGGCTGCCATCGTCAGGGAATTCGCCAAATCCGATGGCACGCTAGCCTACTATAAGGATCGGCATGGAGTCGTTATGCCGAACAGGGAGATCCTAGGAACTGCGTTTGCCGTGATCTTTGGCATTCTCGAAGGCGATGCCGCGAAGGCAGCCTATGCGGGCTATCCGATTACCGACAAGGGCATCCCGCTCTTTTCTCCGTTCATCCTCGGTAACAGTGGCCCGCACAACATGGCAAGTTGGCCGTTCTGCGACACGTTTTTCCTTTGGGGCAAAGAGATGGCCGATGGTGGCGACTATACCCCCCAAAATGCGGCCTTGCTGGGGCGTTCGCTGGGAACCGCCTTCGCACCAAAAAAGAAGAAGGGAGACAATGAGAGCGAATGGGGGGACGGCTTGGGCTCCTTCCACGAAAAAATTCCCCTTCCCGGCGGTTTGATCGACGGCTCAGGCCATCAACTCTGGTCCGCCGCCGCCTTTCTCAACGTGTGCATCCGTGCCGGACTTCTGGCGAATAATGGCGGGGGGAAGAACTAGAGAACGATGAAACAGCTCATTTATTCGGAAGCCACTCGCGCTACCGGCAGGCTCTGTGTGAACTGCGCCTCAACCACCCAACGACATCGGAAAAACTTTATGAAACAAATTGAATTCAAATCCACTGGCTTGGCCAGAACGCTCAGTCTCATCGGACTGATCGGCGCTACATTCCTGTTGCCGGTTCAAGCCGTGCCGCCGCCCAGCGCATTCGGGGTATGGGATCGCGGCTCGTCCTTTGATCCTAAGGACTATCCCTTCCTGAAGGGATTGGCATTCAATCAAAACTGGGCTGATGTGGAAAAACGGCCGGGTGATTTTGATTGGAGCGCTTTGGATCAGGCCATGGATTCGGCGGTGAAGAAGAACCAGTTCATTTACCTTTCCTTGAATGTGGGGCCGGACGCACCGCAGTGGATCTACACCAAGGGTGTGCCGCGTGTGGAGACAAGCGGCCAGATGCACGACAACTGGCCAGTTTATCCCTTCTATCCTTCGCCGGAATACAAGTCGCTTTTGCAGCGATTGGTCACTGAATTCGGGAAGCACATCCGCAGTTACCCCAAAGAAAAGCAGGAGCGCATCGCGTTCATTCAGGTCAAGACCGGGTGCACGGGCGACGAGTGCGCTTACAAGGGCAATGTCATTGAGAAAAAATATGACTTGCCCACCAAGTCCCCCGATTGGCGGGAGTTCCGCCTGTGGCAGTTCGATTTGTTTGTGAAGACCTTCCAGGGCGGTTCTAACCAGCCCGAGATTGCCCTGATGTTCAACAACGTGCAACCGGATGGCGATGAGGAGGGCGAGGGGAAGCGCGAGGGGAAGGGCGAGCGCGGATTTTCCGAAGAGTGGAAATGGGTGACGGACAATGCCAAGGGCGGAGTCGGGATCAAGATTGCCGGCAGCGGGCGCGGTCACCACTTGAGCGGGGAGCGGACCAAAATTGAGACGTGGAACCCCCGACTCATCGCTGCGCAGGGCACTCCTTTGTTTGCCCGGTCGGAAATGGACCAGACGTGGCAACGGGCCCTGTATTATGTGAATCGGCCGCTCAACTTCTACTGGGGTGCCCTCACGGGTCTGCAGAGCGGACAAAGCATTTGGGACATCACTTCTAGCGCCATGGAAGCGTGCAAGGAACAGGGCTTCGACTACTCCTTCTATTTCTTCAACCGCTACGCCGGACAAATCAACCCGAAGACGGCCACGGATGCCTTCTGCGCCCTGCACAAAGGATTGGATGCTGCCGATACCAAGGCTTATCCGGAGGCGAAGTATGGAAATGCTTCCAGCAAAAATATCGAGCGAATGGAGAAAATTGTCGCCGATTACGCCAAGTATGGCGCGGCGGTGGACGACACCAATGGGCTGGCGCTGGGACAGGTCCGGCAAAGGGACACCCAAACTGGATTGAACGACGTGGGTTGGGACATCTGGCCGGATAACTACGGCCGCTTCCTCTACCAGATTGACGCCGATGCCACGTCCATTCCCCTCTGGCGCGTGGGCGGCCCGATCACCCAGACATCCTCCATCTACTCCCGCTTTGCGCGCGGGTTCGAGCACGCCTCCGGAAAGGACGCGATGTATTTCAAACTGCACGAGGGCTTCTCCGAGGGCAATGAACCCAAGGTGATGACGGTGACCGTCGTCTGGTATGACGGGACGGCAGGTTCGACCTGGAAGCTGGATTACGATGCCGGCAAAGCGGAGATGAAGACGGCGCTGACCATCACGGGCAAGGGTGACAAACAATGGCACCATGAAGTTGTCACGCTGGACGACGCCGTCTTCCGCCACGGCGGAACCAAGGGCTCCGATCTCGCTCTTGTCAACGCGGATGACAAGGACGACATCTTCAGCCTGATCGAAGTCCACCGTGGCAAGCTTGAGACGCCCGTCATGTTGCCGCCGACCGATTACAAGGTTTCTGACAAAAAACCGATGCCGCCCAAAGCGGATAAGGCGGGCAAATCTGGAAAAAAGAGGAAGGGAAAGAAATCGGACGAAGCCACAAATCAGGAATAAGCAGATCCTGCTTGAATGGTGTCTGCAACGGACATCGACGTCACAAAAACTCTATGAAACAAATTGAACTCAAGGCCACTGGTTTGACCAAAACGGTCCGTCTCATCGGGCTGATGGTCGCCTGCTCGTTTGCCTTGCTTCAAGCCGCGCCGCCACCCAGCGCCTTTGGGGTGTGGGATCGGACGGACAAATTTGACCCCAAAGAGTATCCGTTCCTCAAAGGGTTTTCTTTCGATCAGAGATGGGCCGATTTGGAAAAGCAGCCGGAAGTTTTCGACTGGAGTGGCTTGGATAAAGTCATGGAAAGAGCCGCTCAGAACAATCAGTTCGTTTATCTATCCTTGAGTGTGGGTCCCGACGCGCCGGAATGGATTTACCAACATGGTGTGCCGAAGGTGAGGACGAAGAGCGAGAAGGAGAAGCACAAGGGTAAATGGGATGGCTACCCCTACTACCTGACCCCCGAATACAAGACGTATTATTTCCGCCTCATCACTGAATTCGGAAAGCACATCCGCAGTTATCCGAAAGAACAGCAGGAGCGGATCGCCTTCATCCAGATCAAGACGGGGTGCACTGGTGATGAAACCCCCTACAAAGGCACGGCCATAGAGAGCAAATACGATCTGCCCCGCAGCGCTCCCGCGTGGCGGGAGTTCCGCTTGGAGACCTTCGACCTGTTTGTGAAGACCTTCGCAGGCAGTGCCGATGAGCCTAAAATCGATCTGCTTTTCAACGCCGTCGGGCCGGTCATCGGCTCGGACGAAGACGAGGTCGAAGCCCAAGAGGGTTTCCTCAAAGAGTGGGAATGGGTGACCAACCACGTCCACGGCAGCTTCGGCATCAAGAACGGAGCGCTCTCGCGCGGGCACCATCTGTCCGGCGAACGCTCGTTGTATGACCAGTGGACACCCTACCTCCTTGATCCCAAGGGGCTGACGCTGTTCCGCCGCTCGGAGATGGATCAAACTTGGCGGCACCCGTGGTATCAGCTCAACGTCCCGCTCGGTTTCTACTGGGGCGCGGTAAACGCCCTCAACGGCGGGCAGAGCGTCTGGGATGTCACCAAGAGCGCCATGGATGCGTGCAAGGAACAGGGCTTCGACTATTCCTTCTACTTTTTCAACCGATACGCCGGACAGATCTATCCCAAGACCGCCACCGGCGCCTTCTGTGCCCTGCACAAAGGATTGGATGCCGCCGATACCAAGGCTTATCCCGAGGCAGAGTTCGGACCTGCCCAACGCAAGAATGCGGATCGCATGCTGAAAATCTGCGCCGCGTACGCGAAGTATGGCGCGGCGGTGGATGACAAGAATGGCCTGTTGCTGGACCAAGTCCGGCAGCGCGACACCCAAACCGGTTATAACGACGTGGGCTGGGACATCTGGCCGGATAACTACGGCCGCTTCCTTTACCAGATTGACGCCGATGCCACGTCCATTCCCCTCTGGCGCGTGGGCGGCCCGATCACTCCGACCTCTTCCATCTATTCCCGCTTTGCGCGCGGGTTCGAGCACGCCTCCGGAAAGGACGCGATGTTTTTCAAATTGCACGAGGGCTTCTCCGAAGGCAATGAACCGAAGGTGATGACGGTGACCGTCGTCTGGTATGACGGGACGGCAGGTTCGACCTGGAAGCTGGATTACGATGCCGGCAAACCGGAGATGAAAACGGCGCTGACCGTTACGGGCAAGGGTGACAAGCGATGGCATCATGAAGTTGTCACGCTTAATGACGCCGTCTTCCGCCACGGCGGAACCAAGGGCTCCGATCTCGCTCTTGTCAACGCGGATGACAAGGACGACATCTTCAGCTTGATCGAAGTGCACCGTGGCAAGCTGGAGGCGCCAGTGCTTTTGCCGCCGACCGATTACAAGGTGTCTGCAAACGCACCGATGCCTCCGAAAGCCGATAAGGCAGGCAGGCCCGGGAAAGAGAAAAAAAGCAAAAAGAACCTATCGGCTGACGGCGAGGATTCGGAATAAGCAACCCATCTGCCCCCCTCCAACCATCGAACTCCACTCCGACAAGAACCATTTCAGGAACTTTATGATTATGTGCAATACGATATTCTAGGTAGCTCAGCTCGTTAACTGGTTGAACAGGACCCTCAAGCCGTAAGACGGCTCACTGTGAAACGCATACTCCTCATCATCACATCCCTGCCGCTGGCAACTTTCTCGTCGCTCCATGCGGAGCTCGGGCTGCCCCGGGAAGCCTATGGCGTGTGGGACCGGGCAGGCGGGCATCTCGTCAGCCAATATCCTTATGTCCGGGGGCAGGAATATGCAGCGGAGTGGACGGCAATCAACCCTGCCCGGAACACCTTTGACTGGGCAGCGCTGGATAGCCTGTTGCAGTTGGCTTACGACCAGAACCAGAGATTTTTCGTCAAGATCCAGCCCGTCTCTGCGACGACCATGCCGCCTTGGATTTTCGCGGCGGGCGTTCCAAAAATCACCTGCCCTACGTACACCTATGGATACTATCTGGATCCTGAATTCAAAATCTACTTTGAAGAAATGGTGCAGGCGCTTGGCAAACATCTGCGCGAGGACGTTCCGGCTCATCTGGCGAATATCGTCTCTTTCGTTCGCGTGGATACCGGCGCCACGGGGGACGAAGAGCCGTATGAAGGCTCGGACGTTCCCTTCGTTCCGCCTGAGTATCAAATTAGTGCCGAGGAATGGCGGAATTACAGGTTGTGGGCTTTCAATGTTTATGACCAGGCCTTCCAGCATGGCACAGGACCGCAAATCCCGCTGCTCTTCCAGAATATCGAGGTGCCGGCCTATCAGACCGAGCAGGACTGGGTCATGGCCAATGTAACGTCCGGATTCGGTGCGAAGTATGGCGGCCAGGTTCGCGGACACCATTTGTCGGAATCCAGAAACGTGCCGGACTCGTTCAAGGCGCTTTCCATGGATACACCGTTCAGGTTTTTCTCCGTCAACGAGATGGATCAGACTTGGGAAAAACCCTATTTCCAGCTCAATCTCAAATTGGGCATGTATTGGTGCGCGGTGGAACAACTCAACGCCGGCATGACAATATGGGATTGGAGCAGTTCGGTCATGGAGGGCGCGGCGGCCAATGACATTGTCTCTACGGCCGAGTTTTTCAACACCTGGGCGGCGGAACTCGACCCGCCAACGGCCCGCGGCGGATTCTGCATCTTTCACGAAGGACTCGCTTCGGAGGATACCACCAAGTTTCCGATCGCAACCTATGGATCGCCGGCCAACAGGGGCAATACCAACCGGTATACCACCATCTGTGCGGCCTATGCCAGCCAGGGTGCCAAGATGGACGACCTGAACGCGGCCCCCTTGGGACAGGTGGCGCAACGCAGGGCGCAGACTGGATTCAACGATTCCGGTTGGGAGATTTGGCCCGGGAACTATGAACGGTTTATCACTCAGATGGACCCGGATTCCACCAGCAAGGGACTCTGGCGCGTCAACGGAACCTTGACGACAAGCTCGCATCCTTATGACCGCTTCGCGCGCGGTTTCGACAGTGCCTCCGGCCGGAACACGATGTATTTCGAAATCAATGACAACCTGCTGCCTTCAGTGGGCCAGCGGGTGCGGCTTTCCGTGGACTATCTCGATCGCGGCACCGGTCAGTTTGCCCTTCGCTACGACGCCGTGGGGAATAACCAGAAAACCGCGTTCACGGTCACCAAAACCAACAGCAATACCTGGAAGACTGCATCGGTGGTGGTCACGGATTGGGCCTTCGGAAACCAAGGGCCTAACGGCTCCGACCTCATCCTCGTCAATTTGGATTCAGATGATGATATTTTCCATAAACTGGAAGTGACCAAGCTGGCCCATGTCCAAATCGGCACGGTTGGCATGGGCACGGTCAGCGCTCGTACGGACGCTACGACCTACTCGCCGGTCGTCGGTGACGACTTCGCCGAAAGCCAGCGCTTGGAATTGACGGTGACTCCTGCTTCGGGATGGAAATTCACCGGATGGAGCGGCGCGTTGACCGGGACCAGTGCCCGCCCGTTTCTTTTCCCAACCAAAGACTCGCGGGTCACGGCCACCTTTGCTCGGACTTCGGCTACCCCTCCGAGCAGCGTGCCTCTCTTCAGCAGCGATCCGATCGGCAAGACCGCCGCACCGGTCGATGGGGTCTATTCGGGAACCCTCTCGGGAAATGCCAGCGATCCGAACGGCCAAGCGCTGACCTTCTCCAAGGTTTCCGGACCGTCTTGGCTAAGCATCACCGCCGACGGGACGCTCTCAGGAACACCGCAACTCGCCGACCTGGGCCTCAATCGATGGGCGGTGCAGGTCAGTAGCTCCGGTGGCACGGACACGGCAATCCTCCTCATCGACGTCGTAGCACCCGGCCCCAATCCGCCCGCGGGACTGAGCTATTCCAGCCCTCCCGTTTACACTAAGGGCACGGTGATCAACAATCTTTCCCCGTCCAGCATTGGCGGCGGCGTGGTGAGGTATGTGGCCACGCCCAATCTGCCAAGCGGCTTGAGGCTGAACAGCACCACCGGCCTTATCAGCGGCACACCTTTGGCACCAACACCGGCGGCCACCTACACCATCACGGCGACCAATCCCGACGGTTCGACCACCACCTCACTCAACATCACGGTCATCGATATAGCCCCCTCCGCACTGACCTATTCCAGTAATCCCGCTTCCTATCCAATAGATCAGGCGATCACTTTGAATGCTCCCACCAACAGTGGCGGAGCCGTGGTTTCTTACGCGGTATCGCCCGCCCTACCAGCCGGTCTGGCTTTGAACACCACCACCGGCATGATTAGCGGCACGCCGACGGCACTTTCTACCAGCGCCAACTACACTATCACCGCCACCAACACAGGCGGCTCGACGACTGCCCAGCTGAACATTGCAGTTGAAGAAGGCGGCTTCCGTAACTCCTCGTTAATCACGCTCAATGACAATGCAGCAGCCTCGCCCTACCCATCCGCGATCGTTGTGCCAGCAACGGCCGGAACAATCACTAGGGTCACGGTCACGATTTATGGCCTCACTCACGCTCGGCAAAACGATTTGGACATCCTGCTGGTCGGGCCACTGGGGCAGAAGGTGCTGTTGATGTCGGATGTTGGCGCAGGTGCGTCTGTCGCGAATGTGAATCTAACGTTCGATGATGCAGCCGCAGTTTTCCTGCCGACTAGTGCGGTGCCCATTACCACAGGAACCTACAGACCTACTGATATTGGATCAACTTCCGATGCCTTCTCGGCGCCTGCTCCCGCTGCGCCGTATGACTTAACCTTGGCGGTTTTCAATGGAACGAATCCCGCGGGAACCTGGAGCCTCTATGTGATGGATGACCGAGGAATCAACACCGGCAGCATCAGCGGAGGATGGAAACTATCACTGAAGACCACCGCGCCGCCCGTCGCCGCTCCCTCAGCGCTCAACTACTCCAGCAACCCCGCCACGTATACCACGGGCTCAGCGATCACGGACAACAGGCCAACCAGCAGTGGCGGCGCGGTGGTTTCGTATGCGGTCTCACCCGCGTTGCCGACGGGTCTGACGCTTAACACCTCCACCGGCGTCATCAGCGGAACGCCCTCGGCGGTGACCACCACCGCCAGTTACACCGTCACGGCAACCAATACCGGCGGATCGACCACGGCATCAGTGAGCATCACGGTGAACGATGTCGCACCTTCCTCTCTCAGTTATTCCAGCAACCCGGCGACCTACACCAAGGACACGTTGATCCCGGACAACGCACCCACCAGCAGCGGTGGTGCGGTGGTTTCTTACGCGGTCTCACCCTCGCTGCCAGCCGGCCTCACGCTAAACACCTCCACCGGTGTCATCAGCGGCACACCGACGACTCTTGCCACGGCCGCCGATTACACCGTCACCGCCAGCAACACCGGCGGCTCCACCACCGCTTCAGTCAGCATCGCAGTCAATGATGTCGCACCTTCCTCTCTCAGTTATTCCATCAACCCGACGAGCTACACTAAGGACACGGTGATCTCGGACAACACGCCCACCAGCAGCGGCGGAGCCGTGGTTTCCTACGCGGTCTCACCCGCGCTGCCAGCCGGCCTTACGCTGAACACTTCCACCGGCGTCATCAGCGGCGCGCCGACAGCCCTTGCCACTGCCGCCGGCTACACCGTCACCGCTAGCAACACCGGCGGATCCACCACCGCTTCAGTGAGCATCGCAGTCAATGATGTCGCACCTTCCTCTCTTAGTTTTTCCAGCAACCCCGCCATTTATGCCAAGGACGTAGCGATCCCGGACAACACGCCCGGCAGCAGCGGTGGAGCGGTGGTTTCTTACGCGGTATCACCCGCGCTACCAGCCGG